>JAZBPA010000047.1:0-28537 GCA_036351435.1 Candidatus Competibacteraceae bacterium
AAACCCTCTGGATTAGGTAGCTCAGCTTCTACTTTAATATTGTGTGTTCGCGGATCAATATCGGTATCGATAAGGCTCACGCTACCTTGAAAAACTTTTCCGTTAAGCCCAGCCGCGCGTGCTATTACAGTCAGGCCGGGTTTCAGTTGCGGCAAAAACGCAGAGCGCACCCCAAACGATAAATCCAGGGGATCGGTGGTGTACAAATCCGCGATAACGGTTCCCGGGGTCAGCAATGCGCCACGACTGATCTGCCGTAATCCAATAAGTCCGCTAAATGGCGCTTTAATCGAATGGTTTTGCAGACGCGCCTCGGCCACGCGGACACCCGCTGCGGCTGTTTCATAAGCCGCTTCCAACTCATCAAGTTTCGCCGGCGTAATCAAACCGGAACCCCTCAACTCAAGTCCACGCTGATACTGGCGGTTAGCCTCTTCACGGACGGCGACTGCTTCCGCCAATTGGGCCTGTTCTTGTGCGTCATCCAATTCCATCAGCATTTGTCCCTGCTCCACTCGTTGGCCTTCGGTGAAGTGGATGGCTTGCACCAAGCCAGTGACTTGGCTGGTTAGACTGACTTGTTCGCGCGCTTGCAATGTGCCTACGCTTTCTGTGGTGACTTTTATTTCACCGCGTCGCACTGTAGTTACATCAACTGGCGCCGGCGGTCGTTGTGGCTGCTGCTCGCCACCCCTCGCCGCTGTATCCGTGCCGGGTAACAGTGACCACAAATCGTCCCGAAAATAGCCAAACGCTCCAGCGACGAACATGATCGCCAAAATTACGATTGTTATTTTTATGATTTTGGACACTAGACTATTTACTCACGGGTAGCCGATTAGCTTTACATTTTTCATTATCCGAACAGAAAAAGGCCCGGATTAGCCCGGACCCTTTGCAACTTTTTTGCAATGTGACACTGCTAGCAAATGATGCGAGTCCGGCTGGCGTAAGATGAACTCGTTCATCACTTTGCCACCTCATCACTTAATGCGCGGTTTCAGGACGAGACACTTCGCCGCGCCAAGCACCGGTCTCCACACCGCGGTCTTCAATAAACCTTTTGAAACGCTCCAGATCGCCTTTCACACGACGCTCGGTAACGCCGACAAAGTCACCGACATTTTCAACGAATCCTTGCGGATCGTATTCCAGCTGCAACATAATCCGGGTGGTCGCATCGGAAATACGGTGGAAGGTCACTACGCCCGCGTTATGCGTGCCCAAATCAGAGCGCCAAGCCACCCGCATATCCGGCACTTGCTCAGTGACATGCGCCAACCACTCTTCGGTCTTGCCGCCGATCTTGGCACGCCACTGCATTTCCTTATCGCCTAACTGTTTGACTTCCTCAATACCTTCCATAAAGCGGGGGAATTCTTCAAATTGAGTCCACTGGTTGTAAGCAGTAGACACGGGAACCTCAACTTCAATGGATTGCTCAATTACACTACTCATCAATACCTCCTCGATCGGTTGGGAATGAGGTAATCATATGAAGCAATAGCAATGCCATGCAGGGATGCTGTCGGGAAAAAATAGCCCACTTGTCAATAAAGGGAAGAAATATCTATAACTACATTGCCGCAAAAACTGATAATTGTAATTTTTTCAATATTTTTTGAAATAATTACAAAATATCGCATTGCCAGCCGTAACATTTTCTAAACAAAGCCATAAACGTTAGATAAGAGCGGCTTCTTTGTTGTGGCATTATAGTTGCAAAGCCTTTTGCGTCTTCCGTAATTCTTTTTCGTGAATGCGAAAATCTTGTGAGGTGCAATATGGCTACAACAGATAAACAGGTTAAGGGTGAAGGCGATCATGAGGCAGCCCGTCATTACAATGAATCAACTCAAGATTTTGTTGATTCAGGACAGGTTCAAGAACAAGAAGAAACTACGCGGGATGTGTCCGAACAAGAAAGAGAACGATTGACGACTGCCGAAAAGGCTGGCGAGGAAAAAGCCAAAGAGCATGATCCCAGTATTAACCGGGATTACTCAGAACCAGCTTGACCAAATAACTCCATTTGAACCCATCTTGGCTAATCAAGATGGGTTCGATTTTACTGGAAGAAATATGGGTTGCAGATTATGTCTACTGACCAATGCTTGGATTCTGGGCGAGTCATTATTCCTTATGGGCGCAGTGTAATGGCGCTAGTTGCAGCACATTCATTAGGCCAAAGAGGCATTGAAGTCATTGGCTGCGATAGTATAGATTTCACGATACTATCGTTCTCAAAATACGTTAAAGAGCATTTTATTTATCCTGATCCCGAGAAAGACGAAACAGCCTTTCTGGAGGCCATGGTCAAAGAGGTTATTAAACGCAAACCGCCAGATGACCAACCTTATGTGTTGATGCCAATTTATAAAGATACAAAACGATTTGCCAAACATAAACATCTTTTTGAACCTCATATCAAAGTAGCCGCACCCGATTACCAAGCCATCTCCAAACTCAATCCAAAAGATAACTTTGCCAGAACTACTGAGCAGTTGGACATTGCCGTACCCCGAACGTGGCTGCCCGAGGACGAAACCGCATTAAAGGAAATAATTCCTGAAGTTTCCTTTCCTGTCGTCATTAAACCTTATAACCAAACAGCCGGACGCGGTATTCATAAAGTCAATAACGAAGAGGAACTCCTTGCTTACTGGATAGAAAACCTTAGCAAGTTCAAACAGAAATCTTTAGTTCAATCCTTCGCCGATGGTAAGGATTATTGTTTCACGGCTCTTTTTGATCATGGTGAACTAAAAGCCAGCATGGCTTACTACAATCTGCATCGTTTTCCCGCTGAGTCGGGAGCGGGAATTGTGCGTGAGACGGTCCCCGGTGAACCCTTTGCCGAAATTGCCGCAAGTTTAATGAAGCCACTAAAATGGAATGGTGTCGCTGAGTTTGATTTTATGTGGGATGGGTGTGAACACAGTACCCCAGCATTGATTGAAGTCAACACGCGGTTTTGGGGTGGGCTCTTTCAATCCGTAGAGTCAGGTATCGATTATCCTCGGCTTCTCTACCAACTCATTGTCAACGGTCACATTGAACCTGCTGGCGATGCCAAAATAGGCACGCGTACCAAAATGGCTTACATTTGGCTATTTTCCGTGATCAAAGAATCCATCAATTCTGACGAAGATTTCGCTGAAATTAAGAAAAAAGGCCAGTTAGCATTAGCAAAACTTGAAGATGGCGAAGTATTGGAAAGTATTAAGGAATACAGTTCATTTATAGCAGAATATCTGGGCGAAACCTTGAATATGAAAAAAAAGGTGCAACGTTTTAAACAAAAGCTGGAGATTGGCAAAACAGCACGTAATGAGCTTTTGAATAGCGAAGACCCGCAAGCCGCTTTTGGCATACTGTTTATTCTCGGTTCGTTGATTCGATATGGAGAGTTACCACGAGAGGTAAAATTTTAATCATGAGTGCGCACCCTAAACGCCCAGTTATTGGTATCACAACTCCAAACAAGCGATTTCATGTCGCTTACTTTTTTATCAAGTTTAGTGTTTGGCTGTGTGGCGGGAAGGCGCTTCCTCTAAGAACACTTGAAGGTGTTGAGTCAAAAAAAGTTGACGGTCTAGTACTTGGTGGAGGTACTGATATATTCCCTGGATTATTTCAAAGCGATCCAAAGCAGCACTATTTCTATGATCATCAACGAGACGAAATGGAAATAGCGTGGTTGCGCAAGGCTGAGCGTGAGAAGATTCCTGTTTTTGCGATTTGTCGTGGCGCCCAACTGGTCAATGTAATCAATAAAGGTACTTTGCATTTGGATGCCTCAGTTGCTTATGACAACTTCGTATATCCAGAAGGCCTGTTACATAAAATTTTCTACCGTAAACTAATTAGGATCAAACAAAATTCGCAATTTTATAAACTTGTAAGCACGGACCGTCTGTGTGTCAACTCCATGCATATGCAGTCGATTGACAAGGTTGGCGACAATCTAGAGATCTCAGCGCAAGAAGACAATGGAGTGGTTCAAGCCATTGAGCGACCAACCCAGCCGTTTTATCTTGGCGTGCAATTCCATCCAGAGTTTCTTATTTATCGATCCTCCATGCGCAACTTGTTTAAGCAATTGGTAAAAGTGGCTTCTCGCCCAACTCAGTTCAGTGGCTAAGGTTTCCAGGTTTCTTGCTATGATCGGCCTCCGGACACCATCGATATCCAGAAAAATCGCTCGCTTAGATCAGCCTTGCTAAAGGCCTGCCTGTTAGTAAATGCCTATGACCAAGAAATCTAAATGAGTCATTGAATAGCCTGCATTTATAGAAAACACATAATTTTTTAAATCAGTTATACGAAAAGCCATTGCCACTAAATCAGTATTTTCCTTTGATATCGTTCATGGCCAAGCAGCCTACCGGTTCAGTCGGTAAATTGACGATACCCATAATTTTGCTACGAACATTGTCGAGTCAACAGTTTACCGAGGCAATCGCACAATAAAATGTGTCCCGCAGGTGATGTCTTTTAGTGTCACTGTTCCGCGATGGTCATCAACAATCCGTTTAACTAAGCTCAACCCCAACCCTGGGCTGCCTTGACTCTGGCGTGTGGTAAAAAAAGGTTCGAAAACACGCTCGGCAATATCAGGAGAAATCCCCTCGCCATCATCAATGACGTGCAATGCAATTGTTTGTTCATCGGCTTCAGTGACGACGTTGACCGTCTTTGCCTGGCTCTCGGTTGCGTTGACTAATAACTGCGTCACCACCAGCGCCATAGCGAGTCGATTGACGTTGATCTTAGGCAGTGCCGAATGAAGTTTTAATACGATGTCGACGTTCTGCCGGCGCAACATGACACCAGCGAAGTTACGCGCCGTGTGGACAATCGCATTCATCTCGCTGAAGTCTTTGGGTGTGTAGTCCTTCGCCCGTGCGAACTCCGACAACTCACGGGTAATGACACCTCCATGCTGGGCTTCTTGTGCGATGGTGCGCAAAATCCGGCTTAGTTTGTCTAAGCCGTCCGACTTTTTCAGCATCAACAATCCCAGTTCAGCATTCATGAGGATGGCATTGAGAGGATTGTTGAGTTTGTGGGCAGTACCTGCTGTCAGCGTGCCTACAGCAAGCAGTTGTTCCAATTGTTTTATGCGCTCAGTTTCCAAAACTAGCTCCCAGGAATTGAGTTGGAGGTGCTGATTGAGAGAATGCCGTCTGCGCACACTCATCACCTGTATGATTTCATGATCCTGGCACAATGAATTTATTGATCACTGGCGGATCCCCGTATTCAGCGAATACTTTATTAATCTGTACAGAGCTTATCCCGGCACTAATCAGTGCTTTCCCGTTGTTCCGTAGTTCCGTAGTTCCGTAGTTCTCAGCATATACAATCCTGAGTGATATTTGCTGACGAAAGCTCGGGGCGTTGCTCCCGGTTCCGGCTGCATGACCCCATCCGCAAGGTCACCAGTATTTCTAAATATAGCTGAACCACTTTGTTTTGATCACAGTGTTCAGCTATATCTCTTTGATTTATCGCGCAACTTATCCCTAAAATCGAATCGATTTATAGGGGTTGCGCTATAGAGTCGGAATCTTAACGTTTAAACCCGCCCTCTGTTGCCTCAGATTCTTGGTTTGACGCAATGACCAACAACTCCAGCGAAGTACTGTAATGGGTTTAGGTCCCAGCATAAACCGGAAATGAATAGCCCGCACTTCTGATCTCTTTTGCAAGAGCCATGCCACAGGTTATTTATGATAATTATACAAGCGTTGTCCGCATAGATTAGTCGGCCCTGAAATACCTTCAACTAATTGAAATTATTTGATAAAATAGAGGATATAAAGTTCTAAAACCCACCTATTTTAGGCCCATACCCCCAAAAAGTTGTAGAAACGGCCTGTTATGAAACCGAAATCCAGCTGCCCAGACCCGCAAGACGATCTATTCAAAGTACGCCTCAGTGATCTGGTCAATCCAGATCACAAGCTCTGCCGGTTAGCGCGACTGATCGACTGGCAACAACTGGAACAAGCCATTGATCCCCATTTCGATGAGATGGGTGCACCGGCGCTGCCGGTGCGGCTGATGGTGGGGTTGCTATACCTGCAACACACCTACGGGGTATCGGACGAAGCGGTAGTTGACCAGTGGGTGGACTCGCCTTATTGGCAACTGTTCTGTGGGGAAACGTTCTTTCAGCATCGGTTTCCGTGCCATCCGACCTCATTGGTCAAATGGCGTCAGCGGCTCGGTGAAGCGGGCTGTGAAGAACTGCTAGCGGCCACTGTCCAAGCCGGATTACGCAGCCAGGTAATCACCCCAACCAGTCTTAAGCGGGTGGTGGTAGACACCACCGTGCAAGAAAAAAACATCACCTTCCCGACCGACAGCCGACTCTATGACGGGGCTAGACGCCAGCTGGTTCAGTTAGCCGGTGACCTCGATATTCCCCTGCGCCAAACGTATCGTAAAGCCTGCCGCGAGTTGTTGCCCCGGATCGGGCGCTATGGCCATGCCAAGCAATATCGCCGGCTGCGCAAAGCCGTCAAGACCGTCAAGGGCTATCTAGGCCGGGTGTATCGGGATGTCCTGCGCCAGCTGCCTGCGCTGGACACCTTAACCGATACCCAGCGCGCGGTCCTGGTACACGCCCGCCGACTGCTGGAGCAACACCGTCACAGCAAAAATAAGCTGTACAGTCTTCATGCGCCAGAGGTCGAGTGCATCAGCAAAGGTAAAGCGCATAAACGCTATGAGTTCGGGGTTAAGGCCAGCTTTGCTACGACGGTAAAAGAGGCCTTTGTGGTCGGTGCCCGTAGTTTTACCGGTAACCCCTATGACGGCCATACCCTCAGCGAACAACTGGAGCAGGTCAGTATTCTCTGTGACCAGACCCCGCAAGAAGCCTATGTGGATCGCGGCTACAAAGGTCACCAGCACCCCGGCGATACCCACGTCTTTATCGCCGGGCAGAAACGGGGCATGACCGCTAGACAACGGAAACGACTCAATCGACGCAACACCATTGAACCGATCATCGGGCATATGAAAACGGACGGTAAGTTGGGCCGCTGCTTCCTCCACGGCGAACTCGGCGATGCCTTGAATGTCATCCTCTGCGCAGTTGGGCAGAACCTGCGCAAGCTCCTGCGCTGGCTTTTTTGTGCTTGGTGGTTAGTGCTCTTCGGCCGAAGATTTCTGCGTACCCCGCTCAATGACTCACTAATATCTGGATCAGATTCATTACTACTCAGCCAATCCGCATAGCTTCAAACTCTTGGAGAAAAACCCCCTTATTCAGGGGCGACTAGATTAACGAGCAAGCATCTTGCAATAATGACTAATAACACAGTTTTGATCCGTAATATTTACAAAAGAACAGCAATCGCTTGACTAGCAGTTATCCATCGGAATCGATTAGGCAGGTGAAACATCTGATAAATCAAAACAGAGCAGAGAGTGGCACGATTATTGGAAATCGTAAATCTCCTGCATGCTTTTATGCGTCACCATAGGTAATTAAATGATGACAGTCGATAATACCGCCAAATTTAATGATTTGTTAAACAATTTCGATATTGCTATGGTGGTGACAACCTCTCTCAGCGGTGAGTTGCGATCACACCCCATGGTGATAGTAGAGCATAAAGATGATGGTGGTGTCTTATTCGTGACTCGTGAAGACAGCGCAATAATTATGGAAGTCCTGCATAAACCTCAAGTCAATGTGACCATACAAAGCACGAATAAATTTTTATCCTTGTCAGGAACTGCCACGATCAGTCATGACCGAGAATGCATCAAAGAAAACTGGAAACCAACCTGGAAAGCTTGGTTCCCCGATGGTCAAGATGATCCCACTATCTTGCTGATACGCGTGGCAGTCCACCAAGGTGAATACTGGGACAATGCTGGCTTTAATACCGTTCAGTTCTATGTCGAAGCAGGTCAGGCCATGCTCACAGGTGAGCCGGTCCCCAACGAGAATGAATTCCTCCACGGCAAAGACATTTTAATGCATTAAATCGGGTCTTGTCTGTGGGCTAAGTCCTGCTTTTGAGCTACTGCGATAACTAACGAAAGGATCGACAACGATGAATAGTAATACCATTGATCACTCATCCTGGAATCCCTATACAACGGATGTTGTTGAACAGTCCAAGGGTTGGTTTATCGGGCTTGGGATAGTGCTAATCGGGTTGGGTGTTATAGCGATTAGTGCGCCGTTTGCCGCTACCCTCGCCGTCGAACTATTAATCGGCTGGCTCTTGGTGTTTAGTGGCATAGCGCACGGCATACATGCATTTCAGACAGTACGTTGGCGTGGGTTTTCATTGCAATTGACATTGGCTGCTCTCAATCTACTCATTGGCTTTGTTCTGGTAGCTAACCCTTTGCAAGGGGTTCTGGCTTTGACATTGGTGTTAGCCGCTTTTTTTATGATTGAGGGCGTATTCAAAATTATGATGGCCTTGCAACTCAAAGGTATGGGTCACTGGGGTTGGCTACTGCTTAGTGGTATTCTGGGTTTGGTTGTGGGGCTGCTGATTGGGTTGGAATGGCCCAGTACCGCCACCTGGGCGATTGGTTTGTTGCTGGGAATTGATCTGATTTTTGGTGGTATCTCGTTGCTGATGTTAGTTCTGGCGATGCGGAACAGTACCCAGACTGTCCGTTGATATGCATTCGGCGGAATGGTTGGTAATGGAATCTTTTCCACTGCCAACCACCGCCCAAAAACAAACCAACTCGACTAAACCTGGGACTTTATCAGTTTGGACACGCTTTCCAAGGCACGCTGAATCCATCCCCGTTTTTGCCAATCTTCTGGCCTAATCGGTTCACAAGCGGTTTGATCTTCCATGAAATGCCGATCCAATAGAGCGGTAATCTCTCTACTCAACATAACGACGGAAATTTCGTCGTCTTTGCGCATGGAACGTTGGTTGAAATTGGCCGAACCGACGCAAGCGAGCAACCCATCCACCGTGATGACTTTGGTATGCAGCATGGTTCTTTGGTAACTCCATAGCCTTACGCCCGCGTCTAGCAACTGCCTGAATTCATCTTCACCTGCCAATTGTGATATGCGGGCATCGCTATGGGGTCCGGGCATCATCACCTCCACGGTCACGCCACGCGCCGCTGCCGCGCACAATACCAGCAAGGTATCCTCATCAGGCACAAAGTAGGCCGTGGTAATACGTATGTGATGACGCGCTTCGACAATAAGCACCCGCAGCAGGGTAGCGATGTCACTCCATCCGATTGAGGCCGTGGTACGAATGAGCTGTATCCAAACATCGCCTTGGGGTTCCAGCATTCGCGTAGTATCACCCGCCTTATGCACAGGTTGGCCAGTCTCCGCCCAATTCCCTAAAAAAGCCCCTTGCAGCGCATAAACGGCGGGGCCTTGGATGCGAAAATGGGTGTCCCGCCATTCGGTAGGATTGCGTGCGTCACCCTCCCATTCTGCGGCAATACCCACGCCACCGGTAAATCCCAACTTACCGTCAACGATCAATACCTTGCGATGGGTTCTATTGTCTGTCTGCCAGAGCCGCCACTTAGCCAGCGGACGGAACCACTGGACGTTTACACCAGCAGATCGCATCAGATCGACTTGTTCCTCCGACATTTTTTTGGCACCAAAGCTATCTAATAGCACATTGACGACGACTCCATCCGCTGCCTTATCTGCCAGAGTTTGTGCAAAACGCTGCGCGATAGCGCCACTCCAGTAAACGAAAGTGAGAAAATCAATCCGTTCGCGAGCTTGGGTAATCGCCTCCAGCATAGCGGGGAAAATTTCGTCGCCGTTATGCAATACATCAACGCGATTTCCCGCACTAAAAGGTATGCCTAAAATACCTTCTAAAGGGCCGCGCCACCTTTGGTATTCTGAGTCTTGGGATGCTTTCACGTCAGACTTGGTCGTTGGGTTCATAACGGGTTTTGCGCCCAATGGTAGCCCATATCTTGGCTAATCTTGCCGCGGAATATCCAATAGGAATAAGCGGTATAGCCCAAAATAATCGGGATAAGAATTACCACACCAACCAGCATGAACGATTGCGTTTCCGGCGGCGCAGCGGCCTCCCAAATCGATATATCCGGCGGGATGATATTCGGCCAAATGCTGATAGCCAGCCCGACATAGTTCAGTAGGAATAGCGCAATAGCCAACACGAACGGCAGTATCTCGTGGCGCTCACGCAAGGTCCGATAAAAACCTACTGTGCAGGCCGCCACTAACAGCGGCATGGGTGATAGATAAGCGATATTAGGCCAGCTAAACCAGCGTTGGGCGATGTTATTGTCCAGGAAAGGCACCCACAAACTGACCAGTGCCATAAACAGCACAACCACCATGAACAGTAGTTTTGTGAGTTGATAGGCCCAGCGTTGCAGACTATTCCGGGTTTTGATTATTAACCAAGTTGATCCCAGCAACATATACCCGAAGATCAATGCCAGACCGGTCATCAGGCTAAACGGCGTTAGCCAATCTAGCGCACCGCCGGCAAATTGCCGGTCCACCACCGGGAAGCCCTGTACGAACGCGCCTAAGGCCACGCCCTGGGCAAACGTAGCCAGCAGCGAACCCAATGTAAATGCCAGATCCCAACCCCAACGCCGTTTAGCCTTGAAACGGAACTCAAAGGCTACGCCGCGAAACACCAAAGCAATCAACATCACCAGCAAAGGCAAATACAAGGCCGGTAGCACCACTGCATAAGCCAGCGGAAAGGCTGCGAATAATCCGGCGCCTCCCAATACCAGCCAGGTTTCATTGCCGTCCCAAATAGGCGCAACGGAATTCATCAGGATGTCACGGTCGGTTTCGCTGCTTTTTAATCCAAACAAGATACCGATGCCGAGTACGAAACCATCCATAAACACATACATGAAAACGCCGAAAGCGATGATGGCAAACCAAATCAGCGTCAAGCTGTGTTCCACTATCATTGACGGGACTCCGCATCGTCCGGTAACGACAGCAGCCGTTTGAACTGTTTAATCTGTTTAGCAGTGGTTGGAATTGCAACGGTATCGGGACCATTTTGAATCAGGCGCAGAATGTAATAAATGCCCGCACTGAAGACCACTGTATAGACCAAAAAGAACGTCACCAGCGAGGTGAAGACGCTACTTCCAGCGACCACCGTGGATGCCTCCGAAGTACGCATCAAGCCGTATACAACATATGGCTGGCGGCCCACTTCGGCCGTGCCCCAACCAGCCAACACGGCAATAAAACCCGCCGGTGTCATTAATCGGCATAGTTTCAAAAACCAGGGTTTATGGAATAATTCACCACGCCACCAGAGATAGACCCCATAGAAACCCACGAACAACATGATCATGCCGATACCTACCATGATGCGAAACGACCAGAATACGATTGCGACGGGTGGCCGCTCATCGCGAGGAAATGTCTTAAGCCCAAGGACTTCGCCATCCCAACCATGCGTCAGAATGAGACTACCTAGCTTGGGAACAGCAATTTCCAAATGATTGGTTTCTTGCTCAGCATCCGGCAACGCGAACAAAATGAGCGGCGCGCCCGTACGGGTTTCCCAATGCGCTTCCATGGCGGCCAATTTTGCTGGTTGATAATCGCGGACATTGAGGCCGTGCAGATCACCAGAAAAGAGTTGTGATGGGGCGACGATAGCGGCAAAAACCACTGTCATAATCAACATAAAACGGGCTTGCGGAACGAAACGCTGCTGCAAAAGATATCCGGCCGAAATACCGCCAATGACGAAGCAGGTCGTGAGGTAGGCGGCTAACACCATATGCGCCAGACGATAGGGAAAGGACGGATTGAACACGATTTCCCACCAGTTGGCTGGGTAGAAAATACCATCACGAATCTCATAGCCCGCTGGGGTTTGCATCCAGCTATTAGCGGAAATAATCCAAAACGTCGAGATCAACACCCCGAGGGCCACCATACACGTTGCGAAAAAATGGAATTTCTTACCGACTCGTTCACTGCCAAACAGCATGATTCCAAGAAAAGAGGCTTCTAAAAAGAAAGCTGTTAGCACTTCGTAGTTAAGCAGCGGGCCGATGATATTGCCCGTGGTCTCCGAAAAGCGGCTCCAATTGGTGCCGAATTGAAAGCTCATGACGATGCCGGAGACGACACCCATGCCGAATGACACGGCAAAAATCTTCATCCAGAACTTATACAGGTGGTGATACATCTCACGGCCGGTAATCAGCCAAATTGCCTCCAGCATGACCAGCCAACTAGCCAACCCGATAGTGAATGCGGGAAACAAAATGTGGAACGCCATGGTGAAGGCGAACTGAATACGAGATAACAGCAACGGATCAAATTCCATAACCAACCTTGCGTCAGTTAGGGTTGCGCCATTCCCCAGGCATAGCTATTAGGGTTCACGCACACCCAGGGCTTGCGCCGCTTGTGAAAGAGATGTCTGCCGTGTCCGGCCGACCGTCATCAATCCTATAGCAAAGTATTCACGGCATCTTCAGGAGTGAGCTGCGTAACTCCTAGCTGTCAATCCTGTTCGGCAAATTTCTCAAGCGCTTCCAGGCCGTCACGAGTCGTCGGTTCCAAAACATCCATAACAAGCTCCAAACCATCATCAGCGTTTTGAATTACGCGGCCCCACAGCTGATATTCTTTCGCTTGGCCGGGTAGCTGAAATAGCACCTGCAAATGAGCATTCTCAGGGAAACGCTCTTGGTCTTGGGTTTGCACAAACATTACACGCGACCCAATTCGGCGGATTTCACCGGAAATACGCTGTTCACCGCCCTGGATCAAAGACACACTGATTGGTGGGAGCCTGTTTTGTGGTTGATCAAGCCGATGATTAGACTCTGAGTCGGACCTCTCGTCGGCATGGCTCAGTTCCAACGCTGGCTGAGTTATTTGTCGTTGCTCAATATGATGTGAAGGCTCGAAACTATCCGGCGATTGTCGATTGTTTTCGTTACGCTTCGTGACTGTCTTTTCCTGCGACTGACTATGCAAAATCATAATAGTAAAACCCTCAATTTAACCCTAGTTAAATTGAGGGTTTGCATAAAGGGTGCCAGAGAATGAGTGCCTAACATAAAGTTGCCATTAGATCGACTAGCAGTGGGCTGCTCTCTGCTGCTGGGAAAATCGAGGAATGCTAGATACCAAAACCAACTTTGCAAATTTTTCAATCCGCTTTGTAATATTTACAGGGCAATTAGTAAATTGCGTCTGAAAGCGGCCGCCCACTCTCGCTTGTCAGAAACTAATGCAACGGAACGAGAATAGACGTGTATGTGGACATACACGCCTATTCTCCGGCCAAACCGGGAACGGACCTGAACTGAGCAAGCATGAAATGCGTCAATTATTATTCTCAATATTGGGTAGCAAACTATTGAACAATTGTTTGGCCGAAGATTTAATCATGGCGCTGCTATTCGGATCGCCGTGTAACAGGGAAGAGATATAGGCTTTAGCCTGCTCCAACTTGATGCGAGGTGGCAATGGTGGCACGCTCGGATCGGTAATAGCCTCCAAGACTACCGGTCGGTCGGCAGTCAGCGCCGACTCCCATGCTGTGCCGAGTTGTTCTGGATCGTCAACGCGGATGCCTTTCAAACCCAGTTGCTCGGCATACTGCGCATAAGAAAAATCAGGAACGGTTTGCGACGCTTCGAACTTGGGATCACCGGCCATCGCGCGTTGCTCCCAAGTAACCTGGTTTAGGTCGCGGTTGTTTAAGACCATCACAATCAGGCGTGGATCGCCCCATTGTCGCCAGTAATGAGCGATAGTAATCAACTCGCTATTGCCATTCATCTGCATGGCGCCGTCTCCGACCAAGGCAATCACGGTACGTTCGGGAAAAGCGAATTTAGCGGCAATGGCGTAGGGTACGCCGGCTCCCATGCTAGCCAAAGTGCCAGACAGTGAACCTTTCATGCCTCGCCGGATTTTTAGATCGCGAGCATACCAGTTGGCAGCCGAACCTGAGTCGGACGCCAAAATGCAGTTGTCGGGTAAGCGGCTGGAAAGCTCCATAAATACCCGTTGTGGGTTAATTGGATTTGCGCTGCCCATAGCTCGTGCTTCTAGTACCTTCCACCACTGCGCCACATTAGCTTCGATAGCGTCGCGCCAGCTACGATCGGTTTTAACCTCCAAAAGCGGCAGCAGCGCCCGCAGGGTAGCCGCGCTGTCGCCGGTCAGATTCACTTCCATCGGATAACGAATACTGAGCATGGTCGGATCGAGATCGATTTGTACGCCGCGAGCTTGACCTTCCTTGGGTAAGAATTCTGAATAGGGAAAGCGTGAGCCGATCATAAACAATGTGTCACAGTCGGTCATCAGATCCCAACTGGGACGAGTACCCAGCAAGCCGATGGAACCAGTGACATAAGGCAAGTCGTCGGGCAATGCCATTCTTCCCAGTAGCGCCTTGGCCACACCAGCGCCGAGCCGCTCGGCCACTGCCATGACTTCGTCGGTAGCGTCCAAAGCACCAGCCCCAACCAAGATGGCAACTTTCTTCCCGGCGTTTAATACGTCCGCGGCGTGGTGTAGGTCGCTGTCTTGCGGGACCACTTGCGGCACGCTGTAGCCAACGCCTGAGTGAATAGTGCCATGTGCGTGCGGGGGTTCTTCGACGGCATCCAGTTCTTGCACGTCATTAGGTATGATAATACAAGTCACCGTGCGTTCGGATTGCGCGATCCGCAACGCCCGATCGATAACATGGCGAGCCTGCTTGGGCGTAGTCAGTGTATGCACATAATCGCCGGCAACATCTTTGAATAGCGATAGCAAATCCACTTCTTGCTGATAATGTCCGCCAAGCGCCGCACGGGCTTGCTGACCGACAATAGCGACCACGGGTTGATGATCCAATTTGGCGTCATATAAACCGTTGAGTAAATGAATCGCACCCGGCCCGGAGGTAGCCAAACAAACCCCGATTTCACCGGTGAATTTGGCATGAGCGCAGGCCATGAAAGCAGTCATTTCTTCATGTCGGGCTTGCACATACTCAAAGCGATCTATGGCGCGATTGAGGGCACCGTAAACCCCATTGATGCCATCGCCCGGAAAGCCATACAGGCGTTTAATGCCCCAATCCGAGAGGCGTTGCATTAAAAAATCACTGACTGTATTGCTCATGAAATCAATCCTCGCTAACCGCACGAAACGAGACGATGCTGTTCCAGCACCAACCTGTGTGAATGTTGAGAGGTTGCCAAAGATCGGGTCACTGCGGCAACGCGGTGACCCAGGGCCTATAGTTAAGCCGCCTGTTCGTTGATTACCGAACAGCCCACCGCCTTGCAGGCTTGCATAGAGCCAAGACAGATCTCCACCTGCTCGATTCCATGCTGTTTCAATAGCGCAGCAGCAATGATAGCGCGTTGACCACTGCCGCAGAAGGTGGTCACTGGGCGAGTCTTGGACACCTCAGTAATGCGTTCGGCAAGTTCGCCGACATAGATAGGTTGCGCGTCAGGTAGATGACCCTGTTTGAATTCATTGAGGCTACGGACATCGAGCAGGGTGTAGTCGGCACCGCTGTTAATCCGCTTCAGCAGTGTATCGACATGGACGGCAGTAACATCGTCGTAATGGCGACCACTGGTTTGCCAAGCCATCATGCCACCGGCGAGAAAACCGCTGATCCTGTCATAACCAAGCCGCACCAACAACCTCACCGCCTGCTCGACTTCGTCATCGCGCCTTAACAGCAGGGCGATGTCGCGATCATACGGCAAATACCAACCGGCGAAGGCGGGCACCATGTGTAGCGGAATAGCAAAGCTGCCCGGTATAAACGAACCGGCAATGGCTTCGGGATCGCGGGTATCGAGAACTAAACCGCCGACTTTTTGATGCTCGGCTAATTGGTCCGCTGTCAATGCCCGTGGCCGTGGCAGCGCGTTAAATTCGCCAGCGCCTTCCTGGTTAAGCTGTTCCATGCGTTTGAAATAAGGAATGTAGTAGTGATGCTCGTTGACTTTACTGGTGATGAAGGCATCACGGTCAAGCTGTAAACGCGGATTTAAGCGGCGTTCGTAACCCAATGTCGAGAACTCGCGCGACGCCATACCAGAGCCGCATACCGAACCGGCGCCGTGGGCCGGATAGAGAATGGCCTGATCGCCTAGCGGCAGTATTTTTTGGAAAATGCTGTCGTACAACAACCCCGCTACTTCGTGAGCGCGATCCGGGAAAAAGTCGGCGCGACCGACATCGCCAATAAACAAGGTATCGCCGGTGAATACCGCCACTGCATCATCCCCGAATGCCTGATCGTAAAGCGCGATGGAAATACTCTCAAAGGTATGTCCGGGCGTCTCTAGCACGCGCAGCCGAACATTGCCGAAGTCGAAGCTGTCTTCGTCACCGACTGAGTTGCCATAACCAAAACCAATAGCCCGGCCATGATAAATCTCTGCACCGGTGGCCGACGCTAAAGCTTGCGAGCCAATGACATAATCTTCGTTACGGTGTGTTTCAAAGATACGGGTAATGCGCAGGCCCTCGCGCGTTGCAATATCCAGATAAATATCGTAGTCCCGGCGCGGGTCGATCACAGCGGCCTCGTTGCCGTCGCCTAAAAAATAAGATAAGTGGGACAATCCTGTTGAACGGACGATTTCTAACAACATATTGACCTCCAGCTGACCGGTACGGCGTCTCCACCGTCCCCATTCCAAAAGCTGCGCCGCTATCCATGCATATTGATATCATGCTTAATGAAAGCTTCAAGTCCAGGCAAATCGTATTCAAAGCCAATTCTTTTTCAATGGCCTGTTCGCCGTCTATGGCTTGCTTGATGGTTATGCCAGTCATGATGACTAAACCGGCGCATTTGCAGGAATTGCAAAATGCTCAGTCATGGCGAACGACTTAATTATTTATGTCAAAAAATTTAGCAAGCGTCATGCCAACCACTATTTATGGTGAGCGTACGTTGCCCCACGCAGTGTGGGGTTGAAGAAGGGGTTGCATTGCAGGGGTGGCTGTAAAGACGTGAGTTCCTCCATCAATCTGCGGGGCTAAGCTGCACCGGGGCGCATTGAAGCCGCCCCTATACCGAGGCGCTCACTATGCCAATAATGTTGCAATCCCTGTTTCAAGACAAGCCAGAGTTATGGGAACCGCCTGCTGGACCCAGTAATTGTATGTCTCGCATGGTATTCCGAGTTAGTCGAAAGGGGCTAAGGTTGTCCACTGGACTTACGCTTCAGCCCATCGTTAGTAATAATAAATTGTGCATTGTTGTTCACTTCTACTGAGTCATCCGCTGCCGTTAAAGATAATGTCGTCGGAAAGCACCGTTTCATCCGAAGACGCATCCGAGGTTCCAGAGACACTTCGTCTTCGTTATCAGCCGCTTCAACAAGCAAATCAGTGGATTTGCTGGACTGATTGACGACTTGAATTTGGATTAATGCGGATCGCGGACGCCCGAACATCTGCACCGCGTAGAAAATCGTGCCGTCATTGGTTGCCACCGCGACACCCGTCTCGGTAATGAATTGGGCTAGCATGTTTTCACGATGACCCGGCGAGTCGATCCAACCTTCAACAAAAGTATCAATGAGTTTTGCATGGGAAGGATCACGTGTGCTGCTAAAGTAAGCGATGTTTTCTCGTACAGCACAGTAGTCATAGCCAGCCTCACGAGCGCGTCCTGCCGGTGTGTTGCCATCAGCCCGATGACCGTATTGGTCATTATTAGCCATGAACTGGGCAAAATCACGGGCCGTTTTACGCAAGCCAGCGGCAACCTTTAAAGCAGGTAAGTCATGTTGCCCACGGAACTGGTTGGTCCGCTCAATAATTTTGTTGGAGACCTCGGGGAGCAATCGCAACGAAGTCTGAGAATCGGACTTAACCTCTTGACCGTTTAACGCAATCGGTAAACAAACAACCCAGACTAGCAAGATGTAGACGATCAGTTTCATAGCATTTCCAGAAGACCTTATAACGGGGGAGGACGTTTGCTTTGCAACAGTGTTGCCAAACCCTAAATCGCGGTGCGGGAATCTGCAGGATTAGGCGGCCGGCGGTTCGCCGGAGAGAGAGCACTAGCGATGATGTGGACAATGTTCGGCTTCAGCGCCTGACCGGACGGTAGGCGCTCCACGTTAGCCTTTGGGGTGATTAAGGATATGTCGTTTCGATAATGTCTGGTAGATCAATTAGCCCTATCAATGTAATTATTGGGATTTGGGATTGGCTTTCGCTTGCGAAAGTAACTGACGTAGGGCATCAAGATCTACCGGTTTTGTCAAATGGTGATCGAATCCAGCAGATTTCGCGGTCTCTTTAGCTTCTTCGTGACCGTAGCCGGACAGTGCGATGGCGAGCGTTTCATTACCTAGTTCTTCTCGCAGCCGCTTTACCAATTCATACCCGCTGATATCCGGTAGCCCGATGTCTAGAATCATGGCCTGGGGTTGAAAATCCCTGGCGATTCTCAAGGCGCTCTCGCCATCTATGGCCGTGACAACGTTACAATCCCAGGTTTCCAGGATCATGCTCAATGTAGTCACATTGGCATCGTTGTCATCGACAGCCAGCACTCGCAGACCGGGAGCAAGGGCTAACGGCTCCTCCATCGCCATAGCCTTGTCCTGTACCGTTGCTTGTTGAGCCGCCAACGGTAAACTCACCTCAAACCGCGACCCTTGATCCTTCCCTTCGCTGCGGGCAGTAATAGTACCCCCGTGCAGCATAACCAACTGTTTTACCAGCGCCAACCCAATACCTAAACCATCATTAGGGGCCTTCTCGTCGGTTATTTGAGTAAAGGGTTCAAAGATTTTTTCCAACTCTTCAGCGGGAATTCCTCGGCCAGTATCGGTAATTTCAACTGTCACCTGGTTAGGCTTTTTTTGATGCCTAACCTGAATATGGATACGACCGCCGGTGCCAGTAAATTTAATGGCATTAGTGAGTAAATTGCCGAAAATTTGTTCCAGGCGAATAGGATCGGCATCCAGAATCAGCGGTTGTTCCGGTATATCCACATCAATCGATTGGTCTTTTTTCACCGCGCGTGGGTTGACGGCGGCTACGGCTCGTTTTATGACTGAGGCCAGCGGTGTGGGTTGTCGTTTTAGTTCAATTCTTCCTTGTGAGATACGGTTCAGATCCAGCAGGTCGTCTAGTAATCGGCCGATCGTGGTTAGATTGTCCTTCATCATGGTAAGCGCCCAATCTGCTTTTGAAGCGTCCTGTTGCATCATGCTCAGGCCGTTGCTGACAGCGGCTAGTGGATTACGCAGCTCATGACCCAGTACCGATAAAAATTCGTTCTTGCGCTGATTAGCGGCTTCCAGTTGGTATGTGAGTCCGCGTAGCCTTTGTTCGGCTTCTTTGTGGGCAGAGATATCAACCGCCATGGATACCATAAACTGCTGACCGTCAACTCGCTGAAACGGCAGCGAACCTCGAATCAGCCAATGTCGCTGGACACCGAATTTTGTTTGAATAAGCGCTTCTTTTTCTGAAGGTAGCGGCTTGGTGTCATGCCACTTTTCGAATTCCCGATTGACTTCAGCTGTTTTTTCGGCGGCAGTGCTACTGGCTTTCTCTAACCACACTTTGCCATCGGGAATATCCTCCAAGATATAGCCGGTCACCTCAGTAAACGTGTCGTTGAGCATCAAAGTTTCGCCGTCCAAGGTATAGAGCATGATAGGGATCGGCGCACTTTGCACAATGGTGCGAAACTGTTGCTCGCTGTCCAGTAAGGCCGCCTCGGAGCGAATGCGCAACACGTATTCGCCCAGATCTTGGCCCATCCTGACCAGCGTTGCCAGCAACGATTCATCGACGGCTAACGATTTTTGGCTATAAAAGCTCATCACCCCTAACCTTTGTCTATCGGCCAGCAGCGGAAAGGCAATACCGGTATGTAAATCCAATTGCGTGGCCTCTTCCACGCGCTGAAACAGCGGATCCGCACCGATATCGTTGATCCAATGGGGTTTGCGTTCCGCCCAGACGGTTCCGATAAGGGTATCTCCGGCAGCGAATTGAGTTTCATCGAACAGGCTTTTTATTGATTGTCTGGTTTTTTCAGCGGCGCCAGGCACATTAAACCCGCAACACGACAAGGTATCGCTGCCAAGTTCCGGTATCCAAAGCGAGCAGATAGCAATCTCGAAATTCTTGGCAAAAACGTTAAGAATATTAGGAATGGCTTCAGCAAGGGGAACGCCACCTACTAAGTGTTGCGCCACCGCTTTTTCGGCAATTTGATAGTTTTCCTGCCGCTTGCGCTGGGTGATTTCTTCAGCGACGATATTGATACCATAAACAGCTCCATCATCTCCTCGTAGGGGATACCAATGCTCCAACCAATGCCGGACAACACCTGGCTGTGCGGGTGTTTCGCCACTGATTTCTAAATTCCGGGCAGCTTCTCCGGACTCAAGCACGCGCCGCAACTGTGGTTCAACCTGGTCAGCGAGGTGCGGAAGAAGTTCGCGCACCGTTTTGCCCAAATGATCCTGTACGGAAAAACCGTTGATTTCCGCCAGCTGTTCGTTAACCCGCACATAACGCAGAGCGCGATCCAGCACACACAAGCCAACCGGCGCATATTTATAAATCCCTTCGATTTCCGCTAGCCGCTGATGGGCAGCGGCTTCGCTGTTATGCAACTCGGTCACATCGACAAAGCTGACTACTACCCCATCAATGCGATTATCATGGGTGCGGTAGGGTAGCACCCGGCGTCTAAACCAGCGCCCTTGCGCGTCGTGCACATGGCGCTCAAGGGGAGCAAGATGCGCCAATACTTGTTGGGCATCTGCGATAAGATCGGTATCAGTAAATTTTTGCGCAATATCGGTCAGCGGGCGCCCCTGGTCGGAGGGAATAAGATTGAAAAGTTGTATGGTAGCCGGCGTATAACGTTTGATATGGAGCTTGGTGTCAAGGAAAACCGTCGCCACCTCGGTGTTGGTGAACAAATTCTCCATATCGTTGTTCGTATCTTCCAGCTCAGCAACTTTATCTTGCAACTGGTTATTTACCGTGCTGAGTTCTTCGTTGAGAGACTGTAGCTCTTCTTTGGAGGTTTCCAGTTCTTCGTTGGTGGATTGCAGTTCTTCATTGATGGACATCACTTCTTCATTGGATGTCTCCATTTCTTCGATGGTGGATTGTAAGTCTTGCTTGGAGGCTTTTAACTCCTCTTCCAACTGACCAATGATCGCCTCATCGGTTTGATTCGCCTCTTTCTTGTCTGTAAGGTTTTCTTTGGTTGCTGGCAAATCGCGAAAAGCGACCAGCAGTAGGCTGTTGTTGTCTTTGGAGGTGCTCTTTATTGGCTTAAACTGTGCTGACACGGCATGGTGGCGTCCGTTGCGGTTGAGCCGTACGCATTCCAGCATCACTTTTTGGTTATCTCGAAATGCACGATGAATTGCGCTGCGTACCCGGGTTAACAATCCTTCCCGCAGCATATCTAGCAAATTGTGATTCGGTTCTCCGCTGGGAATATCCAGATAATTGACTACTGGGCCATGAAAATAGAGCACTTCATAGCAGCGGTTGATAATAACGGCGGCGGGGGCAAACTCGTCCAATAACCAGCTTTTAGCGAGTTCCTTAAATCGGGGCGGCTGAGGTACACTCTGTTTGTCGTCAGGAGCGGTTTCTACATCGTTGCTATGACGAATTTGATCAAGTAAGGGGAAGTCAATGGGTTGTGCAACGATATCGTTTAGACGCTGATAAATACGCGCCTGCTTGGAAACGGTAGCAAATAAATTATCGTGACGCCCAATGCTTTCGCTGCTGCCCAGTAACAAATAACGGTCTCGTTTTAAGGCAAAGTGGAATAGCGCAATCGACTTATCCTGAGCCTTAGGTTGCAAATAGATCATTAAATTGCGGCAGCTAATGAGATCCAATTTGGAAAAGGGCGGGTCGTTGATTAAATTCTGATGCGCGAAAACAACCGCTTCCCGTAGCTCTTTATTCACCTCGTAAGCATCATTCTCGGTGAGTACAAAATAACGTTTCAATCGCTCGGGGTTTGTGTCGGCGGCAATACTGGCAGGGTATGATCCTATGCGGGCTTTTTCCAGGGCTTCTTTGTCGATATCTGATGCAAAAATTTGCAATCCTAAGCGTTTTTCCTGGTCGGCCATAGTGTCGAAAAACAACATGGCCAGGGTATAAGCTTCTTCGCCGGTGGAACAGCCAGCGACCCATACCCGCAGGGTGTCATTGAGATCAGCCTCTGCTACCAGTTTCTGAATGACTTGCGTATCCAGTTCGCTAAATATGTCGGGGTCACGGAAAAACCCGGTGACGCCAATTAGCAAGTCTTTGCTAAGGCGGTCCAACTCAACCGGATCATGCCGCAATAGCGCCAAATAATCAGCTATTTGTCTCAGATGATTGAGTCCCATGCGGCGTTCCATGCGGCGCACCAGGGTGGTGTGCTTGTAATGTCGAAAATCCAGTTTCTGGTGTGCCTGTAGCAAAGCCAGCACCGTGTGCAGGTCGTCACCGGCCGGCTGGACTAAAGTTTTGGTTTCGGTGTGGCCGTTGAGATAGGGATGCTCGGCATATTGCTGCAACGCTTGCGGCATGTCCTCGACCGGTAACACCAAATCCACAAATCCTGTGTTGATCGCAGAGCGCGGCATACCGTCATGGGTAACCGTATCCGGGTCTTGCGCCATCACCATACCGCCTTGGGCTTTGATTTCCTTGATACCGGCGCTGCCATCTGAACCGGTACCGCTGAGAATGACGACAATGGACCGGTTATGCTGGTCTTCGGCTAAAGAACAAAAAAACGCATCAATAGCCATACGCATGCCGCGTCGTTCCTTAGGCTCCGTGAGACGCAGCCGAGTTCCCTTGATACCCAGGTACCACTTGGGAGGAATGACATAGACACAATCAGGTTCCACCGCCATGCCGTCTTCGCTTTGCCGTACCGGCATAGCGGTACAACGGGTCAGCAGGTCCGCCATCATGCTTTCATGGGTGGGGTCCAGATGTTGCACCACCACAAAGGCCATACCGCTGTCGGCGGGCATGGCGCTAAAAAATTTCTTTAATGCATCCAGCCCTCCCGCCGATGCGCCAAGGCCGACAATGGGAAATTCCAGGGCAGATGATGACGCAGCACGGTCATCAGTGGGTTTTTGGTCGGACGCTATTGGCCCATTAGTTGCTTTTGTCATCTCCAATACCTTCGCCAAAAAATCCAGGTGGACGACAGTCCGAGCATGATAGGTTATTTAGGTAAAGCCCCGAATACTTATTGTCTCAAGAGGCTGCCGCCCATGCCCGACATTATCCTGAACTTGAGTTGCTTAAACCAGCAAGTAGATAAAACGAGCCTTGGCCGTTTGGGTTGCCTGAAACCGCTATTGCCCCGCGGACGCTCAAAAAAACGCAGCCCTCGCCGATGTCTTGGCCAATGACCACTCTGTCAACACAACTCTAGAGGAGTACAGCTATGGAAATGCGTGTTGAAAGCGACAGCATGGGCACTATCAATGTGCCGGCTGACAAGTATTGGGGTGCGCAAACCCAACGTTCGCTTGAAAATTTCAAAATTGGCGGTCACCGGTTTCCGCCGGCGGTAATCCGAGCGTTTGGCATCGTTAAAAAAGCCGCAGCCTTGACCAATAGTGAATTAGGTTTGCTCGATAGCCATAGGACCGCGTTGATTGTCCAAGCTACTGACGAGGTGATTGCCGGTCAGCTTGAAGACCACTTCCCATTGGTCGTGTGGCAAACCGGTAGCGGCACGCAATCCAATATGAACATCAATGAAGTGATTGCTAATCGCGCCAACCAACAAGCGGGCCACCCATTGGGTAGTAAGAGCCCCATTCACCCAAATGATGACGTCAATCGCTCCCAGTCCTCGAACGATGTTTTTCCCACCGTCATGCACATTGCTGCGGCGCAGGAAATCACAGTGCGGTTGCTTCCGAGTGTGGCGTTTTTTCAAGAGGCGTTGACCTCAAAAAGCCATACTTTTCAAGACATCATAAAAATTGGGCGTACCCATCTAATGGATGCGACTCCGCTCACTTTGGGACAGGAGTTCAGCGGCTACGTGGCGCAGCTAGATTTTGCAAAACAACAATTGCGAGCGTCGCTTACCGGACTTTACGAATTGGCACTCGGCGGTAGCGCCGTGGGCACAGGACTCAACACACATCCCGACTATGCGCGCAAGGTGGCGGCGCGAATTGCCACGTTGACGGCGCTGCCGTTCGTGACCGCAGCCAACAAATATTCCGGATTAGCGGCCCACGACGCCGTGGTCGTTGCGAGCGGGGCTACCCGCGTGCTGGCTGGCGCCTGTATGAAGATTGCCAATGATATCCGCTTGCTCGGGAGCGGCCCGCGCTGTGGTATCGGAGAGTTACTACTACCGGCTAACGAACCCGGCAGCTCGATCATGCCGGGCAAAGTGAATCCGACCCAGGCGGAGGCACTCACTATGGTCGCCACTCACGTGTTGGGTAACGATGCAGCTATCGGCATAGCGGGCGCCAGTGGTCACTTTGAACTCAACACCTTTAAGCCGCTGATGATCCATAATTTGCTGGAGTCTATCGGTTTGCTGGCCGATGCCTGCGATAGTTTTACCCAGCACTGCGTCATGGGTATCGAGCCAAACCAAGAGGCCATAGCCAATCATGTGACTCATTCACTGATGTTAGTGACGGCTCTAAATCCAGTGATTGGCTACGATAATGCTGCACGGGTTGCCAAACTGGCTTATGAGCAGCGGCTCACCCTCAAGGAGGCCGCCGAACGTTTGGGCGTATTGAGTGGCGAAGAGTTCGATCGCCATGTCCGTCCCGAGCAGATGGTGTGACCTTGAACGCCTATTCCAGGAAACTGTTGTGCATAGCCTCGCTAGCCGACACAGACCTAGACCCATCTGATTGGACAGTCATTGGAGGACGACAAGCGCTTTCTTCCATCATGAGCAATACGCTTGGGAAAGAAGCTATGAGGCGAAAAAGAAGAAACCACACACTGTGGAGTTCAAGGTCAAGATGGCTTTGGCAGCGATTGAAGGTGATCTGACAATAGCTGAACTGGTGAAGAAATATGACGTGCATGCCAATCAGATTACGGACCGGAAAAAGCAGTTGCTTCGCAACGCAATTGTTTATCGCCTGCGCTTATCTCTTTTAACCGAAGGGTCAATCTACCACGCCATCAGTCAGCAACAAGTGTTTGTCATCGTGCGTGCTAACGGTGTTGCTGACAGGGATTTTATTGTTAGGGCTGCTTCGGCGCGAAAAAAGCGGGGTCGGCAATATTGGTTTCGAATGTTTTCTAGTGTTGGCACTATATTTCGGAGGAGTCATGATGTTGGTGTTTACCTAAAAAGCGAAAACATTCTAGAAATGGAAAGTCTGCAAGAATCACAAAACGTTTGTAATTATTACAAACATAACATGTTAATCCTTTGTCAAGATGCGGATGGTGAACAGTGCTCAAAGTATGAGTATTTCTACGAATTTACTGCATAGTATCAATTAGGTATAAAAAATGCGTATTCCCAAGTAAGCATTTTTTGAAGATGTGCTTTGTAAATTGAGAGGTAACAAAATGTCGAAACGTGATGAATTTATCGAAAATGCGAAGGATATGCTTGACAATCTGAATACAGAAGCCGATGAACTGGAAGAGAAAATCCAACAAGCTCAAGGTGATACAAAAGCTAAGTACGAAGAGCAAATGGCCGCTATGCGGCAACATCGGCAAGCCAGCCAAGACTATATAAATAGTCTCAAGCAGGCGGGCGAAGACAAATGGCAGGAGTTAACAAACCAGGCTGAGCATACCTGGAAAGTTTTTCAGGACTCCGTGAACTACTTCAAGTCGCGGTTGTAAAGCGGACTTACAAGCACGCTCGCATTACTCGTTCAGAGGGGAGCAGAGGCTCCCCTTACCGCTACATGTTCAGTGCCGTGTGAATATATACTCAAGAAGAGCTATGCTCTGTTTCGAGCCAGAGAGGTGCTTCGACATCTGGCAAGTGACGGTACATTAACTCAGTTGGGGTTGCACTCTCTATGGCTTAAGCGTCGTGCGCAGACCGGGTCTGTGAGCGCCACACGCGTGTACCCGCGGGGTCCGCAACCGAAGATTGACGACCTGGAGACGTTTGGCCAGTTTGCCCAAGCCCACGGTCATCTCACCCAACAAGCGATGGCGGTGCAATGGGCGCGACAGGGGGGGGGGCGACGGTTAGCGACCGGACTCTCGGCAAAGCGCTCAAGCGCATTGGGTTCACCCGTAAAAAAAGACCTACCGTTACCGCGAGCGTGATGAAGGGCAACGCCGTACATTCCTCAAGCAAGTAATGCGCTATACGCCTGATAAGGTGGTGTATGAGGACGAATCGGGTGCCGATGACACCGAGGATTCACCGTATGGCTGGTGCCACCGGGCCGAGCGGTTTTACGCTGAAAAAACCGGTCATAGGACCTGTCGTATCAGTATGATTGCCGGGTGGTATAACCGGCAGGCCGTCGTCCTAATGACCTTTCAGGGCTACTGCGATACCGTAGTCCATCCCTGGGTCGACCGTTTTTTAGTGCCTGCACTCACCCCGTGGCAGGTCGTGATCATGTATAATGCCCGGTTCCATCACGCCGCCGCTATTCACGAGCTGATTGAGGTCGCCGGTTGCCGGCTCCTCTTCTTACCGCCGTATTCGCCTGACCTCAATAAGATTGAGAAGTTTTGGGCACGGCTGAAACGGCACTTACGCAAGACTTACCATCGGTTTGAACATTTCTGGGACGCTGTCGATCATGCTTTCAGAACTATGACTTAACTCCCTCTTCGATTGCTATAGTTCATCGTCTTCAACGCGCTCCGAGCGAGTCGACTTTGGGTGCAATTTCACCAGCCGCAATGCCACTGCGAGCAGAGTCGTGCAAACTGGGATTACTAACAGCGTAGCGATCTGTTGCCAGCTCATTAACACGTCGGGATTATGAAAAGCCTGCAGCGCCAAGCGTAAAAACAACACGAACAGAATGACGATGATGACTTCGGCTACGACCTGTTTAAGTTGGCCGATCTGCTTGACTCGCAACCACGCCGGTAGCGACAGGTTGGGCTCGGGTTCATCAGGGCGGATAAACAATGAATATACCCCATAGGAGAAATAAAGCAGGACGATAGCGATCAGGAACCGATCAAGTCCCTCAATGACGCTGATAATGGAAGCGGCCTCAGGAGCAACCTGAAGGTGCTTCGCGGTCTCTGAAGGCACCCAGTAACGCAAAGCTTGGTAAATATTCTTTAAGCCGAGCACAAACATCAGCAGCGACC
Organism: Candidatus Competibacteraceae bacterium; assembly: GCA_036351435.1. Lineage (GTDB taxonomy): Bacteria > Pseudomonadota > Gammaproteobacteria > Competibacterales > Competibacteraceae > JAAUQA01. The sequence goes on from JAZBPA010000047.1 coordinate 27,350, forward strand.
CAGCCAGCGAGCCGATCACTGCCAGCATGGTGAGGTAGCGCGTGGCAAAGATGATGTTGCGCTCAATATTCCTTAGGTTCATGCGATATCGCTCATAACAATGGAAGGTTTTGTTGCGTTAATTGTCGATAGCAACACACCCGCTATCACCAGGCGCTATTAGACAGCCAAGGAATAGAACTATCCTGCAGCGGACAGCACTGGGCTATTACCGGAGGCCATCTGCCCTTTCTTAATCATGTACATCAGTTCGATCCCACGCAAGGTGCAAGGTGCGACGGGCTGAGTGGAAGGTTTTGAAGCCGAGCACGGGCTTAACGATACGTTTGATCGCCCGATGATCCTGTTCGATCAAGATATTCAAATATTTGCTCTGGCGGATGATGATCTCGACGCCCGGACCCGCACTGAGTGCTTCGAGAGCGGCGATATTGGCACCGCTCTTATCGATCGTGACGGTATCGGGAAGACCGTGTTGGCGCACCGCTTTCTTGAAAAAGCGCAGCGCAGCTTTCTTGTCACGCTGGGCGGTGAGTAGGAAGTCGATGGTCTGGCCGACTTTATCGACGGCACGATACAAGTATTTCCAGCAGCCCTTAATCTTGATATACGCCTCATCCATCCGCCAACTGCCGCCGACAGTCCGCTTGTGACCTTTGCGGAAAGCCCCCTCCAGTTGCGGGGTAAACTTCTGGACCCAGCGGTAAACGCTGGAATTATCCACGTCGACGCCCCGCTCCGCCATCATCTCTTCCAAGTTTCGGTAACTCAGCGGATAGGTTAAATAACACCGGACACTGGTCAGAATGACGTCTTTTTCGAAGCGGTGGCCTTTGAAGTCGATCATGCGTATGCTCACAGTGTGACTCGGTGAGCTCTTAGCTTACTCAAATTCAGCCATTTCAGCTAATGCTACAGAGCCCTAAAAAAACCCAAATTGCGTTCTTCGTCCATGGTGTGAGGATTCACGATGCCGCCGCACATCTTGAACATCACCAAGGCTAAGTCTGTGAGAATACCATTGTAGGACTTACGCATTGACGAGCGTGCCCAAGTTATGGCAGAGGTTATTTTTTTGAGCCGTGCTTAGCCGAATGATCCGAACCACCACACGCCCGCCGACAGGCCATTGTACCCTACCGATGTACATGGGATTTTTGATGAGTGAGCCAAAAACAATCACGTGTA
>JAZBPA010000048.1:0-3941 GCA_036351435.1 Candidatus Competibacteraceae bacterium
AGTTGCACGAATTTCACCGCAAAGCAGAGCAGCCTCGCTGGAAAACGGCAGGCTAGGCAACCAGGACAACAAACGTAACAAGCGTTGCCGGTTGGCTTCCGGATTGCCACTGTTGTAGACACCGAACCATAATTCGGCCTCGACCGGAGTGCACAGTCGTAATTCACTATGCCCTACACGGCGAATTTGCGTGATAACGCTGGCATTGTTCTTGTGTAGCGCGATGACGATGTTGGTATCCAACAGATAAGGCATCAGTCCAGCGTCTCGCGGATAGCATCCACGCCTAAATCGATGTCCGCTATGTCATCGGGGAAATCATCGTCGAAGGTTCCTGCTACCGCCGCTAGAAATGCTTCAGTATCGTCAGAGGCTGGTCCGACGCCGTAACGTTTCTCCAAGTCTTGAATGAATGCCAAGACTTCACGGGCTGCCGGTTCTGGTAATTTAAGACTATGGGTGTAAATGGTTTCAGCTAGGGTCATCGGTAGTCTCCTTGACGAGGGCATAAGGCACGCGCGCTGATAATAAGACTAATCCATATTTTCCTGACAGGGTATTCAATAAACTCAAACCAATTCCCTCAATCTCCCGCCAACCCCTGCCGCAATCGAGCCACATTCAGCCCCCGCGTCAGCCGCCACAGCCGGGCCACCTCATCCTCGCAAGGCCCACATGCCGGATCGCCATGAAAGAACGGGCCGGGCGTGCGATCCGTTGAGTCCGCGGCCAGCCGATCCAAGGTGGGTCGCCAAACCCGTGCCTGGGCCTCCGGCATCCAACCGGCCAGCAGGTCAACCAGATACCCCGCTCGTTGGCGGGAAAGACCCTGGAAAGCCGATAGATCGGGTTGCCAGCCACTAAGCAATGCCTGCGCTACGGGAAACAGCAGTTCCTCGAAATCGCGGTATGATGCCACTGCTTCGTTATGGCATACCATTTCCAGCAAGTGCTCCAGCTCAGTATTTAGACACATACAGGATGAGCGGGCGTTCAGTCACGGACTAGGAAAATTGCCTAAAGTTGGGCGATTAGAAAGGTCGCGCGAAATAACCTTTACTATCGGTAATTCTCGCACGTCACCGGCGGCCCTAATCAGGGTTTCTTTGTCCTGATGTGCAAGCGAATCCAGATCACCCCCTTTAAAATAAACCAATGCTTTAAGGCATTCGCTTGGCTGAAAGCTGTGGCCAAACATTGTGCGGGTCGCCGCAAGCCCAATTTCAAGACTGATTCCGGCTCTGATCAAGGCCGCAATGTCCTGGTAATCCTTGGCTTCGACACGCTGGAGTAACACTTTGAGCTTGGTTGCCATGAGGTCATCCATTGAAGCGACCTGCAATACATGGTCTTGAGTTAGGTCCGGCGTGCCAACGCGGCCAAAGCTAATTGCACCGAACAACGAAACCTTGACTGAATGGTTGGCGTTATTGGCATAGGGAACCTTGATCGTAAGTGTGTCAGGCTGATCTTGCAGAACATCAGCTATTGCAAGACAAGGGGAAGCAGTTCGGATGGCACGCTTATTCAGAGGTTGATCGGTGAAAAAATCAAAATCCACGGATGATCGATGTCCCAGCCGCAAGGCGATTGCCGTACCACCGTAAAGTACAAAGCCTAATTGCGTAATGGGTCGCAATGAAGGCCAAAGCCACTGTTGCGGTTCCGGCAATATCTCCAAATGGGTTTGGAAGGTTTGATTCATTCAAGGCGCCGTTCTGGCAATGGGGGTATAGCCTCGTCCGGTTGAGTGAGACCCAACCGATAATGCCAGTACGCCCACGAACGTTCATTGAATTGACCGATTTCGGCATGGGTTAGCACCTGCCGCAGTTCATCCTCTCCGACTTGATCGAGCAGCGCCAACACATCGTCATAGTCACCCATGTTCATGACCTGTGCGATGACTCTTTTCGGCTGGCGTAAGGCGTCGTCTGGTGATTTCCACCAGACGTATTGCTGGGCAAGCCGCCTTAACAAATGCCGTGTTGCAGAATCCATAACCACCTCGTATCAGGGCTGCGGAGCACCAGGGATGGGTCCATGAACTGAGGTTGGATTAAGCACATTGATCAGGTTCACCGCGTCGTTAAGGTTATACTGAATCCACCGGGTGTCCCCGACATAATACGCCAATGCCTCGGTGACCCGCTGTTCGAAGGCCGGCCCCGACAGCAGTTTCCGGCTGGCCAAGGCCGCGATGTCCTGCCGATCCTGGTCCTGAAAACGCGCCAGCTTACTGACAGCGAGATCAACGGGTGAAAGGACGGCCAACACCAACGGGTGACCGGACACGGGGCCTAACACTACGGCGTCCTGCTCAAAATCGGGGTGCATCAATGCGATCTCGGAAAAATAGTTGTAAGCGTAGACCACCTGCCGGGGAACATCGCCCTCATCGGTATAGCGGATGACCAAATCCTGTGGTAGCAATAGCCGCTGGGAGAAAATGGCCTCGACATCCTTGGAAACGCGCGTCCCGGTATGAATAAGTATGGCTGATCCGCCCACCAGGACAGCCCGTACCGGATCCGATAACGTGGTGGGTAGCACCGCGCCGATCCGTTCAAACAAGCGAAGCACAGCCTGCAGATAAGGAGTATCCCAAAGCTGCGACGCGCCGGGTGTCATCCCGTGGGTCCCATCGGCATAGTGACCACGTCGCGTTTAGGAAACGTGGCTTGAAAGGGGTTAAGCGTATCGCACGGTTGCGCCAATTCCTCAGCCGTCGGTAGCCGAAACACCTGCTTAGCCAAGTCGGGCGCTATGCCGTAATCGACTTGTATGGACGTCAAAACGCTCATGTCGCGGACATACATACATTGTGCTGCCGGTCGGTCTCCATCCTGGGTTTTGAGGCGCGGTAGGGTCACCACCACGGCCCGCAGGTGGTTGAACTCAGGCTCGGTCAATAACCGCTCTAGCAGTTCGGGGTGCTGCGTGGCCAAGGTATAGCGTGATGGGGTGTCCGCTGTGTCCGGATTTCCCGCTTCGTGTCGATAACGCAGCAGATGGTCCTGCACGCGGGCAGCCACTTCCGGCATGGTTTGAATCCGGTCCAACCACAACAACTCGACCTGAGGTAAATTATCGAGCGTCAGCCGTTGCCGGCTGGCCTGAACCCGCTCGAACGCCGCACCAATTCTCGCCCCGATACAGCGCCAATCCTGGGCTTGTCCGCGTTGCAGGGCCTGCCCCATCAAACCCGGTGCCCCTTGACCGTAAAACAGCGTCAGCCCGCCTGTCGGTAACTGTAGCGTCGTATTGGGCACTGGCGCATTCGGCAACGGGATATGCTGCGGGGTATCCGGCAAGTCAGCCGGCAGAAAAAGCCCCGTGAGTAGGGCCGGGGTGAATGGACGGAGCGCAAAATTATTATTAGTGTTTTTCATATTACACCTTATACTTCAGAACGCCATCCGCGAAAAAAGTCTAAAAATTAAACGATTATTAAAAATAACCGACCAGTAACCTTAGTAATCAAACACAATTTTACGTGATTTTCTGCTTGTCTGCCGATTGCCAATGACATCGCCGCCGTTCCCTGAATCGATTCGTCGTGAGCTGAATAACCGCTCAGTCTGCGGTAACGATATTTTTCTGTTGCAACAGTGGCTCAACCTGTCTGAACAGGAAGTGCGCTACCTGCTCGGCATCTCGATACAAAAGATGTTGGACTATACCCACAATAGCGCCGAACCGGTTGGCGATCCGGGTCTGGGGATGCTGCTATGGGCGCTGATCAATTATCCTGAAACCCGCTTTATGACCATTTTCCCGGAACCCGCCGAGGTCTACCAGCTCTATAGTGCGATGGCTGAGCAAAGCACGAAAACGCTGGCGGCTAAACGGAATAACGCGTTAGGCCGGGTTGCGTTTGGATTGTTGCTCGGGCGTGATATGAACAGTGCCACGCGGTGGCTGTCCGAAACCAACCCTCG
>JAZBPA010000049.1:0-10020 GCA_036351435.1 Candidatus Competibacteraceae bacterium
CAGATCGGGCTGTTCGTGGCGAAAAATAGCACGCAACCGCGAGGTCAATCGAAAATCCAATTCGCCATGCATGGGAATGGCGTAAAGCCGCTCGACCAAGCCTTCAGCCTCCTGAGCAATGGCGCTGTGTTGCGGACAGATCAACACGTGTTGGCACGGCAATTCACGCAGCCCGCGCAACAGGAAAATCACTTGCAGTGCGCCGCCATAGAGATGCCGACCGCTTTCGATGTGTACTACCTTCATGCGGTAACGGCGTCTAATAACCGCTGAGCAGTAGCCAGAACGCTATCTGGCGTAAGCATCCGCATGCAAGTGAAAGCCCCGTCGCAGGTTGGATGGCGGCGGCAGGGCGAGCAGGGCAAGGGGTGATAAAGGATGGTCGCTTTTGGCATTGCTGGATCAAGGTAAGGGCGGGTCGAACCGAATAATGCAATGGTCGGCACATTCAAGGCGATACCGAGGTGAGTCAGCCCGGTATCAACGCCGATTACCAACTGCGCTCCTCCAATCAGCGCGGCAGTTTGGCCCAGTGTTGTTTCACCGGTTAAATTGACGAGGCCGCCAGCACTCGTTCGAATGATTTCAGCGGCAGCTTGGCGGTCGTTCGGCCCACCCAATAGTACAGCCGGCAATCCCAATTGATCCGGTAATAGTCGTGCTAATTGCGCCCAGTGATCGGTGAACCAGTGTTTTTGGGGACGGGTGGTAAAGGGACAGAACACGGCGTAAGGCGTATTTATGCCTGATTCATGTCGTTGTCGCAGGGCATGGTCGGCGTCCGTCTGAGCAATCGCGATATCCATGCGAAAATCGTCGGGCTCCAGCCCCAACGTTCGGGCCAAGTGTAGGTATTCCGAGCCGATGCGGCGGTCATTGGCGTGGCGCGAAAGCACCTGGGTCATGAGATACTGACTGCCCTCTCGCGAGCCCAATCCGATCCGCTTGGCAGCACCGGTTAGCCGTGCCAACACGCCGCTTTTCAATAATCCTTGTAAATCCAATACTAGATCGAACCGGCGCTGCCGCAATTCTTTCGCGAACTGTCGAGTCCGCCTAAACAGTTCTGGATAACGGCGATCACGCCACATTTGCCGCCATTCCTGTTTGGGCCAAACGATGACCTCATCAAGACGCGGATTGTGACGGAGTAAATCCCTCGCCGCAGGCTCCACTAACCAAGCGATATGCGCGTCCGGCCAAGCATTGCGCAGCACGGGAATCAGGGCTGAGGCCATCACCACATCACCGATAGCGCTCAGCCGGATAATCAGAATACGTTTCATGCCCAAGCCGGCAAGGTACGCAATGCGTACCCTACCGGGCTAAAACTCCCAACGGAATTCCGTGGTGATGGCATGATCGTTTAAATTATCGTAATCGAATAGGGTGCGGTATTGGATCAATGCGGATGCGCCGTTATTGAACCGTGCTGACAAACCCAAGCCCAGCCGGAAATAATTCTTATCCACCGGGTCCGTCGTCAATTCAAAGAAATTATCTGACACGTTCGCGCCTTCCACGAACCGTCCTCTAACCACACGACGGTCATCCTCGAATTCATGCAACCAGGTCAGTTCCAGCTGCGGTTGCATGATTCCCCAGGATTGATCAATGGTGTAACCGGCCCGCCCACTGAGACTGAATACCAGTGATTGCAGATCCTGATCGTCGACAGCAACCGCCCACCCGGAACCCGGATTGTTGTTGTCGGCCCGTTCCCGGAATTCATCGACTTGCACGTCCAGATAACTCAACCGCGTTTCAGGACCGAAGAAGAAGTTGCCATAAGCAAATTCATAGCCGGCGCCCAGATCAATGAAGAACTGGCGACCGTCGTAATCACTCTTGAACCGCTGGTCCACGGCGACGTTTTGCAGTTCATAACGCACATTGCGGCTTTGATCATAATCGTACCAACCGTAATTGAGCATACCGTCGAGATAAAACCGCTCGGCACCGTAGTAGGTGCCATACAGGGTGAGGCTGTAGCCCTGGGTGTCTAAATTGCCCCCGTTGCTGTCGATGTCGGTATCGGTGTCGGTATAGGTAAACGCCGTGCCCAGCACCAAACCATCACTGAAGCGATAATCGGCACCCACGGTCAACCCATAGGTGTCGAAATCGAAGCCGGCCTGATTTTCGGTGGCGTCCCGATCGCCAAAATTGGCGGTGCCGCTGACAAAAATACCGAGCGCGCCGAGATTAACCCCGGTATTCGCTGCCGGTCCACCGCCGCCCAGACTGGCGGATAAATACTGCAGATCCTGACCGGTCAGTGTCCAACCGCCGCGCTGTATATTCAACCCATCGATATCGATACCCATGATGCCGGAGCGCAACGAGAAGAGCCGGGAACGGACATTGCCCATATGGGTGGAAACGCTGGTGTGCGAGGTATCCAGCGCCGTGCCCAAATCGTCAGGGGTGATTTCCGTGAGTGCCGGACCCGCTCCGGGATCGTCATTCATGGCTGCATCAATAAGGTCATCACAATCACGCAGGAAGTTATCGCCAGCCGCCCGATCGAAACACAAACCGCCTACTGAGCGACCGACGGCTTGTTCGTTGGGGTTTTCGGTCAAGTCTTCCAGCTTATCTTGAAAATCTTCCTTACTCAGGGTCACGGTAATCGTGACGGTAGCTGTATCCGTACTAATGCCATCGCTGATGGTATAGGTGAACGTATCGGCACCCGCGAACCCCGCATTGGCGGTATAGGTAATAGTGCCGGCAGCGTTGATCACAGCCGAACCGTTGGCCGGTTCGCTAACTTGGGTGATGACAGGTTCAGTTCCCACATCATTGGTCAGCACGGCAACTTCAACCGACTCGCCTGCCGGAGTGGTGGCCACATCATCAACCGCATCCAATTCGGGTGCGGTTACCGTCACAGTGACTGTTGCTGAATCGGACTGGCCGAAGCTATCAATAATGGTGTAAGAGAAGACATCCGTTCCGGCAAATGTAGAAGATGGGGTATAGGTGACCGAGTTGTCAGCATTCAATACCGCCGTGCCATTGGCTGGATTGCCGAGTTGGGAGATAACCAAATCGGTGCCGGTATCGTTTGCCAATACATTGATCTGGACCGGAGTTCGCGCAAGCGTAGTCGCTGTGTCGTCGACCGCATTCAAGCCCGGTGCTTGAATTGTGATGGTTACCGTTGCCGAATCGGACTGCCCGAAGCTATCGGTGATGGTATAGGTGAAGGTATCGATTCCTGCGAAACCGGCTGCGGGCGTGTAGGTGATTGTGTTGTCGTCATTCAGCGCCGCCGTACCGTTGGCCGGATCACTGACTTGGGAGATGACTAAGTCAGTGCCGGTGTCGTTATTCAACACACTGATAGTTGCCGGAGTTTGTACGGGAGTCGTGGCTGCGTCGTCTACTGCATTCAGACCCGGTGCTAACACAGTAACCGTAACGGTTGCGGTATCGGATTGCCCGAAAGCATCGGTAATGGTGTAGGTGAATACATCGGTGCCAACAAAGTCCGGGTTTGGCGTATAGGTGATGGTGGAATCCGCGTTGACTAGCACCGTGCCGCCAGCCGGATCAGTGACTTGGGTGATCACCAAACCGGTACCGGTATCATTGGCTAACACAGCGATAGTTACCGGTGTTTGCACCGGCGTAGTCGCGGAATCGTCCACCGCATTCAAACCTGGCGGCAGCACCGTAACTGTCACAGTTGCCGAGGCGGATTGGCCGAAGGCATCCGTGATCGTGTAGGTGAAACTGTCGTCACCGGCAAAACTTGCGGCGGGAGTGTAGGTTACTGTGCCGTCATTATTAAGTACCGCTGCGCCGTTAGCGGGAGTCCCAACTGCGGAAACAGTGATGCCCGTGCCGGTGTCGTTATTTAGCACGGCGATAGTTACGGGCGTTTGCGAGGGTGTGGTGGCTGTGTCGTCCACCGCGACCGGCGAGGGCGGAGGGTCTACGGTTACGTTGACAGTAGCCGACTCGCTACTGACCCCGTCACTGATCGTATAACCAAACGAATCGTTACCGACAAAATTGGTCGCAGGAGTGTAGACAATCGTGCTTCCGCTAATCGCTATTGTACCGTTACTGGGATCGTCGAGTTCGACAATAGCCAAATTGCTTCCTACGTCGTTATCTAAAACGGAAACTGCCACTGCTGTGTTAGCGGGTGTAGTGGCTGTGTCATTCACTGCGATTGGCGTCACCGTTACTGTCACTGACGCGGTATCGAATACAATGGTAGGTAAACCAGTGACATCCGGTTCTATGACATAGATAAAGGTATCCAATCCAGAAAAGCCCGGATTGGGTGTATAGGTGACTTGGCCACCACCGATCGCCGATGTGCCATTAAGAGGATTAGAGACATCGGTAATAATCAGAGGAGTCCCCGGCGGTGTTGTTGTGTCATTTGCCAGGACATCAATGTTTACGGCGTTTTCCGCTGTGGTGACCGCAGTATCATCGACAGCGTTTATCACGGTTTGCGCCATCAACTCCGCTCCCCAATCAGGCAGGAGCATGAGGCTTATGCCAACCAAAGCGAGAGCGATAACTTTGCACCAAGCCTGCCTTTTAAGTGTGCGCTGTTTCATTATGAGTACCGTCCGTTAAATCGTGCCACCGAAAAGCATCTAACACTTAGCGTCTTCATAACCGACCGTTGTCTCCGATCAGGGTAAATGCAGCCCAGAACACGGGATGGGCCGTGTTGGCGTCATTCAATAAACTCAGTTGGGCGCGTCGTAACGCTTCCGCCCGCCCACGTTCCGGAGCTTGTTGGAATGATTCGAAAGTACGAGTGGTTAAGGCTACGGTGGGTTCGGACACAACGTACCAATGCGAGGCCAGCAAGCTCCGGGCACCGGCATAGAGAAATGCCGTGGCCAGTCCAGACAACCCCTCACCCCGTAATTGCCCACCACCTTCGCCTGCTGTGTTGCAGGCTGACAGCAATACCCAGTCGGCGTCCAAACGAAGCTCAGCAATGGCGCTCGCCCCCAACAATCCGTTGTTGTTTACGCTATCGGCAGTTTGCGGGGTCAATGCCAACGCCGGTTCCGTTAGGCAATCCAACTCGCCGGGCAGCAGCGCGTGGGTAGCAAACGCGATAATGCGATAGTCTTGCAGGTTGGCCGCTTGTACATTGGGAACATTAGCTTGGCGACCCAGAACAACGGACCGCTTGGGATCGGCTCCTAAGGTCTGCGCCAGAATGCGTAGTTCATCCGCCGTTTCTGGAAGCTGCGGTAACTGTGCGATTACGGCTGCGTCTATCCGGCATTGCTGGGTAATGTCTGCAACGCCGCCACGTACCGTGCCGCGTTGATTTGAAAAAATCGGGTCGCCAAGTCCGATAAACGGTAAAGTCGCTTGCGAAGTTCTCGCTACTTGCCGGAATTGCTGCAAAGCAACTACCGAAGGCAGAATGCTGACCGCCATATCTTTTACCAACCAACCTACTTCCTGGTAATCACCCGGATTCGTGGGTGATTGGCGAACTAACAGGGTAGGCGGCAGGCTGAGCAAGGGACCTGCTGGCACCATGATCAAATGATTGACTCCATTCAACGCGGTATCCAACGGACCCAGTAATTGCTGATAAAGATCGTACGCGAGAGCTGTATTGAAGTCCGGCAGTGTCCCGCCGCTGACATCTACACCGGCCCGCAAACGTTCCACTTGCTCGGTCAATTGTTGGGCTAATACATCGACCTCAACACCTTGTAAGCTGCCATCCGGGTTGATTAAAAAACCCCAGGTCGCCGTCTTACCAGGTAATATCCGGAATAACGCCTCGCCTTGTTTCAGCAGGGCGGCGATTTCTTCCACCACCAACGGTTCCGGGCTAACCAACTGCCCATAGCGCGGGAATTTGGCCTGCAGTTGCTCCTCTTGACGCTGGTACTCTGCAGCAGCCTCACGTAATTGAGCTTTAAGCGCTTCTTCCTTGGCTCTATCGCGGGCCAACGCGGGTTTGCTCTGTTCCAAGCCCAACTCGTATTGCAAATCCTGAGTGGTTTTCAACGCATCTTGCAAGGCTCGTGCTGTGTCCTGTACTGCTGGATTGGATTCGGCTAAGCGCGCCGCCATTTGGGTGATGGCCCGTCCCGCCGCTGGTGTTTGGCCCAGTTGTGAGACTGTAAACGCTTCTTCAAGCAACGCTGTTTTGGCAGTCCCCGACTCGGCGGCGGCGAGTTCGAACAGCAACGACAAATAATCTTCCAGGTCGGTTGTTCTCAACTGAGTACGCGCGGCCCGGTCACTCAGCAGGATTCGTCGCGTCTCGCGCCAAAGTTCTAAGGCACGCTGCGCTTGCTTGGCTTCATGCTCTATAACGGCCAGTATCGCCAAGGACTCGGCTAGCGCGCGACCCTCGCCGAATAATGCCCGTTTAAGATCAATGGCGGCCTGCGCCTCCGTGCGGGCTTGAGCAAACGCTTGGCGGCGGCGATAGCCTTCTGCCAGGCGGTCATGGCTTTCCCCGACCCAGTAATAATCCCCGCCGCGCACGGTGTCGAAAATCTCCAACGCCTGGCGGTAAGCGGATTCCGCATCGTCCAGTTTGTCCAACTCCATATACACATCGCCGATACCAATCAGTGAATGGGCAATGCGGGGGTTTATTGCGCCTTGCTGAGCACGCGCCGCCGCTGCTTGACTGATTTCCCAGGACTGTTGCGCGTACTGTTCGGCCAGAACCCGGTCCCCGTGGTCCAGCTCATGCCAAGCGCGATACACTAGAAACTCCGGCCAAGCCGATTCATCCGCAGACGCTTTTACCAGCGGTTCGGCACGCTGGAACATCGGTTCTGCTGCGCCGGGTTGCAGTCGACTGAGTTCGCGGGCGATCCGAGCGACCAAATAGCCACTGCTTGGGTCGTCGACGCCTTTGATGCGCTCGTGGATTTCCAGCGCGCGTTGCGCGAGTTCAAGCGCACGCGGATGATTCTTTGCCGAGTTATACAGGGTGCTCAGTTGATCCAAACCCACAAATTGGCCCATATCCTCCAGCCCAATGAGCCGTCCATCGGTCATCAGGGTTTGTTCAGCCAGCGCAATTAACTGCGATTGGCTTCCGGCCAGGGTGGTTTGCGCCTCGCCTTGCTGTGATGTTTGGATGAATGATTCGAACAGTGTGGCCAAATGAGCAGGCCCCCACAGGACATAAGCGCGATTGTCAACGCCGGCGGCAATTAACAAATAGGGAAAACCGCCGTTATAACTGGTGCAACGACGTATGTAGGCTGGTTGGTCGTTCAAAATACTAGCGGCTTCCGGCTCACCGCAGGCGGCAATTGCCTGCACAGTGCTGGCCAGGTCGCTACTTTGGAACAGCGTTTCTTCCCAACTCGCCGCAGGACGCGGTATTTGGCCTCGCCACAGCAGGCCGGTGTACCGTTCCCAACCTGGGCAACGAATTTCGAACTGTTCCAGGGCTTGGTCGCCGCCGGATTTGTAGAACTCACACGCGACGCCCCCCAATGCCCTAGCATCCTCGGGTAACGTAATCCGGCTGCCGACCGGCAAACCCGGCGCAGCTGGCCCTGTAGACCGTCCAGCGGCACATCCCCACAGGGTTAGCACGCCAACCAGCAGCACTAATCGACCGCAATACCCGGCATGATTCATTCTCTCCACCTCATTTCCTGTGGTCAGTTGTTCGAGATCGACACATCCAAGCGGACGAATTCGCTGCGTCGGTTCGCATCCCGCCCGGATTCGGTCGCATTCTCTGCAATAGGATAATCTTCACCGTAGCCTTTAGCGACCAGTCGATTAGCCTTGACCCCCCGAGCGATCAGATAGTCCTTCACCGCTTCCGCACGGCGCTGAGACAGGCTCAGGTTATAACTCGCGGAGCCGACCGAATCAGTATGACCGGCAACCAATAGAACCGCTTTGGCCAAGGTTGCGCTTTGCAACGCAATAGCATATTCGTTCAAAAGGGTATAGGCGTCGCTGCGAATCCGCGCAGAATCCGTATCAAAGTGAATCAAGGCCATAGTTTGGGGGCGGTTGCGGATCAGCGCGGTATAGTCAGACATATCGACGGGCCTAGGCGGCTCAGCAGTTGGCGAAGACGTGGGCAGGGTCGAAGTCGGGGTCGAAGTCGGGGTCGAAGTCGGCGATTCAACCGGGTCTTGGACAATACCGCCTAAGCCGCGCACCGGGCCCACTCCGCGGCCACCGCGTAATTTGAAGCCGGGTTGAGTATCACTTTGAACGCTTAACGCCCGTTCGATTTCTTCAGCCGTCTCAGGGCGTGGTGGCGCGGCACTCAAAGCACCGCAAGCGAGGCAAAACATCAGGCCGGTAAGCCAGCCATACAGAAAGCGCATATCACACCGAAAGCTTTTCACAGCACATTACCCTTGTTACACGCGGCGGATTACCTTGTGGGCATACGCCTTGGAGTCACTGTATTCAGTATAAAGCTTTTGCCAGCCGTGATGAGTCTGTCAGACTAACTAAGGACGGAATTCGAACTCCTCGGTAATGATGCGTTCGCGGGGTATGCCTAATGCCTGAAATTGGCGAGCCAAGTCTTTTACGAAGTTAAGCTGACCGCAGAGCATGACGGCGTAGTCGTCCAACGGCGCGATTTCATCTGCAATTGCTGCGGCGGTAATCCTGCCGCGCTCTCCGGTCAGCCACAATGAGTAATCAATGTAAGAATCTGCATTCAAATAACTGTCGCGAATTTCCTCGTCATAAGCAGCATCTTCGGCGTTTCGGACGACGTAGTACAGCCAGATTCTGCGGAAATCCTTATTACTGAGTTCAAACGCCAACATGCCGAGAAACGGGGTAATGCCAATGCCCGAGCCGATGCAGACAATTCGCCGAAACGGAGCATAGCGATGAGCGGTAAAACTGCCAAATGGACCATAAACGTCAACCGGTTGACCCGCTTCAAGTGATATCAGACGACGAGTAAAATCGCCAATGGTACGGATTGAAACCCGCAGCTCCCGATTGACCGGCGATGAGGACAGCGAGAATGGATGGAATTCCTTGTTGTGTCCGGTTAGATTTGGGATGCGGAGAAAGACAAAGGTGCCGGGTTCGTACATCATGCGCCGATCAAGCGGACGCATGACCAGGTCGATAATATTGCTGCCCCTCTGCGCCGCGGTTTCGAGACGATAGCGATAGCGCGGTCCCAGCCGTTTGAACAAGAACACCCGATACAGCCACGCCATGCCACCGATCAACAGCAGCATCACAATCCAGGTACGTAATGGTTCGAACTCGGCTATCGTACCGGGCTCAATGGATGCGTGTACGGTGCCGCCGATGAAAAAAAGACCAGTAAACCGGTGAACCGATAGCCAGTTTTCATAGCTCATCCACCGGTCATAGGCTAGCCCAGCAAGCAGCAATAATAGATAGAAAACCAGGATGTCCGCTGAACGTGCTTGCGGAGACCAAAAGGGCACGAACACATCACCTACTGAACCACCGTGTTGCAGCGCGGTTAAGGCTAGCAAGATAACGTGGGCAATCATGAGCAGGATGGCTGCCGGCCCTACGATTCGATGAAACTGCACAGCCCGATCAAGACCACCGAACAACGGCTCCAAGACTTTAGCCCGTACTACCGCCAGTATGGCAATCGCCATCAGTGTAACCGACCAGAGCATGGTGATCTGAGAAAGCCCACGCCAAGGCCAAAACCCAGGCGGTGGTTCTCCCGGTAAGCGAGCAGCACCCCAAAGAATCGTCGTGATTAGCAGAGCAGCAATGGTCAAGATCCAACGCGGTTGCCCTAGCTCAAGATTAAAAAAACCGCTACTCGGCTTCACTAGCAATTACCCCTATGCTTGCTGTTTGAATTGTTAAATCAACGATACTTTAGGATCGTGCTAAAAATCAATCAGAAGCCGGGGCAACAGCTATCGATAGTAGGGCTTGGAGGGATAGATCGGGATTAATTAATGCGGGGGATGGGACGCGTCTCCAAGCATTGCGTCGAGGGGTTGCACTGTGCCTAGATAGTTGCCTTGCGCATAATCAACACCACTG
>JAZBPA010000050.1:0-2687 GCA_036351435.1 Candidatus Competibacteraceae bacterium
AGTGTATTTACTGGGCGACTGGTAAACCGGCGTTCCGAAGGGCACATGACCGCCGGTGAAGTGACAGCTCGAACAGGCGGTAGCCGCAGTCGCGTAAGGCGTACCGTCCGGATACTTGACGTTTCCGAAGGGGCCCAGCGTACTGCTGGTATTGTGCATATATTCGTAACCGCGCTGCACGTCGGCAGGGGCTGTATCGATATCACGGCATTCGAACCAGCTGCTCATGGCATCACAGTCTGGCTCCACCAACTTATGACCATCCATACCCAGATCGTCGGCGTATGCAAGCGGCGTCAAACAAGCGGTCGCGATAACAATAGTGGCTACTTTTTTCATAATGATCTCCCAAGCTCCGCACGGTGAGCGAACTCACCGCGCCAGGTGTCGACGGCGAGTGATAGCTCTAGGACGATTTGCAGGTCTTGATGCCGAACAGCGTATACGCTGGACACCAGCCGACTAAGGCTGTGACCAGGGGGACGATGCCGATCCATCCCCAGGGCCCTGTGGTACCGGTGACGCTAAGGGCAATCAATGCCAATCCAACAATGACGCGCAAAGTGCGATCGATAGTTCCGATGTTCTTGATCATGGTCTGAACCTCCGACAGGCTGTTTGTGACAAAACGCTACACAACGGTCAGACAAAGGTTGCCTCTGCCTGCCTGTCGGTTCAGTGACTTGGTCACAAAGCGGTGTCAGCCAATTCCTGTAAAGCTTCGAAATGCTTTATTGACACGGTAGAGCGCCCGAGTTCTACGAAGCCTGAGGACTCAAACCGCTTGAGATGGCGCGAAATCACCTCGCGGGCGGTACCCAATTCGGCAGCAACTTCCTGGTGCGTAGCTTGAACGCTCCCCGCACTGTCACATTGGGACAGCAAATAAGAAGCCAACCGGCGCTCAACGGGGCGAAAGGCGACTTCTTCCATCCGGGCGATTACGTCGGAAATCCGTCCGCCGAGATTCGTGAACACGAACTGGCGGAAAGCCGGAGCCACGCCCATTGCCTTGTCGAACGCATTTCGGTTGATCACCAAGGCGCGAACCGGAGATTCAGTGAACCCCTCGGCTGGGTAATCGTCACCTGAAAGGATGCAGCAGGTAGTGAGCACACAGGACTGACCGGGCGAAACCCGGTAAAGCATAGCCTCACGCCCATTCTCACCGATCACCTGCACCCGAACGCTTCCTTCGAGAAGCAAGACATAGTTGTTGCAGGGAGATCCAGCGCGAAAAACCCATTCGTTAGCCGGCATCGAAACGAGTTGGGCGCTGTCCAGTAGGGTTCGCGACTGCTGATCGCTCGAGGCCAGGGCCGGAAACAGGTCTTCCCAGGCCGCGTTGCGCTTATTCATGGTGCTCTCGTTCCTCTAGTAGCCTCTCGCTGCTAGAAGCCATTGCTGCCGAAATCGGTGGACTTCATGTCGAAGATTTCTTCCCAAAATGCGTCACAGCGCGGAATGACATCGTATCCGGAGCGACAATAATGTCGCACGTTGAGCTCAATAAGCTTTTGGACGACCTACGCAGCTTCGGGCTTCCTACTGACGCAGACAAACGAAATGTCGCGAATATTGAAGCGGCCGTCTCGCTTCTCCAGCGTACACCTAACCAATCGATCCCTGTGGGCATTCCCAACCCACCGCTTCATCATCGTTTGAATTCTTTCGGAAGAACCAGCCCCCTTACCACCGTCTCAGGAAGAAAAAGAGCAACAACTTTCTCCGCGCTGAAACCCAGCGCACCGACCATCGCTGGCAAATGCGGGGCACCGATCCGTAATAGATTCAATCAATCAAAAACCAGTTCGCGACCTGGGTCAATAGATTGGGGAAAAGATGCAGGATGGGGGCAGACTCCAAGGATGCTGCACATACCACCGAACCAGGCGCACGGAATGTCCGCTTAACAGCGGTACCGACGGCATCCCTTTGCCGAAGGGCAGTCTGCAATGGGTCGACTGCTGCCGTTAGCTGCGGCATTAAACTAACGTGATCTGAAACTCCGGCAACCCTGCCGGGGCATGTCCGCAGTGTGTTGATTGCCGCCGGTCAGAATATCAAAAAGCTGCCGTTCGCCGAGCTTTCTCGACCTACGCCCGCTAACCGACCCATTGCGGTCGTAGTCAGTTGGACTCGCGAACGGCCGCTCAGGCAGAACACCAAGCTTTGGCTGTGTCTGGGTTGAGCTTACGCATTGGTCGCAAAACGAACTGATCAATCTGACAGGCGGTATCAGATTAAGTCCGAGCTCTCGCAAACAGTTGAATCAACCGATTTAGTGTGACCCTGCTTGGATTTGAATATTTTCGCCCCGGGACAACCGCGACACCGGGACAACACTCACGTAGGTTTCTCAAAATCAGAGACTTAAACAAGTTTTCCGTCCCGATAGCCGTCCCATTGTCGTCCCCGTGTCCCGATGAGGTTTGAACGCGTCCCAGTAAGCCCCACTTTAGCCCTTGCCCTGTCCCCTGAATTTCGCTCGCAAGCAACTGATTTCATAAAACCTGTCCCAATGTCCCGGTTGTCCCGGGACAGAAATAGTAATTTCTTATGACCAAACCTTAACTGGCAGCCTACGGTTTGTCTTAGGAGCTTAAAAACTGTCACGCGGCGGTCAGTCGCATACGGCAGTATGCTGCTAGATTGTGCCTGATCATATCGGTGGTCATACCACCGAT
>JAZBPA010000051.1:0-7947 GCA_036351435.1 Candidatus Competibacteraceae bacterium
AACAGACCCATAAAAATCAGTAAGACGGCCTGTCGATGCCGACCGATCCAGCGCAGTGCTTTTCGCACCGGGGTATCGGGTAAAGCGCTGATCGGCTCGTTGTTCAGAAAATGACGAATGTCGTCGGCCAGCTTGGTTACAGTCTGGTAACGGTCATAGCGGGTTGGCGCGGTGGCTTTAGCGACTATGGCCTGCAACTCGTCGGGTATCTCGAGGCGCGGCGCAGGCGCTTGCAGTGGTTTTTTCTCCCCGCGTCGGGCAATTTCCAGTATCTCATCAGCTGTCTTTCCCTGTAGCGCGCGCCGCAACGCAAGTAGTTCGTAAAGGATTAGGCCCAAGGCATAAATATCACTGCGCGCGTCGAGACTGGCATTGTCACCATGCGCCTGTTCCGGCGACATGTAGGGCGGCGTACCCAACGCTTGTCCCAACCGAGTTCGGCTAGCGGTCGGATCTTCGACACCGAATGACATCGGTTCGGGGGCATTCTCCTCCTCAACGAAATCAGCGGCGGTGCTTACCCGAGCTAGGCCCCAGTCCATCACATAGACTTCGCGAAACTGGCCGACCATGATGTTGGCCGGCTTCAGATCGCGGTGCAGCACCTGTTTGGCATGAGCGTAGGCCATGGCGTCGCACACTTTCAAGAAATGTTCGAGCAAAGTTTCGCGGCTCAGTTCAGGTGGCAGGGGACGGTGTTCCCGGATGCAATCGCGGGCATCCTGGATTAACTCGGCAAGCGTTTGGCCCCGCACCAATTTCATGGCATAGGCGAAGCGGTTGTTAGCAACCCGCTCCAAGGTATAAACCGGTACCACATTGGGGTGATCGAGTTGCGCCATGACCTGTGCTTCCAGCAAAAAACGCTGGGGCAAGCCGGGTATTTCTTCAATGCCTGTTAGCAGTTGTTTATAGGCCACCTTACGGCGCAAATCGCGATCCTTGGCGATCTGGATTTCACCCATCGCACCGGCGCTGAGCCGCCCCAACAGATCGTAACGCAACGGTTCAGCTTCGGAGGACGCAGTGCTTATCCCAAAACCGCCGGTCGGTGAGATGCCATCCACATAGGGCAAAGTGTTCTCAGTATCGGAAGATGAGTGCGGAGTCGTCGCTTCTGCAACTTCTGCACTAGGCCGTTCGAGATTTCGGACAACGGTCAACTCGATGGTGCTGTCGGCATGGTAGCGACTGAAACCGGCATCGCTTAATAAGCCCCGTTCATGCAAGCGAGTCGCTAGAACGTCGGGGTTGATTTCACCTTGTTTAATCAACTCGCGATAGACGGTTCGTGCGGCGGGAATCCGTTCGGGTTCAATCAGGGTAGAGAACGTTTCAAAATGCATCAGAATTGATTCATGGGCCTAAGCCAATCGTCGCAGCAAAACCAAGGTCTCGACATGATAGGTTTGCGGGAAAAAATCATAAGGGACAATATGCTCAACAGCATAACCGGCTGTCGTCAAACTGACCAAATCCCGATGCAACGTGCCGGCACTGCAGGAAAGATAAGCCATACGATCAGGACGGCAGTCCTGTATCGTCCAATCCAATATTTCCAGCTCCAGCCCGGTGCGCGGCGGATTGACATACAGTAGGCGTCGCCGGATCGACTTTGCGTGTGTTTCCAGCCACTCTCGGAGCTGGGGAATGCGCTGGGCGCAGGCACCACGCAGGATCAATGCTTCAGGCCCATTGTGCCGGGCACATTCCACCGCCTCACCGGCGAGCTCTACCCCAATCGTGCAAGCGCCCCGATTCAGCCAACGCCTCAAAGTCATGCCGGTACCACTGTACAAATCAATAACTACATCGTATGCGGTGGGAGAGAGGAAAGCTTCCGCTTTATCCATGGCTTGTTGGTATAGTTCGGGCAGTAATTGCTGAAAAGCGGTCGGTCCGTACCTGAATCCTTGGTTATCGCGGGAAAAGGCCTGTCCCCACAGCAAATGCCATCCGTTTTTACTGAACAGCCGCCGACCCGCAGCCGGGTGCAGCTGCAGCCAAAGTCCGTTTAAGCCACTGGTTTCCAGTTGCCGTCTCAAGGTTGGGGTGAGCCAATCGAGTTCGGGTAACTGGTGTGTCTTAAGTACCAGGGTAGCTTGCGCCCCGGCTTGCACATAAAACGCCAATGGGAAGCGGGAGAAAGGCGGCAGGCAAGGCATCAATAATTGCATCACCTTCCGGACTCGATAGGAATGAACCGGACAGTTCGGGATAGCAATTAGTTCATCTCGCACCAGCAAACCGCAGTGCCATTGCTCACCGTCCCATTGCGCTGATAGCCGTACCCGATCCCGATAAGCCCAACGTGCTTCGCCGCTAACCGCCTTTAGGGAAACGAGTCGATCAGCCCAGGGTTCCAGTCGCTGCTGCAACCAGCGTTGTTTTTGCGTAGCGCTGTCTTCAGCACTCAGCAACCGATGAGCACAACCGGGACAACGCGCTTCGCAACCAGGACGCAGAATCGACATGGGAGGTATCCGAGAAATGCTGTCGATTACCGAATCGACTTCATAAGAATCCATACTCAGAACAACAAACGAAAAAACAGCACTTGTCAATTCCTGCGCTGATTTCTCAAAGACATCCTGACTTTCGCAGAATTGAAATGAAGAAGATTCAGTACTACCGCAAATCTTTGAACGACGTGCAACGACTGATACCCGCTTGAAACAAAGGAAACACATTGGCTTAGGGGCGGAAATACCACTGAAACCACCGGTTACTTATAGTGATAACCGGCTTCAACAGATGCACTGATCAGGGCAGAGGTAACGGGCAACCAACGGGTAGTCAGTGAACAGGTAGCAAGCGGTCCATTTTGAGCTACAGACCATTTTTCAAACCAGTCCATTTTGGTTTGTGAGTTGCGATTTCTGCCACCCTTCTCATTCTGCTAAAGCCAATATTCTATTGTACATCAATATGTTGAGAGATTGGCATTGGTTATGCTTAATGTCTCTCAATCTTGAACAACATATAACTTTGGAGATTAGCCATGCACCCCACTATCGCTCATAAATTCTTGTATAACACCGGTTCTGTGGGTTCCGCCCCTTTCAATCATCGGGTGCGGGATTTTGAGAAGCCGGTATACCGCAAGCCCGCTGATACTTTGCGCACCAAGTCGGCTTGGCAGCATTTTTTCCGCAGTCAGTCGTCCCGGTAATTGCCGGTTATTCATTGCGAGGTAGAACGCTCATGCTCACCATATTATCCAGTCAAACGAAATCCCTTTCAGTCCCGAACCATGGGTTCGGTAGTAATGGGTTTACTACCGATTTGGTTGTGAACCAAGCCGAAGAGGTAGAACAGGATTTGATTAATACCGCGCTGATCGCCACACCCGGCGAAGAAGCCAGTGTCAGCGACTGGCTCTGGCCTTTGCTGGCCGCGCGGAGTCAGGAAAGCCGTTGGCTGTTCTGGATCGGGCCGCCCGAATGGCCGACCTCAGAGTTGTTTCGCACGCACGGAATCGATCCTAGCCGGGTACGGCTGGTGCATCTGACAGCTAATAGCGATTCGCTAACAGTGGTCGAACGCGCGCTACGCGCCGGAACCTGCAGCGCTGTGTTGGCCTGGCCCGCAACGATTGAGCAAGCGCAATTGTCGCGTATCCGTCAAGCGGCTAGTGAAAATAAGGCACTGGCCATTCTGATGCCTTCCCAAACCGTTCTTTCTTTAGCAGCCTAAGCCGGGGTCTTAACCCCGGTCAGGGTGGTTCAGGACTTAGATTACTTTGGAAAATCGTTGCTGGGTCTGTTGACGCAGATAATGATCAAACACCATGCAGATATTGCGGATCAATAAACGACCCGCAGGCTGAACCCGAATGCCGTGTTCCTCCAGTGTCAATAAACCGTCATTGGCCATATCCGCCAAGTCTTTGCATTCAAGTGCAAAGTATTCAGCGAAGTCGATGTTGTAAGCGGTTTCTACCGCGCGGAAATCCAGGGCGAAGTGACAGATCAGTTGGGTGATCACCATGCGCCGTAAGCGATCGTCAGCAGTCAACTGCACGCCGCGAAATACCGGCAGTCGGTTGGCGTCGATGCAGGCATAATACTCGTCCGGGGTTTTCAGGTTCTGGCTGTAACTGTCTCCCACCATCCCAATCGCTGTCGTACCCATCGCCACCAAATCGCAATCGGCGTGGGTGCTGTAGCCTTGAAAATTCCGATATAAGGTTCCCGCCTGCTGAGCCAGTGTCAGCTCGTCATCGGGTTTAGCGAAGTGGTCCATGCCGATGTAAATATAGCCCGCTGCGGTGAGTGTTTCGATCACGGTCTTCAAAATATCCAGCTTTACGGCGGCAGAGGGTAGCGCTGCGTTATCAATCTGGCGCTGGGTTTTGAACAGCTCCGGCAGGTGAGCGTAATTGAAAACAGCGATCCGGTCCGGTGAAGCGTTGATAATCGCCTCAATCGTACGACTGAAGCGTTCCACGTTCTGATGGGGTAGGCCATAGATTAAATCCACGCTAATGGATTTGAAACCTTCCCGGCACGCGGCCTCCATCACTGCCAGGGTGATTTCTTTAGATTGAATACGGTTGACTGCTTTTTGCACTAGCGGATCAAAGTCTTGAATCCCGACGCTGAGCCGATTGAAGCCCAGTTCTCGCAACAGAGCAATCGTTTCAGCATCGGCCTCGCGCGGATCGACTTCAATGGAGTATTCGCCTTGGTCATTGGGCAACAGTTGAAAATGCTCGCCGGTGACGCGCATCAAGGTACGCATTTCCTCGGCACTGAGAAAGGTGGGGGTACCGCCGCCCCAATGCAGTTGGGTGACAGGTCGCGAGTGATCGAACAACGCGCCTTGCAGGGTGATTTCCCGTTGTAAATGATCCAGATAGGGTGCAGCGCGGCGGCGGTTTTTGGTAACGATCTTGTTACAGGCGCAGTAAAAGCAAACTGTGTCGCAAAATGGGATGTGAAAATACAGGGATAACGGTTTTCCGCTGCTGTTACTGGACTGGGCTAATTCTTGATATTGGGTTGCGCCAAATTCTTCGTGAAATTGTACCGCCGTCGGATAAGACGTATAGCGGGGACCCGCCTTGTCGTATTTGCGAATCAGCTCCGGGTCGAATATTACGGAGGGATCTTGACCGCTTGCAGCTGCTTTCATAGTAGACGCCTCGATTCGTCTCTCTCCTGGTTGGTTAAACATAGTGGGCAATGAAATTCAAATAGCCTTGTTGTCCACCGCGTTTATTCCACCGCTCGGCTGATTTTCTAAGTTTGCGCAAACAGGACACAATTTCTTCGACGGTCTTGGACTTTCCCTTCTGTTTGCGATGCTTCTGTTGTTCTCGGCCTAGCCAGGACTCACAGATTGCTTTGAGGTTCTCGAAAATGAGCTGTTCAGGTTCAGGCAAAGTATATGGGTTGGGTTCATGGCCGTGGGTTTCGGCGCGATAACAATCGGTCAATGCATCCAGTGCGTGCATGATTTGAACGTCTTTGACAACAGGATTTGTACGGTAAATGCTAGCAATCGTAGCTTCGATATTTTGCAACGTGTTGAGGTGTCGATCGGCTTTACTCATAGGCCGTGGGTCTCCGCTATGAACAATTGGAGGTTTGGGGCTAAGAGTCCATGAAAATGAGTAGGCTCAATATGGATTCTGGATAGCTGTTACAAGTATAGCTCAACCCCTATGAATCGATTTTTCAGGGATAAGTTACGCTATAAATCAAATAGATAGTGTGATAGCCTCATAAACCGAACATCACCCTACAGCAGACCTACCGCAAAGCTTGCCGCACATTGCTCCTCTCGACCAGACGCTATGGCCATGCTAGGCAATGCCGCAGACTGTATAAGGTGGTCAAAACCGCCAAAGGTGACTTAAGTCGGGGGTATCGGGATGTAACTGCGAGGGAAATTGCGTCCGTGTTGATTGCATATTTTCGAAGCGCTGTACTATGATGTACGGATATACCGTACATAAATGGAGGGGTATTCGTGGATACAGTGAGTGTAAACAAGTTTAGAGACAACTTAAAAAGTCTTGTAGAACAAGCTGCTAGCCAGCACACACCAATAAAAGTAACCCGTAGAGCGGGAGAAGATTTTGTTGTGGTAAGCGCTGATGATTGGGAACGCGAGCAGGAAACGCTATATGTTTTACAAAACAGTGAGTTAATGAGGCAAATAGCTGCTTCTATGAGCACTCATATTGAGGGGAATGGTTACAAACCAACACCCAAGGAAATTGATGAGATCACTGGTATTTGAAGGCAATACATGGGTTGCTTACGAAGAATTGCGGCGAAGAGACAAGAGATTACATAAAGCTCTTTGCCGGGTGCTGAAGGAGATGCTCCGCGAAGATCCCGCCACCGGGACAGGAAAGCCTGAGCAATTGAAGCATTCACTCTCTGGATTATGGTCTCGCCGGATCAGCTTAAAAGATCGCCTGATTTACAAGTACGACGAAAAATACATTTACATCTTTGCTATTGGCGGTCACTACGAACAGCTTTGATTGCCGTAAAGCCCATTTTCAGCAAATGTAACCTGGATGGAGCGCAGTAAAATCCGGGATAACGATCACAGTAATAAAACCCCGGATTTCATTACATTCCATCCGAGCTATTTGCTTGCGGTTCGAGTGCATGCGAGTATTTAGAGGTTTAGCCTCTGATTAGCCGCTCATACTCTTCATGGTTACCGATCCAAACCCAGATGTATCCGTCGTCGTCTTCCATTGCGAGCGCTCTGTGATTTCCGCCGACCCGAGCCGACCAAAGTTTGCCTACTTTCTTGAAACGCAGCGATGGATGCCGTGGGTTACTTTTTAGAAGCTCGTAGTTCCTCCGCGCTATTTTCTGAACTTGTTGCGGTAAAGCATAGAAACAACACCAAAATCGCGCTGTTGTCTTGTGCATTACAGATGGCTGAGTTT
Organism: Candidatus Competibacteraceae bacterium; assembly: GCA_036351435.1. GTDB lineage: Bacteria > Pseudomonadota > Gammaproteobacteria > Competibacterales > Competibacteraceae > JAAUQA01. Next base: position 6,920 of record JAZBPA010000051.1, read on the forward strand.
CCCCCTCTTCTTTTCCTCCAGGGCTTCGTTGATTAAGAAATCCAATTTCCCTGCCGCAGAGTCCCTTTCTATTTCTTCATCCCAAGCTTCCCAGTCGCATTCAGAAAGCCAATGCACGAGTTTCATGTACTCGCGGCGAGGAAGCGTCTCTATCTCCGCCTTGATTTCTTCGAATGTTTTCATGGGCAAAACCTTTTTTCTGAGCTTAATTGATAACTATGGTGGACCCCAAAGTCAAGACAGCAAAACGCCTAAATTAAGAGAGAGTCGGCACGTGTTTTGACGACCCAGAACTGCCGCGATAGACGGTCCCTGGGGTCAGATAGCCCAACGCCTGATGAGGGCGCTGCTCATTGTAAAATTCGATATAGGTGCTGACGCCTTGGAGTAGCTCCAGGACACTCTCATAGTCCTTGAGATAAATATCCTCATACTTGAGGGTGCGCCAGAAGCGCTCGACGAAAATGTTGTCAAACACCCGTCCCCGGCCATCCATGCTGATTTTGACCGCGGCGTCCTGGAGCCGGTTGGTGAAGGCCCAACTGGTATACTGTGCGCCTTGGTCGCTGTTGAAAATCTCGGGCTGGCTACGATGCAGCGCGGTGTCCAAGGCATCGACACAAAAGCCGGCGTCCAAGGTGTTGGACAGTTCCCAACTGAGCACATAGCGACTGTACCAGTCTATCACCACCACCAGATACATGAAGCCCACCGATAGCGGCAGATAGGTAATGTCGCTGCACCAGACTTGATCTGGACGGTCAATGATCAGCTCCCGCAATAAATACGGATAGATGCGGTGCTGGGTTTGGGGTCGGCTGGTACGCGGTCCCGGTGCGACCCCTTCCAGCCCCATCCGGCGCATCAGCCGTTGTACCCGTTTGCGGTTGATGGCATACCCTTGACCCTGTAACCAGACGGCCATGCGGCGACTCCCGTAACACGGTGTACGCAAGTATTGTTCATCCAGTAGCCTCATCAGGTGCAAGTTCTCTGCGCTGTCCAGCGCCGGTTGGGTGTAGTAGCTG
>JAZBPA010000052.1:0-14593 GCA_036351435.1 Candidatus Competibacteraceae bacterium
GCGCTAACACATCGGGCATTCATTAGGGTCCTTCATGGAATCGTCCAGTGCTACCGGCTATTATAGCCGAGGACAATCTCCATGCAAGACCCTAACAAGGTTGTTTTGCCTTTTTTTCGGGCTTAACAGGGGGTTGTTATGTCTGTTGAATACCCGGCGGGGGCTCATGCGTCCCGCTCGTCTGTACCTATACAAGAGTCACCTATTGCAACGTCGCCAAAAACCGAGTCCTGGGAGACTACCGCGGACCTCCCGGCCGTCGTATCGGCGATCGGTGAAATCCGTATCACCGGCAACCTGATCCCATCTGCGTGGTACCAGCAGCTCAAACTGCCCTCGGGCCGCCCTGATCTGGTGAGCTGTACCCTCCTCGGGGAGATCGTTTATCAATATCGGCCCCAGCCGGTTCGTGATGAGGTCACCGGCGAGATCCTCCACTACGTCAAGCGGTTTGCCCGCGACCAATTCTGTGCGCCTGTCGCCTACTTCACCGGCAAGTTCGGCCTGACCCCAGACCAGGTCCGGCAAGGTCTGAGACGCTTGGAAACGGCGGGATTCATCACCCGAGAGTACCGCAGCATCAAAGTAGCGGGCCGTGAGGTTCATGGCATGACGTTCGTCGTCCCAGTACCTGCTGCCATCGATAGGATTACCCGAGCTTTTGCAGGCACTATCCGACCGGGTAATACTCCCCGACTGGAAGAATCCCCCTCGGTGTCCATACCGGAGGGGGTGGTCGGCAAACCGGAGGGTGCGGTCTGTACACCGCTATACAAAGATTCCTCCATATCCCCTCAAGATAAACCAACTCCCCCGCCAACCTCCCCCCAGTCGATGGTCGAACCCACTCTACCCTCGTCTGAACGGTGTTGTAGGGATTCGGTAATCAATACAAACGAGGTTCTTATACCATCATCTATAAGTCTGCCTAAAGCTCCAGAACTACCTCATCAGCCGACCCCATCTAATGAACCGACTCAACTGAAGTCACCTATCCATGGTGATGAATCCCCGGCAAATCGGGATAACGGAGATCCCACACCGCTGGTGTTTGATTTCCACTTAGCACCCCTTAGTGAACAGGAGAAGACTGAATTTCAGCACCGGTTAACTCGACTCCCAGCTCCCCTGAATCAGCGGGTCCTGGATGAGTACAACAGCGCGTTGGGTGGAGGTAAGCCGATTCGTAACAAGTGGAGCTGGTTGGAATACCTCATCCGGAAGGCCATACAGGGTGAGTTTATCCCCACCTCGGAACTGGCGGAGCGTCGTCAAGCGTTGGCGGATGCGCGTGCGGTGAGTGAGCAAAAGGCGGAACCCGAACGGGTGCCTAGTTTGGTGTGGAGATCCTACCGTGAAGCTTTGAAGCCGTTGGTTGAGCCCGAGGAATACCACGCTTATGTGCTCCCCTTGCGGGGTATAGAGGAAGGTGACCGGCTGTGGTTGGAGGCCCCAAATAATTACATTGTGGATTGGGTTAAGGCGCACTGGGTGATATTTGAACAGACGCTTAAACCTCATACGGGGTTGGTGCTGGGGATTCGGGTTGAGATGGTTTGAAAACGGGGGGCTGCTTGGATGGGTTGGGTTGGTTTCATTGTTGTTGTGGTTGAAGGTTAAAAAGATGATGATATAAAATGGCGTTTTTTGGGCTAAGCCCGGCTGGCTTTTTGCGCGGGTGTCATTCGTCTGCGGTAGTCGTAGCGGCACATGATGACCGCATTAGCCAACGCGGTTTTAGGCAGGCTATTAGAGTGAGGGGGGTAGCGGTGCGCGTTCGAAACCTACGGTCGCCCGATGTTGGCACGATGCTGTTTTGGGGGACGGCGATTCTCCTGGCGGCTGTTCTGTTAGTCCTGGCGTGGCTCATTCATGGGCGTCCGGCAGCGCCCAGTCCGTTTTTCACTAAGCTCGGCGAGCTCATTCTTGGACTTTGAACCTCAATTGGACGAAAAAGCACTCTAAGCCTGTAAACCCACCTCTCAAGGCCCGATGAGCTTTATCCAATCTTGTTTCCGTCGAAAGTAGGCCGTATCTGTCAGGTTGAAGCACGCCTCAACATGACGTCAGGTCATGCTGCCCTATTGTGTCAACATAGGGTCGATATCCCTATTTATTGACATCTATTTGCCAGAATCCTAGACGCTAATTTGACACTTTTTCCAGTTCAGGCCTCGCCAGAGTACTTTTTCGTCCGGTTGATGCGTAAAGACCTTTTTCAAACTTAAAGAATAATTTTCATGCTTCTTTTATCCATGATTTTCTTTGAAAAATCACGTTATGGAAAACGACCGTTTTGACGATCATTTTAACCGTCAGCAGAACCATCATACCGAGAATGCGTATTCCCCCCCAAAATTAGCAGCGTAGGTATGGGTAAAAATTGGGAGGCATGAAAATCCTATAATGATTTACATATCAGTTGGTTATCGAATAATCGGGGGCGCATTGCGTACCTTTGCGGTAATTTACCCATAGCTGTAGTGCCGGGTGCGTTGCGCGTTACCGTACCGGATTAGGACACATCAAAAATCATTGGATTTCATTTTTTGGCACTTTCACGGCGAGAGCGATGCAACCGCGCGACCTGGAAGCCGAATCAGTTGCCTATTGTAGTGCCTCCTAAAATATTGCTGATTGCACGAAGTTTTTGGCGTGCATTAACAATATGAGCCTGCATATTCAACGGGTGATTAGCGAACATGGAATCCTGTGCTGCAGCAATCACTATCCAGGGTTCGAATTGGCAAGCTTCGAGATCAGGAATGATGGCTAGAAATAGCGCATCGGCTTGACGTGTTTCAATAACCCGTTGGAAATCATGTTGTATTGCCACAAGTAAGTGACTTAATACATATGCCACTCCGCGAGCGAAATAGAACGCATCGTCTGTTTGCCGGTAAGATAAGAAACTAGATTTATGCTCAATATGCTTTTGCGGCTGTGTGTCATTTGTGGCAATGTCAAAAAAGCTATGACCCACTTCATTCGAGACGGCACGCAACCGTTGGCCAGCTGAGTCCAACAGAATGATGAATTCTTCGATAACTTCACGTAACGTATCATTACGGGCATAGAACTTCGCTTCGTCACGAGTAAGCGAGGCAGCATACTGCGTTAATGCCTCAAGCCCATCGCTATATTTGAACTCAGCACGCGGTAATATCATGGATTCAGGATCTATAGCGAAGGAGTTATACGCGGCATCCACATAGGGGTTAATTGGATCTTCAGCACGCATACGAGAAAGATTCGCCCGCAGAAGACGCGTGGCATAACGCAACGCTTCTAATTGACCCAAACGATAATTTTGCGGGTTATCCAATAAGTTGGATGGCAAGACCGCAAGATCATTAACTGGCCAATGGTTTACCATGTCCTCAGTGATGATGCGAAGCGTATTGGTATAGGCTAAACCATCGATGTCACCGCTGAGGGGCACTTCGAAGGGCTTCGAGAACCTGTAATAGTAAAATGCCCCGCCCAAATAGAAAATAAAAATAAGACATACCACTAACAACGCTATTTTTGGCTTGCTCACAAGTAGTCACCTCGACATGATTATTATCGATACTTTTCATTTTTTCGAAAAGCAAATCAGAGTTTGTTAATTTACACCAAGTCATCGCAAGCTTTATGCCAGTCATTCAAATATGGGCTATGTGCCTGTCATCGCTAAGTTGGATGCTTAGTGATTTTCGAAGCTGCGTAATAGTTTTATTCCTAGAATAAGTAGCCTATAAGGCTCAACATAACGTGGCAGTCTCAATTTACGGATTGTCCAGCCCAAAATTTCGTGTGGATGTATTTGTAAGAATTACCAATGCTTGTCAGAAAATTTGTAATTCTTACAAATCAATTATTTCTGTATGGCAAGTGGAACTAACCGAGTTTATATCGATTCCCAATGAATCCTGAGCACATTAAGATTGGCATTATATATGCAGTTGATGAGATTGACGACCACCCATTTTATCAACCAAGAGAATTGCGAGTTAAGTTGATAAATGTTTGGGGTCGTTTAATGAAAATAACCATCTTTTAGGAGATAGCTATGCTTAATTACGCTATTATTTTTCTAATTATTGCAATCGTCGCGGCAATCTTTGGTTTTAGTGGAATTGCCGGAGCGGCAACGAGTATTGCCTGGATTCTCTTTGTGGTCGGCTTGGTAGTAGCCGCAGTCTTTTTCGTCATGGGTCGAAGACCTACGGCTTAGTTATGCAACTAATATCATGAATATGCTTTTGGGTGATCCGAAACACGCCTTGGATCGCCCTAAGCTTTTTCCAGCAAAATATCTTTTACCTCCCCTGTAGTTTTGGTAAGGATTTCGATGGTGATTCGCGCAAGCCGTAATAAGCTGCAAAACACCAATCAATCATCAAGATCGACTGGCAACATGTCCGGATAATTGGCGTTAGCTGATAGTATGCTCCGCTTGTGCAACGCTGCTTTGCCGCGCACAGTCATGTCGCTAGCAAACTGAAATTGATCACGACTATCGATAGGATAGGCTTTCAGCCGATAATGGGTGTAACGGGGTTTTTCCGCTACGATTACGGTGATCGGGCGAAAGATGTGTAGAAACGGGCTGGTCAAAGCGACATCGTGCAATACTTGTCGAGCCACTTTGGCATCATGATCCGGTGCCAGATAAAAATCGGCCACGCATTGTAAATGCCGTTCGCCATCAGTGTCATTGTAGATGGCCGTATCCCAGATTTTGGCATGGGGAATGGTTACCACCGTATCGTCTGGAGTTAAGACGCGCATGGCGCGCAGACTCACTGAACGAAGCTCACCGTAGGCATCGTCAATCTTTATCCAGTCTCCCGGCCGATACGGTCGTTCATAAATTGAAATGACTCCGGCAATCACGCTGCTGACGTAATCCTTGAAAGCAAAGCCAATAGCAACGCCAGCCACACTCAGAATCGCCACGAAATTCTGCAAGCTCGGCTTAATGACCAACGGTAACAAAAACCCAATAGTCAAGACGACAATAAACAAGCGAAAGACCGGTAGAGAGGGCATGAGATAAAGCCGAAAACGCCCCGACAAGCGTCCCGATAACCAGGGAATTAGGCGGTCTATGGCGATGACACTCAGCCATGCGCTGACGATCACGGCAGCAATTTGCACCCACTGCAACTGACCTAGATCACGAAATAGCTTTGCCAAGTCGATATCGTTCATGGTCTCTAACCTGGGTTGTCGACTAAAAAGCCTTCACTGTCTAACGTTTCTCGCACGCTGTGATAGGCCAGGGGATTAATCTGCCAGCGTTCCTGGATTTTTTCCACTATGCCGAAACGGCCCAAGCTCGTCAGGACGCGTTGAATCTCGAAAGGTGAGAGCGGCAACAACTGGCTTAGCAGAAGCGCGGTCATTCCATCGTGCAGTAACAGGGTATGGAGGACGAATAGTTCGCTTTGGCCTGCTGAGTGAGGCAATGAGGGGAGTCGGAGATCTTGCCAAGGCTTGACCCAAATAGTTTCAGCCGCATCATGCAGGTCGTGTTTTTCAGTCTCGTCCTCGGAGAGCTGGCCAAGACTGTGGCGCCAAATGGCCCAGGCCACCGCGGGGTTGCCGCGGCTATACGCCGCTAAATCAATCAAAAAATTCGATAGTTTCCAATCACCCCAAAGCTCTTTTTTGATTTCGGCATCGGATTTACCGTCTGTATTGTGTTCATCGAGTGATGGTGGCGGGATGATGAAGAAACCGTTGTCAGTTTGACGAAAGTTGACCGGTTTCTTGTCATGGCGTTTCGCCAACTGGCTGAACCAAATCTGTAAACGCTCGCTGTCCAGGGCGTCTAGGGTCCAGACATTTGTAAGCAAAGTATCGACTCTTAGCGCTTTGCTTAAATACGCCCACGCCCAACTCGAACAACCCAGCAAACAACGACCGGGCCAATTCGCCAACCAATATAACAATTGACGAATGAGCTGTAATCCTTCGATATGGCGCAAATAAAAGTGATCGAGCGTGGGTACTACCAAAGGAATCGCAGGGTCTTGAGGTAGATTATCCAACCAACAGTCAGCACCGGCGAGCAGCTGTTCCGGCGCGGGTGGATCTAAAACCAACACCTCATGGCTGAGTGCCCAATGGCTGAGTGCTTCGCTTTGACCACTGCCGGGCATGGCAATGAGCACCGACAAGCGGTCTGCTGTGGTATCGGCTTTCAGCCTATCGGCTTTCAGCCACTTGTGAAAAGCGTCATCCAGAGCTGTGTGCAAGATTGTCCAATCTGGCGCGGGGGTGACTTGATCGCGCAATGTTTCCGGTAAACGCTGTAATTCTCCCTGAATTAACGCATCTTCATCAGGATCTGAGTAACGCCGAAAGCGCCAGAATAGACCCAGAAACCCCTTACGGGCCGTTTCTCCGACGGATGGTTTGGGCCGGGCAAATTGTTGCAAAGGTACATAGCGCCAAAGCGGCTTTTGTTCCGCCTCGGCAGAGTCGGTATGGGGTTCATTCATGTTGCCCCGGTCCCAGATAGATCAGGCAACATTAGCGTTTCAGTCGTCATTAAAATGGTCACCATACTTTTCCAATTGCGAAAATTGTTGTTCCAGTCGCCGCATAAGGTTCCAAAGTCCGCCTGAGCGCTGAGCTTTCCGTCTGCAGGTATGGGCAACTCGGGGTTCTTCGAATTGCCAGCTTGCAGAACCGCCCTTGCTTCAAACCGGCGAGACAATCATTTAGGCGATCAGCAGCCCAACAAACCATTTAAGCACTAGTAGGCCCAGCAAAAAGATAAAGCCGAGGAACAATAACACTGTGGTGATCAGCCCAAAAGCTAAAAACCGGCTGGATCGGGTAGTTCTTCCTGGCGCATCCACGTACCTTTCAATCAAGCGAACATTGCGTATATTGGCTTTCCAGGCCATATCGAATAGATCCCCGGCAAAAGGAATTAGGCCAACGATTGAATCGATAGCAATATTAAAAAACATTTGCAGCAATACGCTTTTTGGCACCCCCAAGCGTGCTGCTTCACCGAGGATATAGCTGGCTGCTACCGCACCCAGAGCATCGCCAATTCCCGGGATTAAACCAATAAGCCCATCCGCTCCGATTCGGTAGCCCCCTAAACCGGGTACGGGGATCGAATTGTCTAAAAACCAAGCCAAGTGGTTCAGCCTATCTTTAGCAGATTCGTGAGATTTAGTGATTGTTTGTTGTCGGGTCATTGATGCACTCTCTCCATTACAATTCGAAATTAGGGACTATTACAGTGGAGCAAGTTACATACCTATCGCTTATCTGGCTGATCAAGAACTAGAGATTAATTGTTGTTGACATCCATACCATCAGCTTTTCGTTTATCGTTTTGTTCCAAAGCATCGCTAGTTTCTTCTCCATCCGTCACTTGTTTATTTTTATCGATTGCGGCCTTGTGTTGTTGTTGACCATGCCAATCGTCGCGCCTATTGTCTAGGGCCTCCAAAGAGGAAATTCTTCCATATACAATTAAGGTGTCGGCAGGCACAATTTTGGTGGTTGCTTTTGGCACCCCGAGATACCGCCCGTTGCTGCGCGTTATCCCCAGCACCATCACGCCTTCAGCACGCAAATTGAGTTCGCCCAAGGTTTTGTTGGCTAACCAATCGCCTTGCTCAATGTATAACTCGACAATACGGTACTCACCCGCCAGATGCATCAGGCTAGCATAGTCGGCGACTTCCAATTGGGTATAGCGTTGCAGCGCCCAACTAATAAGCTGTGACAGCCGACGATCAACCCATGGACTCATTGCTAGCATCCAAAGCAAAACGAGTCCGGCAACCAGCAATACCACACGCAACGACATGGGTACAGCATAATCGTTGCCAACAAAGGTCAAAATCAATGATGACATGGCCCCCACGATGCCTACGCTGCCAATTAACATCAGTAACATGACGATACGTCGACGCACCGGGTGATTGACTACCCGCTCTGATTCGTTGGTAGTGAAACCTGATCCAGTAAGCGCCGAGCGCGCTTGAAATCGCGCCGATTCGCGAGATAGGCCAGTGTGAGTAAGGGCAACAGTGGCTATACGGGTTATAACAATGGATAAGCAAACTACAATCAGTAACGAAATAATAGCCAGCATGCCGTTTTCTCCTCACTTATCGCTATTTAAAATTACACTCTGTTAGTTTTCGCCTGCTGGATAATCCGGTGAACAAATCCCACTTGATCAACTCTGTTTGAGACAGTGCAAAAGGATATAAATTTGGCAAACCGATGCTGCGATCCAGTCTATTGACGGCAAAAACAACTCTTTGGTCATTGCTGGAGTACGAAATAATTTTAAAACAATAGGTTAGAATGAGGCGAATAAAGCTTGGAGATAAATTGATGAAAAATAGACTGGACATTTAATTGGATTTGTCCTAGGTCAAACTGAAGACGGAAATTAACAAAGAGCCAATTTTTTGTAGGCCTTTTGATCGTTTGATGATGTATTCTGACGAAATCTCTTCCCCAACCTGTTAAACAGGTATTGAGATACTAGCGCTGCTTCATCCTTGCCCTTTTCAACATGATCAGGTAGCCGACCAAAAGCATAAAGAAGCCAACTAGAGCAAGCCATGCTAGTGGACCACCCGCCCCAAATAGACCAAAATATGCGCTGGTTATCATCGCTATTATACAAAACAAAATCGGCAACACGAGAATCAGATCGGTAATCATTGTGTAACCTTTTGCTTATTTCTATGGTCGATTTGCCGAACCTGTATAGAGCTGCCAACTGCATCCAGTTCAAATATTACGCAACCTACCTTTGAATCGAATCTCTATATTAGGGGTAAGTTGCGCTATACAAGGCGTAAGCTTTATTTCTTAGCGATTATCCAAACGGCGTGGACGATACCCGGAATATAACCTAACAGAGTCAACAAAATATTCAGCCAGAAATGGCCTTTAATGCCGACTTGCAGGAATACGCCCAGGGGTGGGAGCAGAATGGCGAACAATATACGAACTAAATCCATGATGGCCTCCTCTTAAGTGCCAAGATACTTAGGGTTGCTTTAGTCAACTTAACGGATGCAACTCATACGCCAATAAGCTAAGGCATGCATTTACCACGTACGGCTATGTTCGTTTAAGCATTAAACCCCGCAGCCAAAGCCTCACTGTCACTTCGTTTGTTCAGCCAACGCCGAATGGCGAATGTTCCCAAACCAAACAAGATGACAATAGCCGCTAGCCAGACCAGTGTGGACGGCTTTGGATTGCGCACCGCCCGCGCGACACTGTCCGCGAATACGGTGAGCCCCAGAATACCCGGCCCCATACCCAGCACAGTACCGATCATAAAATCCCTGAACTTGATATGCGTAGCCCCGGCCACCATGTTGGTTACGGTAAACGGCGCTACCGGGATATTACGTACTATCACCACTGCCAGAATGCCGCGTTTGGTTAATTGCCGGCTGAGCTGATTAAGCCGCGAGCCGCTTAGTCTGCGCACTGTGTTGCGCCCCAACTGATAACCGATACCATAAGTTAATGCGGCACCGCTGGCGCTACCCAACAAACCATAAATAAAACCCTGCATTGGGCCAAACACCAAAGCCGCCACAACGATCAGGGCAGTAATAGGAAAGGCCGTTACGCTGGCCAGCAAAAAAGCGGACAAGGCTATCAGCGGGGATAATGGACTGCCTTTTATGCCATCGCCCCACTGTGCCAGAGTATCCGCATTCAGCCATTCGCCAACGGGTGTGAAACGCCAGATTGCTGCCATCAGTCCAAAAAAGGCGAGCGCTCCCGCAACCTTTAGCCATGCGGATTTCTTGCTTCCCGGCTGCGGTTGTAGCTCGTTATCCGGCACCATTTGTGCGGTGAAAGCCGATAAATCGATGGGTTTCTCTGGATCAATCAGCGCGGCGTCGGGAAGTATGTCATCCAAAGCTGGCGACACATTGGAATGCAATTCACGCAGGGTACGCTCACCGCCACCCAGTTCATCCACTGCGGCAATCAGTGAATCGTTTGCGGCGATGGTTTTGGCTACCGTATCTGGCTCGGACCCCAGGTGCTCGGCGAGCAACCGATTACGCAAACCAACAACAGCTTGTTTTACGTCTTCGCGGTCACCGGCTTCGATAGCCACATCACATTCTGTATCCAAGCCCATGGAACGATTACTCAGATTGGCGGATCCCAAACGAAGCAGTTGATCATCCACAATCATCAGCTTGGCGTGGACGATAATATCTTGTTCCTCGTCTAGGCCAGGACCGTCTGGATAACAAATCCGCAACCGATTAAACCGATCCGCTTCATACAGCATTCTCATTTGCCGGGCGCGCAGCGTGTCCATCGTCGCTTGTTCCAACCAACCACTGCTCTGCAGCGGTAAGACAATAATGACTTCAGGCCCCTGCTCCTCACCCAGCCGCTCCGCCAACGCCATGCAAATGGAGTTGGCGGTCAGATATTGGTTTTCGATGTAAACATACTGTTGAGCCGCTGCGATGGCGTCTTTATAGAGGCATTCCACTTCGCGGATCGGGGTCTGATCAGCGTATTCCGCTTGCGTGCGGGCGATGGCGATATTTTTTACATCCCTTATGGCCGGAGTTATAGCACTTGGCCAACGATCTTTTGTAGGTTGTTCAGGTGGTTTCAGACGTTGATCTGTCGCGCGGTGCCATCGGCTGCGAGCTAAATCGCCCATCGTTACCGCCGCTTCACCATCGACCATCAGTTCCAAATCGTGAAATGGCGCGTAAGGCTCACCATCCGAGTTGACACGCTGCGGGTTATCGGCGCTATGCTCCGAAGTATCCCAGCGACCCCGGGTCAGATCCAGGCCACCAACAAATGCCAGAGCATCATCAATCACCACGATTTTCTGGTGATGGCAAGCACCGAAAGGATGCCGATCATCCATAACGAAATGCACGCGCTGATGCGTCCGCCATTGCAGCTTGTAAAGCGGCAACGGCTCACGCTCCAAGGCGTAGATCATCGCGAAGTCCCAGATCAGGATGTAGATATGCAGCTGAGGTTGGCGTTTCACCAAAGCATCCAGGTAATCGCCTAGTGTGCTCGGAAAAGACTCGGACTCCGTATCGTCGCGAACCAGAACGGTTCGACTGTCGATGTCCCACCCGATGATATAAACCGCCTGTTGGGCTTGTTCAAGCGCACTGTGCAGGGCTGAAAAATAGTCGGCGCCATCAATTAAAAAGGCTGCTCTTTGGGCATGAGTAAACCGCCAGCAGTTGTGCCCTGGCTTTAACAATGAGTCAGCTTTGTGGGTAGCCGTTTGCAGCTGCTGGCGAGCAGTATCTTGGGTAGTCACAATTTCCTTTTCACCAAGCATCGCCAAAAAAATTATCGAATCAGTTAATTAGCCAAACCAGCCCTTGACCAGGATCGAGATCGTGACTAAAGGGCTGAGGTCGTCTCACAGCTAGGGATGAATACTCGGGTGATACATTGCGAATCGGTTTTCCCTTCACCACCCCGTTGAGATCACTGGACCTGAAAGGCTGACGATTGTGCGGGTCCTTATTAAGAATAACCAGCGCTTCCTGGCCGCTTTGCGTGGATACTTTATGAAGCACCAAGACCTCACTATTGGGGCTTGGAATGAGAGTGTTGACGGTCTCTTCGCAAAACAGCGGCTGGTTGGTTTTCAAGTTATTAACACGCTTGATGTAGTCTTGCAAATCAACTGTGGTTTGTTCCCAATGTTCGGGACGTGAGTCGACGACATGTAACGGTCGTCGAAACCCGAATTCATAGCCCACAGGAAACATCACACTGGTGGAGAAAAGAGCAGCGAACAAATAGCGTTGTTTGAGAACATTAACGTTACCGTCGGCTTCCTCCATTAAGCGAGCCGTATCGTGACTTTCAGGAAAACTGATGGAGGATGCGACCGTGCGGGTTTGCTGGTATTGCTCCAACAGCCAATCACTCTCAAAATCCCACCACTTGGAACTATTGAAGATGTAGTCGAAACCAGCCACAGCGGTTTCCCGCGTTTGATCAGGGGTGCACCCTAGCGTTTCCGCAGCAAATACGATATCGGGATCTTTACTCTTGGTATCTTCAATCAGTCGTTGCCATACAGACGTTGGGATTTGATAAGCTGCATCGCAGCGGAAGCCACTAAACCCGAGTCCGACAAGATAATTTACGATCTCCTGGCAGTAGTGAAACAGGCCCTCCGGGTCTGTCGTCTGTTGATGATCAAAGCGGACCAAGTCTTGCCAAACCACGGTTTCTCCGTTTTCCTGACAAGACGGGTGCACGAGACTAGCATCAGGATTGCGAGCAAACCAGGTAGGGTGTTCGGTAATCAAATGCGAATCAGCAGCGCAATGGTTGATCACCAAGTCGACCATGACTTTCAAACCCTTCTCTCTTGCGGCAGATAGGGCTTGTCGGAGTTGGTCCTCAGGAGATGTTGCACTATCTGCATCTACCAGTGCTGAGTTTAGTTGGAAATAATCAGCGATTGAATACAAACTACTGGACGCGCCGGGTTGTTGAATAGGATTGACGAATACCCAATCGCAGCCTAGGTCAGCAGCGCGCTCGAAATGCGGCTGCCACGCATCGAAGTGACCTGCAAGTAACGGAAACAAGTTGTACAAGACCATCGGTTTTTTCTCCACTACCGACTCGGGAAGAGTCGTCACGCACCCATTAGCATAAAACGCGCCATATATAAAATTGATTATATATCAGATGAATAGACTCAAGTGGCGGAATAGTTCTTTCAAATTGTGGCGATCCGTTCACCAAAGGGGCTGATAACCGGTAAGATTTACAAACAACAGGGGGTAATTTTGTAAAATTGACAAAGGCACTGCTTATGCTCGGTAAAAGAAATAGCACCGTACGGGACAGCGAAGGTTTTATGACGCCCTGCTTGCCTGAAAACGCTTGACCGAATCGCCGATATAATGCAACAGCAATAACCCCGCAGTTGCGCAACGTTTAGGATGGGAATACCCATGACTCAACTCTTGATTGTCGATGACGATGCGGCGTTTGCTCTGGCAACTGCAGAACTACTTGAAATTCAGGGGTTTCAGGCACTCACTGCACAGACCCTCGCTGAAGCCAAGCGGATTTTAGCTGCCGTTACCCCGGTAGTGTTGTTATTGGATGTGATACTGCCCGACGGCAGCGGCCTTGAGCTGATTGAAATCGCCGATCCAGACAACACCCGCATTGTGGTGATGACAGCACACCCGACCGTTGATGTTGCCATCGATTCGCTGCGCGCCCGAGTCAGCGATTTTCTGGTCAAGCCCATTGAACCCAAACGTCTGTTAGCCAGTATGCAAGCCCTGCAAGAAGCGCTAACGAATAATGCCCCGATTAAGCCCAGCGACGGGCGGCAACCGAACTTTGAACAGTTGGTGGGTAACGCGCCAGTGATGTTAGAGGTTTACAAGCTCATTGATCGCGTAGCCCCATCCCGCGCCAGCGTACTGATTCGGGGGCAAAGCGGCACCGGCAAGGACCTAGTCGCCCAGGCCATTCATGCGCGCAGCAACCGCCGCGACGGTCCATTCCTAGCCCTCAATTGCGGGGCCGTATCTTCTGAACTGATCGGCAGTGAATTATTTGGCCACGAGCGTGGCAGCTTCACCGGCGCCAACCGCCAGCATTTAGGCTACTTCGAGCGCGCCACCGGCGGCACACTGTTCCTCGACGAAATTACCGAAATGCCGCTCGAACTTCAGGTGCAATTACTCCGGGTATTGGAGACCGGCCAAGTGATGCGGATCGGCGGAAGCCAAGAAATTGCTATTGACGTGCGTATCATTACCGCGACCAATCGCGATCCGCTGGAAGCCATTCAGGACGGCGTATTTAGAGAGGACCTCTACTTTCGGCTGGCCGTGTTCCCGCTGCAAATGCCCTCATTGAATGAACGCAGCGGAGATGTCGGCCTGATCGCCAGCTTTTTCCTTGAGCGTCTCAACCAAGAAGAGCAAACCACCAAAGCCTTTGCTGCGGACGTGCTGCCCTGGCTGGAGAATCGCCATTGGCCTGGCAATGTCAGAGAGCTCAACAACGCCGTGCAACGGGCCTTCATCCTAGCCGAGCAAGAGATTACACAAGCTCATTTCGGGATTCTTAACCAACCCGTGCCCATAACGGAACCACCAGAACCCAATGAAAATGGCGATCTGCACCTCACTGTGGGGACAACGTCTATGGAAGAAGCGGAACGTCAGCTTATTTTTGCGACTCTAGCACACTACGAGCAAAATAAAGCCAAGGCCGCAGAGGCCCTCGGCATCAGCCTCAAGACGCTTTATAACCGCCTCAAACACTACGAAAGCGGGAGTAACAACTGACTGTGGTCGATATCCTTTTGGTCGCCGTTAATGCTGGGATGTGTAGCTGGCGAATTCGGCTTTATCGTACCAAATGTACAATTTGTCCGGTTAGTAACCCACTGATAAAAAAATATTATTTTTTAGTACGGAAAATAATTTACCTTCAGTACAATTGGTTACCAACAACTGCTGTGTTTTTGGCGTTGTCCACTCTAACTGCGCTGCTGAGAGGAAAGATCTTTTTCAGCGAGTACAGCTTA
>JAZBPA010000053.1:0-21896 GCA_036351435.1 Candidatus Competibacteraceae bacterium
GCAACTGGCAAATACCAGAATGAGCGTCACCCAAAGGCCCATCAACTTGGCATCCATCATCCGCGCAGAGCCTCAACGTCGACTTCTATCCGATAGCGTGACCGCAGCTCGCTCATTTGTTGGTTGAAAAGCTGATTACGTCGTTTCACCAACCAATCTTCGCGCAAGTGATCCTGCAGTTGCTCAAGCGGTAATAGCTGTGGCTCATGCCGAATCTCTATGCGTACCAAGTGCCAGCCACGAGCGGATTGCAGCGGGCCGTGCCACTCATCTTGCGGTAGCTCCAATACCGCCTTCGCAAACTCCATCCCCAGCACGGTAGCCATTTCCGTTTGTGTGATCCGTTCCAGCCGTCGACCCAGCCAAAATTCTTCCCCCACGGCTTGCGCCTGCAGATGGCCGGTATTGAGCTGAGTCAGCCAACGCTCGGCCTGGGCGCGGTCGGACTTCACAAAGACATGCTCGAAACTCACTGCCTTGGGAGTGCGGTAGCGGTCGAGGTTGTTCTCGTAAAGCCGTTGCAGATCGGCTGCGGTCGGCTCCTGCGGCTCTTCGTTGACCAGAAACGACATCTTGTCGATCAGCAAATGGCGAACCCGGCTGTCGCGTTGATCCAAGCCGCGCGCATAGGCTTCTCGAATCAGAATTTCCTGATCAACAAATTGTTTGATTAATAACTGGCGTTCCATCGGTTGGATCGGTCTGCCCAGTAATGCGGCCTGATTTTGCACCAGATCATCAATGATCTCAGCGGTGATGACGATTTGCCGCTGATCCTTTTCAGGCTCGGCGAAAGCAGCATACACGGCAAAGATCAGGCTGCCGCTGAGCGCGAAACCCAGCAGCGGTTCGCGCAGCAGGGCGGCAATCAATGGACTGGGTCGCTGCATGATTGAACCCAACATGCCGCTAACCCTGGCCGTCGTCTACCAATTCAGGGTGCAGGTAGAGGGGGTCGGTAATGCCATTTTTCCGTAAGGTAATCCCTTCCAGGCACCTGCGGAGAATAGCTTTGGTATTCAACATGGTGGTGTAACCGGGATCGGAATCCGGTCTTAGCTCGACGATTTCCACGCCTACCAGGTTCGGATGGGTGCACAGGCCGCGCATCAATGGCATGACTTCACGCATGTAAAGTCCGCCCGGTTCCGGCGTCGAAGTGCCGGGAATGAAAGCGGGATCGACGACGTCAATATCGAAGGACACGAACAGGTATTCCACGCCTTCCAGCGCTTCTTTCAACACATCCTTCATGACTGCTTCCCAGCCGCGCCGTTCGACTTCGGCCATCATGTGATAACGCAGTTTATTCTCTCGGTTCCAGGCGACGCCGTTCATATCCGTTGAGTTCGGCCCGCGCAGACCCACCTGGATAATATTCTTGCCTTCCACCAAGCCGGCATCCACCAACTGCCGGACGGGGTTGCCGTGGGTGATCAGATGGCCGAAACCGACCGGCGCTTGGTCAGCATGGGCATCGAAATGCACGATGCCGATTTTGCCTTTGCCGTAGACATCGACTAAACCGGCCACATCAGGAAACATCAGAGCGTGCCCGCCGCCGATGATGATCGGGATAGTGCGCTTACCCGGTTCGATTTCCACTTCGGCGATCTGGCGCACGAATTTGCGGACCTCAGGAATTGTGCGCTCAATGCTCATGGGTTCAATCGGGGCATCGCCATAATCCACAATGGTGAGTTCCTGGAGCGGATTCACGCCGGTATCCAGATCAGGCATGGTGAAGGAACCCCAATTGTGATAAACCTCGGAACGGTGCGGATTGCGCATTTCCATCGGTCCATAGGAACGCGCCCGCATATCGCCGATCAGTTCCGCGCCCATGATCGCCACCTCGACCTTGCCGGCCTTGAGATCTTCCGGTGTCAATGCAACGGGCAAATGAAAAAACGTTGGAATACCGACCCAAGGCACATGGCCTTCGAAACGCTGCACATTGATCGGCCCCGGTTCGCGGCGGTCCTTGGAAAAGTCCCGTAGTTTTTTCCAAACATCGTAGCTGGGATCGTCAGGATTGAGCTTGATGATGGGCTGTTCGCCTTCATCAATGGGGTCAATTTCTGCCGGGGTATCTGCAGCCCCCATAACTTGCGCATAGGCCGTGGGGATGGTTAGCGCACTGGCCAGCAGAAAAAATAATGGGCATCGCTTCATCGAAAGTTCCTCGTCGGTGGGGTGTCATTGCTACCAGCCGCATCACGGAGCGCCTGGGTGTTAATGCACCGTTAAACTTTCGAGAAGTCTGGGGTAGAATCCATCCCGCGTGTAGGTTGCCTTGGTTAACAACTAAAATAACTGAGTAAGCAGGTGAATACGTGGTGACTATGACCGCAGGATGGTTGTGTATTTCGATGCCTGCGACGTTTACCCGACAGTGCTGATGAGCCGACTGACCTAAGCAATGACTAGCAACCTAACACAACCCGCCACGAACCCGCACTGTATCCGGAAGGAAGACATCCACGGGCAGTTGGCCCGCCTGGGCGCGAATCGTGACTTCAAAGCATCCGAACGGCTAAGAAACTTGCTGCAGTATCTGTGCGAACGCACCCTCGAAGGGCAGCAAAAATACTTAACCCAGCGCCATTTGGCTCAGGAAGTCTTCGGGAAAAACGACCAGTTCGATCCTGAACTGGATGCGATTGTTCGGATAGAAATCGGAAAATTACGGCGGGCGCTCGACCTGTATTACGCCACTGTTCGTCAAGGGGACGAAGTCAGAATTAAGATTCCCAAAGGCTCTTATGTTCCTCAATTCATTTACCAAAGGAACGCCTCATCAGACGCGGCAGAGAAATCTAATGCATCATTCCGTCCAACGCTGGCGGTTATTCCCTTGATTAATTTAAGTGCTGACCCGAATGATGCTTTTTTCGCCGATGGCTTAACCGAAGAACTGGTCGTGATTCTGACCAAACTCCCTGAACTGCAAGTCACGCCTTGTTATGGAGCAGTTCACGCTACCACTCTGGGCAACGGGCTAATAGACCTCAGTGATCGGTTAGGGGTGCGCTTTCTGCTGCAAGGCACGGTACGCCGGTCCGACTCTCGAATCCGGATTACAGCCCGCCTGTACGATGCTGTGCGTCGGACCCAGATTTGGGCCAATCAGTATGAGCGCAATCTGATTACCGCCGAGTTGCTCGACGTTCAGGACGGTATTGCGCAGGAGGTATCTTCCCATGTTGCGGATATGTATTGTGGGGCCATCAACCAATCGCTGGCCGACGAATTGGGCCGCAATGAGCGATCCGATTTAAAAGTCTATGCCGCACTGTTACGTTTTTATCATTGGCTTAATCAACACACCGATGCAGCCTATGAGGCAGCGCGGGCTGCATTGGAGCAAGCGATCTCTATTGAGCCTAAAAACCCGCTGTTGATGGGCATGTTAGCTGATACGTTGCGGGCGGGGTACGCACACGGCTATAACGATGAACCCAACCCCTTGCCCAGAGTCCTGCAACTGGCACAACAAGCCTTATCTCTAGCTCCCAATCATCCCCTTTGCCGCTTGGCGCTTTGTTATGCTTTGCTACAGGCGCGGCGCAAAGCCGAGCTGTTAGCGGTGATCGAACCCATCATTACTGATGGCCAAGCACCGCCGGCTTATGTCGCGGATGCCGCGGTGGCACTCGCGCTTTCCGGCGAATGGCAACGGGGCTGCACGATGATCGAAGCACAGTTGCAGCTCATGCAGGTGGCTCCGCATTTCTTGCTTTACCCGTTATGCCTTGATGCTTACCGGCGAGGCGACTATGAAAAAGCTTTGGCTATTGCCAACCGGTTTACCCCCGCAGGGCTGCACTGGCGGCCACTGCTCAAAGCGGCGATTCTGGGCCAATTGGACAATCGACCGGAAGCTGAATCGTTTTTAGCGGAGACACTCCGCTTACGACCACGCTTCGCAACGGAAGGACGGCGTTATTTGTCCTGTTTTCTGCTGGAAGACAGCGTGGTCGATCAGTTATTTGAAGGGTTGTCCAAAGCTGGACTGTCGGTCAGGTCGCCCCTCGTCGTTTGATGGCTGATGCGGCAAACCGGTGGCAATGCCTGATTGCCGCGCTTTGGCTCGGTATTGCCGGATCAGCCATGTTCAATCTATCGCCGATTTTTCTCGCCAGCCTCAGCGATGCTTTCCAATTAACTAACCGCCAGATCGGGTTGCTTGCGGGCATTGAGATCGGTGGCTTCGCCGTGGCCTCGTTTAGCGCCCCCTACTGGATATTCAAGCTGGGTTACCGCAAAGCGGCGTTCACGGGTGTTAGCAGTTTGATCGTCGGCAACCTGTTGTCGCTGCTGGCCAGCAACCCTACCGAGCTGGTTATCGCCCGTTTATTGACGGGGTTGTGTGGCGATGGGCCGACCTATATCACCGCTATTCTGATTTTGGGAGCGAGGCTTGATCCCACCCGCGCATTCGGCATGCTGACTTTCAGTAACATGTGCTTTACCGGCATCGCGTTGATGTTGTTACCGTTGGTGCTGGTGCAATCAAGCTGGATAGCCTTACCGTGCTTCCTGGCGATGCTCGGGGGCGCCGGATTGTTTGCCGTTCGCTGGCTACCGGTGCACCTGGTTGCAGCCGCAGCGGGACGGGTGCGAACAACGACGACACCCTCATGGTGTGGGTTCGCTGCTTTGGCGGGAATTTTTTTCTTCTGTATTGATCTCGGTGCGATTTGGGCATTCGCGGAGCGGATTGGACAATCGATAGGCTTGGATTTGCAGAGTGTCGGGTTTTATCTGGGCCTATCCATGCCCTTTCAAGCGCTCGGCTCGCTGTTAGCCGCTGTTATTGGCACCACTTATGGCCGCGTGATACCGTTGCTGGCAGCATTACTTGGTCAAATGCTGGCGTTGATGCTGCTTTGGGATGGCGGCAGCGAATGGCTTTTCTTCACTGCCATTGCGTTATGGGGATGTAGTTGGAATTTCGGTTTCAATTATCAACTGGGCCAACTTGCCGATCTGCCCGATGGTAAACACTGGTTGGTTCTTGCGCCTGGGGGACAAGCGACCGGCATCGCCTTGGGACCGAGTTTCACCGGGCTGTTGCTGATCGGAAACGACTATCATCAGATTATCCTGCTGGCTGGAGCCTGTGTATTGTTGGGTTTGGGCCTTGCGCTTGCCGTCAGTAAGCTCCAGCGGAATTTATCCTAAACTCCCTGCAAATGATTTCAAAACGACACTAAACCGAATTCCCGCGAGCGTCACTAATACAAAAAGCCGGAATTCAAACTCATGTCAAGCCAGCCGCTCAGCCATCACGATCACGAACTCATAGCGCAGTTTCGTAAGGGAGACGCTGATGCCTTTGTGATATTAATGGAACGCCATCAGGATCGAGTATATCGGCTGGCCTGTGTATTTCTGCATCGCCTGGATGATGCCGCTGATGTAGTTCAAGAAGTGTTTATTCGTGCTTACAAATCCCTACAGCGATTTTTCTTTCGCGCCCAATTGAGCACCTGGCTGTACCAAACCACCCGCAATGTTTGTAGTGAGTTTAACCGGCGCACGCCGCCGACGGCGGAACCGGATCTGCTGCAAGCCGGGCCCGATTGTCCACACACGGAACTTGAATCCACCCGCCGCATGCTGCGGATACGCTGCGCATTGACGGTGCTTTCCGAACGTCAACGCTCGGTTGTGGTACTGCGCTATTTTGAGTCGCTGAGCACGGCGGAAACAGCGCGGATGCTTGGTTGCCGCGAAGGAACAGTTAAGGCAACCCTGCATCAGGCCATGAAAGTATTAAAGAGCCGCCTGACGACTTTTGAGGAATGAACGATGCGTCAAACTGATGAAGGCTTCCTGGAATCCCTGAAACGTGATTATGAGTCGGTGAATACGCCGCCGTTTATCACGCAACGGACGCTGACGGCGATTGAATCTCAGCAAACGCGTCATCCCTGGTTCCGTCCTGCGTTAGCTGCAATGCTGCTGTGTAGCCTAGTAGCCGGGGTCTGGATGGGGACCGGTATGTTGCAAACATCAACGCCCGCGCTGCAACTGGCGATTCCCAATCTTGGCTCGTCGCCCAGTTTAACGATTACAAAACCAGCTGTTGGTATCCAGAACCTAACCGGGTTCAGCGCATTCCCGCTGCTGCCACCGTCACCCCAAGCGCCACAAAAGCCGGGGGCGCATCCCCGTGAAAGAGCAGGCCATGCCTTCCCAATCTCTTCCAAACCACGCCATGTATAGGAGCGTTCTTATGATATTCAAACCATTGTATTCCCTGATTGTTGCGGCATTTTTCAGCTTGACGCTGATATCTCCAACGCAAGCCCACGCTGACGAAATGGAAGATGTTGAACGTATGCAGGCGTTTCTTGAACTATTGGGTGGTTTCTACAGCATTGTAGATGCCGCTCATGAGATCAACGCCAATGCCGAGAAAGCGACCATTCTTCAGCTCCATAAAATCCGCGAACTATACGAGGAACGCGGTGAACTGTCGCAAGTGGCAAGCGTTTATCGCTCGGTGTTAGAACGCACTAAGAATCCTACCATTCGCAGCGCCACTTATTTGATGCTGGGCGAAGTATTGAAGGAGACTGGTAATTTTGATGAAGCCCTGCAAGCCCATAAAACCGGACTGTCAGAAAACCTGGCGCGTGAACAGTCCATTGAATAACACCGACATTGGATTGAAGAATCTAATCTAGGCCGGTACCGCCTGCTAAACTTTGAGCGCTGGCCGACGATATTCGGCCAGCGTCACCTTTGCGGAGTGATTATGCCTAATATGCGCTGGTTTGTGTTCATGAGTTTCGTTTTGGGAACGGCTTCCGTGGCGGCGGCCCCTCAAATCCTGGACAGCGGTAATCGGCAAGTGAGTCTGTTGGAACTCTACACCTCGGAGGGCTGTAGTAGTTGCCCGCCGGCTGATCGGTGGCTGAGCAAACTGAAGAGCGATACCCGTTTGTGGCGAGAAGTCGTACCTGTCGCCTTTCATGTGGATTACTGGGACTATCTGGGATGGCCGGACCGCTTTGCCTCTGCTGTGTTCGGCGCAAGACAACGGCAATATGCGCAACATGGATTCATCCGCACGGTGTATACCCCAGGTTTGATTCTCAATGGTAAAGAGTGGCGGGGTTGGTTCTTGCGCCCTCAGCTGCGCCTAGACCCCGGGGCAGAAGTCGGACAACTCACTCTTCGCTTGGATAGCGAGCGTACTGAAGCCCGCTTTACCGCTAAGCAAAATTTGCCAGATCGGCTGGACATGCACTTGGCTGTTTTGGGATTCGGACTCAGCACCCAAGTGCAAGACGGCGAGAACCAGGGGCGAACGCTTACCCATGATTTTGTCGTGCTGGCGTACGAGCAAATCCCCATGCGGGACAGCGGTGCGGATTACCAGGTTCAAATGGACTTACCAACCACGACTGTAGATGTGTCCCGTAAAGCGATAGCCGCCTGGGTGAGTTTGCCCAACAACCCTCAGCCCTTGCAGGCGGTGGGCGGTTGGCTATAACACTTTATGAAGGTGCACGGATAGTGTAAGCACACTTCATATTTGGTCGTTTTTTTTGACCAGCCTTGAAATCCTGCCATTCACCAATAAACTTCAAGTGACGTTGCGTCCCGGTTGCAAGGCGGTGCGTCGTTATTCGAATAACGTAATGCTTGGTACAAGGTGAGCAACCTACTTATTTTCCCTTCTGTTGAACTGCATAAATCCTTTGGAGGAAAACCTTCGATGACAAAGTTGAAAACGCTATTGAGCTGGCTGTTGGTATTGTCAGTGATATTTGCATTGCCGGCGTTTGCTGCTAAACGTGACAAATTCGGTGCTGACAAACGACACGATGCCGTTAAGAAAGAACTCAGACAAATCAAAACCTCAGATAAAGAGTTTAACTGGAAGATGGTCATGCCCTGGTCTAAGGGGCTGTTGTTTTTCGATATGGCACAGCATTTCTCCGATACGGTGAAACTGGCTTCCGGTGGTCGGCTTGATATCAAACTGTTCTCAGCGGGCGAGTTGGTCGGTGCCTTGGAAAGCTTCGATGCGGTAAGTAAGGGCTCGGCGCAGATCGGTCACGATTGGCCCGGTTACTGGAAAGGTAAGAACGAGGCGTTCGTTGCGTTCGCGTCGGTTCCTTTCGGCTTAGATAACGAAGGTTACAACATCTGGTTGTATGAACGGGGCGGTTTGGAAATGATGCAGGAGCTCTATGGCCGCTATAATCTGTACGCCCTGCCTTGCGGCAACGGTGGTCAGGAAATGGGGCTGTTCTCCAACAAAAAAGCCGTCACGATGGCTGATTTCAGCGGATTGCGTCTCCGTACTCCAGGTTGGTATATGGATATCATGAACAGCTTGGGTGCCAGCGTTTCTCCACTGCCCGGCGGTGAGGTTTATCTGGCCCTGGAACGTGGCGTTATTGATGCGGCTGAATTCAGTGCCCCAGCTATCAACTACCCTATGGGCTTCGACGAAATCACTAAGTTCGTGATTGCTCCCGGCGTTCATCAGCCTTCCGTGCAATTGGGCTGCTTCATCAATCAAGATGCCTGGAAAGAGCTGCCGGCCGACCTGCAATGGATCGTGGACACCGCCGCCAAGGAAACCCAACTGTGGTCCAACGCCTGGATTGAGAATCTCAATGTTGAAGCAATCAAGCTGTTCCAGGAGAAAGTGGAATTCGTGCGTATGGACGAAGACACCCTAAACGCTTTCGCCAAGCGCACTAAGGAATACTTGGATGAGCTCAAGGCCAAAGAACCGGATGTAAAAAAAGTGATGGATTCCCAGGAGAAGTTCAAAGAAGACTTCGCAGAGTGGCGTGAGATCCGTAGTGGTGTGACACCCTGGCCTATCGATCAGTACATCGGTGGCAAACACCTGCAGTAAGTGATTCTAGTACCACCGGGCGAGGGTTCGCTAGGACCCTCGCCTTCCCTTTTCCTCAAGGACGCCAGAGAAAAGAAACGGAGAAGCCTGTTATGCTCAAACTTGCTCATTTTATCGATTCTCTCAATGAGAATGTGGGCAACTTCAATGCCTTTCTTATACTGCCGTTACTCGGCGTAGTCGGTTTCGAAGTCATCATGCGTTATGGTTTTAATGCGCCGACAATTTGGGCCTTTGAAGCCACTACGCTGCTCTACGGTGTGCATTTTATGTTGGCGTTCGCTCATGCTCACAAGCACAACGGCCACGTCGCTATCGACGTATTCGAAGCCAGATTGCCCAAAAGACCCCGGACAATTTTGCGTATTGTGATCAATCTCGTGTTATTTATTCCCACAATAGGACTGCTGTCAATTTGGTCGGTGATTTACGCAGCTTCCTCCTGGTCGAATTGGGAATTAGCTTCTACGTCTTGGGCGCCGCCCTTTTACCCCTTTAAGACAATTATGGCCATTGGATTTATCCTGCTTTTCCTACAAGGCATCGCTAAACTGATACAGGATTTCTACTCCCTTAAAGGGTCTGCTGACGCCACGGAGATTGCCCCATGAGTCCGGAAACCCTCGCCCTTCTGATGTTCGCCGTGTTGGTGATTCTCATCACCTTAGGACATCCGCTAGCGATCACGCTGGCGGCGGTTGCCACCTTATTCGGCTTGATCGATAACGGTTTCAACGTTCCGGCACTGCTCGATCTATTCACCAACAATGTGTGGGGTATCTTTCAAAATTACGTGCTGGTGGCGGTGCCACTGTTTATTTTTATGGCGCAGATTCTGGATCGCTCCAAAGTGTCCGAGGGCTTATTCGACGCCCTGTATATCTCGCTTGGGAAAGTGCGGGGTGGACTCGGCATGGCGGTGATCGTGGTCAGCACTGTATTCGCCGCAACCACCGGTATTATTGGCGCTTCTGTGGTGGCGATGGGTTTGATGGCGGGACCGGCGCTGCTACGGCGCGGCTATCATCGTGGTCTTGGTGCAGGCATTATTTGTTCCTCCGGCACCTTGGGCATTTTGATCCCGCCCAGCATCATGCTGGTGGTATATGGCGGTTTGACGGGGTTGAAAGAGACATCGGTCGGTAATCTGTTTGCCGGGGCTATTATCCCTGGACTTATCCTGGCCGGACTGTATCTGGCGTATGTCGGTATTGTATGCGGGATTAAGCCCGAATTAGGGCCGCCCATACCCGCCGATGAAGATACTCATACGACTGGTCAAAAGACCATCATGATTCTCAAAAGCTTCGTGCCCCCGTTCAGCTTGATTCTCATCGTTATGGGAACCATCCTGGCAGGCGTGGCTACCCCGACAGAAGCAGCAGCACTAGGAGGGCTCGGGGCTTTAGTGCTGGCGCTGATCAATAAAAAACTGAACCGAGAGGTGATCACTCAGTCTTGTATTGCTACAGCCCGCACTACAGCGATGATTTTGCTGTTGTTCGTGGGCGGAAAGTTATTCAGCGTGGTCTTTCTGAGCATCGGCGGCGGTGATGCCGTGGCTGATTTCCTGCTGGGCATGGATGTGCATGAATACGTAGTCCTGGTCATCATGATGGCGGTGGTGTTCATCCTGGGTATGTTTATCGACTGGGCGGCGATATTGCTGGTGGTCGTGCCTATTTTTACGCCGATTGCCTTGGACCTGGATTTCAATCCCCTGTGGTTCGCGATGTTAATCTGTATCAACTTGCAAACCTCATTTTTGACCCCACCGTTCGGTTATGCCTTGTTTTATTTCAAAGGGGTAGCTCCGCCTGAATACACCATGATCGACATTTATAAGGGCATTCTTCCCTTTATATTTCTGCAGGTCGTGGGATTGTCAATCATGATCGCTTTCCCTGGGGTGATCACGTGGTTGCCGTCGGTATTCTTTAGCGGCTAACGCCTTACGGAGTCACGACTTATCGTGCTGTTTGTGAAGTTGTTGCGGTGAGTTGGCGGTCGGGTCAAGAATCGTTTTCTTGACCCGACTTTTTTTGGGTGAGCTGAAGAAATCGGGGTAGGTAACGTCGAGAATCAAGTTCTCGGAATCGGTACCAACAAAACCGGGATGGAGGATTTTACCGTCACCTTGTGAGCGACCGAGCCGATAAACATCTCGCCTAATGCGGTGCGGCCGTGGGAACCCACCACGATCAGGTCCGCACTAACCCGCTTGGCCTCGTCCAAAATGACTTGGGCTGGCAATCCTTCGACGACCCGCATATCCGCTAACACTGTGTGGGCATCGGCATGCAGTTTGTCCTTGAAAAAGACATCTAAGCGCCGATGCATCTCTTTGAGCGCACTTTCTTGGACCTCCTTGCGCCGGTTTTCCTGGACATCAGCTGACACATAAATATCGACCAAAGAACGCGCGTAATCGCTCATGGGTTCAACGACATGAACAATATTGATTTTGGCGTTGAATTGCTTGGCTAGCGAGAACGCATGACTGAAAATCAGCGGCCCATGCTCACCTAGGTCAGTAGCATACAAAATGTTGCGAATGGTGTAATCCATTGATTTCTCCAAAGGTTGCTCTAGCGGAAGGAAACCATTTTCGATGTTAGCCTTACAGTGCTCATTTCCACAAGGGTTTGCAAACCCTAACCGGAGAGCAACCGTAATATTATGGCAACGATAGCCGCGGTAATAGTGGTCGCAAGCTGTGCAAACTGTCGCTACCATAGCATAGGCTAGCATCTCAAAACCGTGGTTGGATGCTTTACCTGTACCCTAGGCGAACTGAAAAAATGAACGAAAAACCGAGCACTCCGTCTGAACAAGAATTTTTTACTGCATTAAACCCCAATGCCGACGGGCTCGTCCCTGCCATTGCTCAACAGCACGATACCGGTGAAGTGTTAATGATGGCCTGGATGAACCAAGAATCACTACAAGAAACTTTACGCACCGGACGAGTCTGTTATTGGTCGCGATCCCGCCGCCGCCTGTGGCGCAAAGGTGAATCCTCAGGCCAAACCCAACGTTTGGTCGAGCTGCGCATTGACTGTGATGGCGATACCCTGCTGGTGCTGGTTGAACAAATCGGACCAGCTTGTCATACGGGTCAACGCAGTTGTTTCTACCGTGCCGTCCGTGACGAGCAAATCGTCACCCTCAGCGAACCATTGATCGACCCTGTGCAGCTGTACCAAACCTGATTCGCCATTTATTTTTCAAATAGTTCTATTTTTACAATTAATTTCAATAAAAAAGATTGAAAACTATTCTTTTTAAATAGTTAAATTAATTTTGTTATACCGCCCACCGCCAGTATGGTGGGCACTCACCACCTCGCCTTATGACTTAAGTAAGGCACTATCGCCCAACAATGTATCGAGGAGATGAATTTGTGGAAGCAATCAGCAATCTAGTCGGTCAACTCAATGGCATCGTCTGGGGACCACCCATGCTGGTGTTGATTTTAGGCACCGGTCTTTTCCTACAGGCGGGATTGGCCATCATGCCGATCCGCAAGCTTGGGTTCGGATTCAGTCTGCTTTGGAAAGGACGCAAGCCGGAGGGCGGCGAGGGCGATATCAGTCCTTTCAATGCGTTAATGACTTCGCTATCCGCCACCATCGGTACCGGTAATATTGCCGGCGTAGCCACCGCCATTGCTTTAGGTGGTCCCGGCGCACTGTTTTGGATGTGGTGTACCGCCCTGGTTGGCATGGCAACCAAATATGCCGAGGCGGTCTGTGCGGTGAAATACCGGGAAGTTGATGAAAATGGTGATCACGTCGGTGGTCCCATGTACTACATCAAAAACGGGCTGTCCTCGAAATGGTTTTGGCTGGCCCCCGCATTCGCCATCTTCGGCGGAATCGCTGGCTTTGGTATCGGCAACATGGTGCAGGCTAATTCTGTTGCCGACGTGATGGATTCCACCTTCGGTATACCCAAGCTGATCACAGGTCTGGTTTTGATGGTGTTGGTCGGTGCGGTGATACTCGGTGGTATCCGCTGGATTGCGACTGTTGCGGGCAAGCTGGTGCCCTTCATGGCTATCGCTTATGTACTCAGTGGGCTGGTGGTCTTGATTATCAACGTGGCGGAAATTCCCTCTGCATTAGCACTGATCTTCTCAAGTGCCTTCACTGGCCACGCTGCAACCGGTGGTTTTGCTGGTGCTGCAGTGTGGGCCGCAATCCGTTTTGGTGTCGCCCGCGGCGTCTTTTCTAACGAAGCTGGTTTAGGCAGCGCCCCCATCGCCCACGCCGCTGCAAAGACCAAAGGACCGGTCAATCAAGGTTTGATTGCCATGCTGGGAACCTTTATCGACACCATTATCGTCTGCAGTATCACCGGTCTGGCCATCGTTACATCCGGCGCTTGGACCAGCGGCGAAACCGGTGCGTCGCTGACTTCAATGGCGTTCGAAGGTGCCTTACCCGGTGCTGGCAATTATATTGTCACTCTGGGACTGGCGATCTTCGCCTTTACCACAATGATGGGCTGGAGCTTCTATGGTGAAAAGTGCATCGAATATTTATTCGGTATCAAAGCGATCATGCCTTTCCGCATACTTTGGGCGCTTGCCTTGCCTATCGGTGCCACGATTAAACTGAGCTTCGTCTGGTTGCTGGCAGACACCTTAAACGCACTGATGGCGATTCCGAACCTGATCGCCTTACTGTTGCTAAGTCCGGTTGTTTTCAAATTAACCCGCGAATTTTTCGCTACCGACGGTGCCAGCGAGGAAGGCGGCGCTTCCACCTCAACCTAATCGTTAGTAATAATCATGCTGGGGAAGGAGCCCCGGCAAACTCGACTTGCTCACCCCTAATCCTCCAACCAGCGGCTGTCCGGCGACTAATCTCCACTTTCGGCGTTTACCGAGTCTAAAGTAAACTCATCGGGTTGAACTGATGTGGAGAACTTGATGAGAGCCGTCGTTTGTAAACAATGGGGAATGCCGCCAGATAACTTGGTACTAGAAGAACTCCCCAGCCCAATTCCCGAAAAAGACCAGGTTGCTATCGCGGTGCATGCCTGCGGTATCAATTTTGCCGACACGTTGATCGCACAGGGCAAGTACCAGACTAAACCCGAGCCCCCGTTCTCGCCCGGCATGGAAGTAGCAGGCGAAGTACTAGCGTGCGGTTCGGAAGTCAAGACGCTGAAACCCGGCGACCGGGTTATGGCGGTTTTATCTTACGGCGGTTTCGCCGAAGAAGTCATCGCTCCCGCTGCAGCAGTCGTTCCCTTGCCCACCAGCATGGACTTTGTTACGGCGGCTGGTTTTCCCGTGGCCTATGGTACTTCACACCTGGCATTAACCCGGCGGGCGCATTTGCAACCCGGCGAAAACCTATTGGTGCACGGGGCCGGTGGCGGGGTCGGGCTTACTGCAGTGGAAATCGGCAAGCAACTGGGAGCAACCGTGATCGCCACCGCCGGTGGTGCGGATAAACTTAAGATTGCCGCCGAACACGGGGCGGATCATCTAATCGATTATTCCAAGGAAGATATTCGTGAACGGGTCAAAGCGCTGGGTGGTGCCGATGTGGTTTACGATCCGGTCGGCGGCGATGCGTTCGACGCGTCGTTACGCTGCATCAATTGGGAGGGGCGGATCCTGGCGATTGGCTTTGCTAGCGGCAAGGTACCGCAACCACCCGCTAATATACTGTTAGTTAAAAACTGCGCCGTTATCGGACTTTATTGGGGCGCTTATCTGTGGCGCAACCCGCCGATTATGCAAAACTCACTCAGCGAATTGTTAAGCTGGCATGCGCAGGGCAAATTAAAGCCGCATGTCTCTCGAACCTATCCGCTAGAGCAGGCGCAAGAGGCATTAGCCGATCTGCTAGCGCGTCGCTCGACCGGTAAACTGGTGCTGACCATGTGTTGATAGGTCGGATATCGCTATGGCCAAGCCTTTTTATATTACTTCGGGCACGTTACGGAGTCTGTTAGTAGCGCTGCTAGGGCTTTGCAGCGCTACTGTTTCCCATGCATCGGCGTGGGAACTGATCAGAGACGAAGCCGCTATCCAGGTGTTTGCCCGTGTTGTTCCCGGCTCCAAGATCAAGGAATTAAAGGGTATTACTCAAATTCAAGCTCCGTTGGCGGGCGTAGTGACCTTGCTGCAGGATGCTGAAGCGAACATCGAGTGGGTCTATCACAGCGGTGGAGTCAAGGTTTTACGACAAGTGAGCGAACGCGAAGCCTACGTCTACGCGATCACCGAAGCGCCTTGGCCTATTTCCGACCGAGATGCGGTTATTCAATTTTCCCTGCAACAGAACCCGCAGAATCGGGTGGTGACGATCACCATGTCGGGCTATCCGGATTACATCAAGCCGCAGCAATCCTATGTGCGTATGCCGGTTTTCCAAGGCTTTTGGCAGTTGACCCCATTGCCGAACGGACGGGTGGAGATTGTCTGTCAATTGCATGCCGAACCCGGCGGTTTCATTCCCGACTGGTTGGCGAATTCTGCAGCGCAGAAAGCCGCCTATCAAACCCTAGTTAATTTGCGAAATATCATCTCTCGGCAGAAATATCAGAACGCAACCCTGAACTTTATCCAGGAACCGCTTTAGCCGCTTCGTCTGCGACCGATTTACATTCTTTTTACAAACCTTTCACAGGGTGCTGACCACTCGTAGCGCTATGCCTTGTAAAACTAGGGCTGTACGCTAACAACTGATCACGAGGTGGATGGCATGAAATCAATCACTAGCAAACTTTGCGCAGCGTTGACGACGTTATGCGTCGTTTTGCTGTTAACTGATGTGGCTGAAGCACAGAAAATCGGTCTGAATGTGGCCGTCGATAAGCCGGTCATGCTGGCTGGCAAAAAGCAGTCTGCTTTTCTCAAAGTGTCTCTTACCGGCTTTTCGTTACCGCAAAACGCAGAACGCACCCCAGTCAATGTGGCTATCGTATTGGATAAATCCGGCTCTATGCGGAAGGAAAAAATCCAACGCGCCCGCGAAGCTGCGACACTGGCGATCAGTCGGCTGAATGCCGACGACATCGTCTCAGTGATAGCCTACGATGATGTGGTTCGGATCATCGTGCCGGCTACCAAAGTGCGCGATAAACAAGCTATTTTCGCAGCCATTGACAGCATAGAGGCTGGCGGTAGCACCGCGTTATTCGCTGGGGTCAGTAAAGGGGCGCAAGAGGTACGGAAGTTTCTGGACCGAAACCGGGTAAATCGGGTCATTTTACTGTCCGATGGATTGGCCAATGTCGGGCCAAGTTCGCCCACTGAACTGGGTCGGCTAGGCGCTTCGCTGGGCAAGGAGGGGATCAGCGTCACCACTATCGGTCTGGGGTTGGGCTATAACGAAGATTTAATGACTCAACTGGCGGGATTGAGTGACGGCAATCATGCCTTTGTCGAAAACGCTAACGACCTGACTCGTATCTTCAATGCTGAATTCGGTGATGTTCTGTCGGTGGTCGCACAACAGGTAGAAGTACAAATCCGTTGCGCACCCGGTATTCGACCGATCCAAGTGTTGGGACGTAACGCGGATATTGCCGGGCAAACCGTTTTTACCAGCTTGAACCAACTCTACGGCGAACAGGAAAAATTCATTTTGCTGGAAGTCGAAGTACCGGCCGGCGAAGTGGGTCAGCGTCAACAGCTGGCAACGGTTGATGTAACTTATCTCAACATGCAAACCCGCTTCCAGGACCGGCTGAGCGCTGCAACGGCGGTCAGCTTTACGCCATCCCCGGAAACGGTTGCCGAAGCGACCGATGATAAGGTGGTAACGGTCACCGTCGAACAAGTCGCCAATAAAATCAGTAAAGACGCGGTCAAGTTACGCGACGAAGGTCGGGTGGAAGAAGCGCAACGCAAGCTCGAAGAAGGCGCGGAATTCGTGAAACGAAACGCGGATCAATACCAATCCGCACCTTTGCGGAGCTTAGGTCAAGAATTGGAACAAGACGCCGATGCGCTGGGTAATAGGCAGGACTGGAACCGGGCCCGCAAGGAATTGAAGAAAAAGCAGTATTCCCGCGATGTACAGCAAAGCTATTGAGCGGAAAAGGCCGTAATCTTATCGGTGATTCATAATCGTTTCGGATCTATGCTGTATTTTTTCAATTTATTCAACACAGCGGTATGGGAAATGCCTAAGTGCAACGCGGTTTTGCGGATGGAGTGGTGGTCACGCAGCGCACTGATCAGCAAATTCTTTTCATAGCAGGCGACTTGATCAGGCAGGGATTCATGCGTGGACTCCGCCGAGCGGACTGGATCAATGGCGCGGGTCAGCTCGGAACTGAACAACACACATTCGGCAGTGATCGCTTGCTTGACGTTCAGAATAGCGGCCCGCTCCATAACGTTGCGTAACTCACGGATGTTGCCCGGCCAATCGTAGTGCATCAGCTTTTCCAGTGCTTCCCCAGTCAGCCATTGAGGCGGACGTTTGAGGCGGCTATTAAAGCGAAACAAAAAGTGATCGACCAATTGCGCGACATCCGCTTTACGTTCGCGCAGCGCCGGCAACAGGATGGGAAAGACGTTGATGCGGTAAAACAAGTCCTGACGAAATTCACCGGCGGCCATCATCTGCTCCAGATTTCGACCAGTGGCGGTGATAATCCGGGCGGTAACCGGAATCTCCCGAGCACCACCGACCCGCCGCAGGGTGCCTTCCTGAATAACGCGCAGCAATTTGGCTTGCGGACCCGGCGGTAATTCCCCGATCTCATCGAGAAACAGGGTGCCGTCTTTAGCCAATTCAAATAGGCCAGCCTTGCCTTCGCGCTGAGCGCCGGTGAACGCACCACCGGCATAGCCGAACAGCTCGCTTTCCAATAATTCCGACGGCAGCGCAGCGCAGTTGATCGCCACAAACTCGCCGGTTCGACCGCTTTCGCTATGAATAGCGCGGGCAAACAATTCCTTGCCGGTACCGCTTTCGCCGCGAAGACAAACGATCACATCGGTGGGAGCCACTTGTTGTGCCAGTCGGATCGGCGTTTGCAAAGCCGGGCTTGCACCGACGATATTGGCGAAGGCTTCTCGTTCGGGTTGGATGATAGCTTGGGCCAAAGATCGCAATTCCGTCATATCCTGCAGAATTTCGACCGCACCGGCAATTCTGCCAATATCGTCGCGAATCGACAGCGTGGTGGAGAGGAACTGTGAGCGATGCCCATCAAGCACGTGATGGTGGGGAACGCGAAGACATGGGCGGCCTGCAAGTGCTTCAGGGAGTTGAGTATTTCCGAGCGCCAAGGTATCAATGGGCCGTCCTAGCGCTGCAGTAGTTTCCAGCCCGAACAGATTGCGAGCGGCGCGATTGATCAAGGTCAGTTGCCCTTGTTCATCGGCTGCCAATAAACCGTCGCTGATGCTATCCAAAACCAAGCGCAGCCAAGCTTCGTGTCGTTCCCGAGGTAAACTGTGTACCGGTTCAATCTTTTGCAGATTATGAATGGAGACGAGCGCTTGCTGGGCATGTTCCCAGTCGGGCGCATTCAGGCCGATGTCGAGAGCGAGATAGACTCGAACCTCGTGGCTGGTCGGTTCCACTTCGACTTCCATCGCGGTAATGCTGATGGCGTGTTCACTGAGGATTCGGGCAATATCGGCAACGATCCCGACCCGATCAGTGAAGGTCAGACAGAGTTTTGTCGAGGATGATGCTAAGTCTGGTGATGCAGGGGCGGTTTGTTCGCGGCTCAAGATATTACATCCTGGGTTTCAGAAGACTTGTGGATAGTTGGCCTAAAGCCAAGCCTGATTTGAGTTACATCTTCGTTCCTATTTATAGACTTCTCTTCGATGACCAATCATTACCACGAGCACTACAAGCTGATTGTCGCTGATTTCGTAAATGACTCTGTACGACCAAATTCTAATCCGCCACGCCTCTCTGCCTGCGAGTTTCTTGCAGTTTTCTGGGCGTGGATTATCAGATAGGTTTTGTATTTTTTTGATAATCTTGTCTCTATCGGATTGCGTGATCATGGCGAGGCACTTCTGCGCACTACGCTTGATTTTTATTGAATAGCTCATTTTTGTGAACTATCTTCGATTTCCTTAACTGCCTGGTCGAATGGGACTATTTCATCATCAATTTTTTTTGCATCATCATAAGCTTGAATATCATCTAAATCTTCAACTAGAAGCATAATCTCTTCCCACTCATCAATCGGCAGAATTACCGATTTTTTATTATGCTTTTCATCAACTATATACTGTGGATGTAATTCTTTCATAATCTATCACCTGATCGTATGGTAGATGGTATGCGCAGAATTTACTGTGAACTATGTAGGGTATGCACCGCATACCGGTGTAATTTCACATCAGCCTCAAACTTCGATAAAGGTACGCGGTGCGTACCCTACATAGCCATGCCCAGCTCACCAACGAGCAGTGGCAAGTTCAACCTGGAGGGTCTATCATCACACGCTACTCTTAGCGCCTCTTCGCCTTTTAGCCTGAATGCTTTTTAATAGATTAACAGCAGATTCTTCGTATGTTTTTCCTGATTTTATGCTGTTACACATAAGGCATGCGGTTCGTAAATTTTCTTTAGAGTTGTTGCCGCCTTTACAGAGTGGAAAGAAATGATCAATAGTGGAATTATCAGGAGTTACTTTTTCGCCACAATACTGGCATATGAAATTATCTCTTTCATATATTAGTTCTCTTTTTTCAGGATCATTATAATAATCCTCCTCTTTCGATTCCTGAGTTATAGTCAATTTTTCTATTACCAGTGGGATATCAGAGGGGAGTACAATTTCGTATAGCGTGCCTTCCCTGTTAGTGTCTCCAATATGAATACATCCTTTTTTTTCTAGATTTTCGAGTTGCCTTATAACATGCTGGCGACTTGGAACTGCCATTTTCGGACCTCTACCATACTTCTGGGCAATGGTTCGCTGGCCTATTCTCAACTTAGATGAAGCAACTTCATGACTTGAGAGATAAGAGTTTCTAAGAAGGAAAATATACATTGATGACTCATGTGGTGATAGTTCGGGCATGAGATAGTCAACGAAATCCTCTAATATTTTTTTGGTGTCAATTTCCATTATTTTTTATCTACATAACAGGCGGTTAAACCAAGGACCTCACATATATCCTCAACCGACCGGCCAGCCCAATGGCAAGCATGATTATCGACCGTCATAAAAGAACGCGAAATCATATGATCGATATACAGTTTACCGTTCAGATGATCGATTTCATGTTGCAAAATCCTTGCATACCAACCCTGCGCTTCAATAAACACAGGTTCCGCCTTTTCATTCAGGCACTTGACTCCCACCTTTTTCACCCGCGACACAAGCGCAGTGAATCCAGTGAGGCTTAAACAGCCCTCGAAGAACTCGGCTGTCGTCTCCTCAGTAACAACCAACTGGGGATTGATAATGACATGGAAAGGAACCGGTTTACGGTCCTGAGCCGCTAAAACCGTCGGGTCAACGCGTTCACTGTATTCCGGTCGATCTTCAATAACCGCCAGTTGCAGAGACTCGCCAATTTGCGGGGCCGCCAAGCCGACACCGGGTGCGGCGCGCATCGTTTCCCGTATTGATTCGATTAATTGTTGTATCTCGGGACTGCGGATTTCTTGTGCCGATAACGTGCGCGCCTGCTGACGTAATACCGGTTCGCCGACTTGCAGGAGTTTCAGGTTGAATTGTGCCATTATTTCAGTATCAATCCGGTACGGGGGAAAAGGACATGCGTAAATACGTCATCATGGGTGCGCAGGGGTGCGGGAAAGGCACTCAAGCGCAACGGCTTCATCAAGCGTTCGATATCGTCCATATTAGCGTAGGTGAAATCTTCCGCTGGAACTTGCAATTTCATACCAAATTGGCGGCCCGCATCAAGCGTTATATCGATGCTGGTCAATTGGTTCCCGACGAAGTCGTCGAAGAAATCGTGCGCAGACGATTAGATCAGCACGACTGGAATTTCGGTTTCATTCTGGACGGTTTTCCCCGCAACCGAACCCAAGCCGTCTTTTTTCTGGAAAGCTACGACATTGACGCCGTAATCCACATCGCCGTTCCAGACGATGTGGTGTTGCAACGCGTCTTGGCTCGGCGGTTATGTAGTCAATGTGGGCTAGATTTTAATTTGATTTTTCATCGCCCAGCGGTGGCGGATACTTGCGATGTCTGCGGCGGGGCACTGATCGCCCGCAGCGACGATACCGAAGAAGGTGTCCGATCCCGGTTGCATGATTATCATCTCAAAACCGAACCGGTGCTGGACTTGTTTCGAGGCAAAGAGTTAGTGCTCGAAGTAAATGGAACCCATACTCCGGATGAAGTCCAACACGCTATTCGCACGCAACTTTCCCTACAATGAATAATGAACCTATCCGCACTCCTATTGCTTTGGACAATCGGCTTAGCCAGCGGGACCGAACATACCACTATGATGATTGACGATCGCTCAAATGCAGATTTAACCGCTACCATCGGCACCGTGTGGCGCGGTTTCAGCGACCGGGTGATGGGCGGTGTGTCCCGCGAGACCGTTGCGCCGACTGTCATTGAAGGTCGGAACTGCGTGCGATTGACCGGCAAGGTCAGCTTGGAAAACAACGGCGGCTTTATTCAAATGGCTTTGGATTTGAGTCGCGATGGCTTGCTGGATGCCTCCGCTTACTCTGGCTTGCGCCTGTTAGTGCGTGGGAATGGCGAAGAATACAACGTCCATTTGCGCACGCCGGATACGGTGCGACCGTGGCAATCCTACCGGGCCAGCTTTAACGCCACTGAGTCATGGCAGGAAATCCGCCTACCGTTTGCTGAATTCCAACCCTATCGCTTGGACACGCCGCTGGATGTCTCCCGCCTTCGTCGTCTCGGTGTAGTAGCGATCGGGCGACCTTTCCAAGCTGACCTTTGTGTGGCTGAAATCAGCTTATACTAACAACGGGGTCAGGTCTTTCAGTAAATTATTATTGGGCATTAAAAATCATCCTGAGAAAATTCC
>JAZBPA010000054.1:0-6864 GCA_036351435.1 Candidatus Competibacteraceae bacterium
AGAATCCACCGCTCGACGACTGATATGCCGACTTCGACTGTGGCCTTGTCACGGGGTCGACGGATCCGCGCGGGGATTATGGTGAACTGATAATGCTTTGCCAATTCCATATGACTAAGGTTGAGGTTCGGCCTGTAGCGATGGGCTTTTACCACGCCCGTTTTCAGGCTACCCGGTACAACGACTTCGGGCACGCCGCCGAAAAAGGCGAAGGCCCGCACGTGACTTTGCAGCCAATTTTGCGGCTGCTGGATCCAAGTCGCTTCCGCAAAAGTGTAATTACTGGCACCCAGCACGGCCACAAAGATTTGGGCCTGAAGGCGCTCACCGCTGTGGCGATTGATGATCGGGATGGTTTGGCGAGCATAGTCTACAAATAACTTCTCACCAGCCCGATGCAGGTGCCGTATCACCATGTCGGCCTTCGCAGCCCAGATCCGATACAGTTCGCAGAACCGACTGTAGCTGTAGCCTTGGGGCTGCCTCTCGCGGTACACTTGCCAAAGCAGCTCAAGAGTGACCCCGGGACGGCGTAACTCGTGATGGAGCTTAGCCCAATCCGGACAGTGTTCAATCGGGTGCCGGGTTCGCACCGGTGCCGGAAACAGGCGCTGCTCCACCTCGGTTTCGCTCAGCCTCTCGGGTAAGGGCCAACTTAAGCCCGCTTGCCGCGCTCGGGCTAAATACTCCCCAACGGTACTCCGGTTAAGGCCACAACGATGGCCAATCTGTTCTTGGCTGTAGCCAGCCGCATGTAATCTCAAAATATCTACTATCTTGTGCATCAATAACCTCTTCGCCGGTGTTTCATTCTCCCAGTTACGGTGAAAAAGCAAGCTTACGGGATCGTTTCGTTATCTTGCGTTGTTGTCTACCGCCCCGATACAGCTGCTGGCCTAGCAGTTTTGAGCCAGAATACGCAACGAAAAGCTAATCAGCGCCGTACGAATACCAAAGCGAATGGGCCCATTAACCACATAGTGGCGATTTATATCGTATGTTATAACATACGATATAAATAAGTCATGATGCTATTCCAATAAAACAATCATGGCGGATTTGTTCGGGTCATTCCCGAAGATGAGAATGGCGAATGCAACACGAGAAAAATGGTCACATTCATAACTGGAAGCAAAACTACCGCTGTCGCGTTTGTGGGCGGCAGTTAGTTTGCGGCTTTGGTCAGCACTTAATCTTGATCTATGTCATGGCCAACCTACCGGTAAGAGTTAAATAATCTCATGAAAAATAACAGCTTTTGCTTATGAAGAACGAGGTAAAAAATGACAGAATGCACCATTCACGAAGGTCACAATCACAACCACGGTCCCGATTGTGGCCATACTGCGATACAGCATCAAGACCACGTTGATTACTTGCATGATGGGCACCTCCATCACCCGCATGGAGATCACTGCGACGAACATCGCATTGAGGTCAGTGACAAGAATCCCGATGCTTGCACGTCCGGACAAGCCATGTCAGGCCACGAAGCGGGACATCTCCACGGTCCCGACTGTGGTCACGAAGCGGTTCCCCATGGGGATCACACCGACTACTTGGTCGAGGGTCGCCTACATCATTCGCACGGTAACCACTGCGACGACCACGGACCAGTCAACCTAGCTTAGCCTTCCCAGCGCCAACCCGACGGTGGTTTTAAAGCCACCGTCGGGTTTTGGCCTGAATGGCCAGTTCACTCAGTCTTTTCGCTATTTACTCGGGCAAGGTCGTTGGTTGGTCGGTGAATTCCCACTTAATCAGCTCATTGGCTTGAGTGCCCTGCATCGGATGACAGCGACCTGTGAAAAGGCACCTGCTGCACCACACGGATCGCTGTTTCTAGTATGCCAGTCATGCGTTTCGTCAGCTGCTCCAGGACCACGGTATTTGGGGCAGTTATGGCTGCATAATGCCTAAAGTCCAGTTTAGGAACTGTTTTTTCCCTCTTTAGTGAATTTAAAGGGCCTATAAATCTCCACATATTCAAGGTAAGTGATACCTGAATAATTTTGAAAATATTTATCGACAACCTGCTCCATGATGTTCTCTGCAATGGCTTTTTCGTTCACGATGATTTCAATTTTCACATTCGCAAAATCGTCCACCACCGAAGCCCGCTCCGAAGTAGAGCGAGCATTACGGCTACCTTTGCCACCTGCGGCTACAATGGTGTAGCCGGTTGCACCACACCTCTCAATTATTTCGCAAACCGCCTTTAAGATCAGCTTTTCGGTGATGATGACCAGTTTTTCAGCTTGATGCAGTGTCATTTGATGCTCTCCTTTTACAAATCAAATACGACTTGCGCGAGCGCAATATACAGCGGAATACAAACGGCTATGGCAATGGGTGTGCCTACACTGGTCGAGGCTCCTATGTAGGCGGAAGGATTAGCTGTAGGAATTCCACCTCTCAGGGTTGGTGGACCTGAAATATCTGAGTTTGAAGCCGCAATCACAGCCAATAGAATGACGCCACCCGGGCTAAATCCAGCAACCACATGCGCGGCATAACCCAAGCCGAACCCAATTAAGCCATGTATGATTGGCCCGAAGAAGGCATAAACTGCATACCAGTGAGCGACTTTTCTCAGCTCGTTAATTCTTGCATAAGCTTCCATGCCCATCACCAGCATTAAGATTGATAAAAACCCACGGAAGAGCGGATTGTAAAAACTATCAAATACGCGGTCAGGGTTTGTTAGGAGTCCGAGAGCTAAACCAAGAATAAGGGCAGAGAGGGCAGAGCTTCTGAGGCTGTCTTTAACAATGCCCCAGACATCGACCTTCGTTTCCTGCCCATGATCTCGCTTTCTAAGATAGATGTTGGCGAGCACAATGGCCAGCACAAGAGCTGGGATATCCATAAACGGATAAAGTGCAGGAATCCATGCCTCAAAGAATATAGATTCATCTTCGAGCAATAACATGGCCGCAGCCAGTGTCGAGGCACTTACCGCACCAAATAATCCGGCGGTAGCAATCCCGTCTTCCCTTTTGATGCCGGGCAGCCAGGAAAAGATAAGGCTGCCCATCATCACAATCGTTACACCAATGACTGCCGCAATAAGGGCCGGGATGAGCATTTCCAACAAATCAGCCTCACGAATTTCAATACCGCCTTTGATACCGATCTTCATGAGCAGCATAAACACGATAAATTGGTAAACCGCATTGGGAATAGTCAACTTGCTACCCAAGGCAGCCAGTAGCATCCCACCTATCAAAAAACCTAATGTGGGCGATTGGAGCTGCCCGACAAGACGTATCAAAAAATCAATTAAAAACTCCATATGGCTGCTTCCATGTTTTTAGTCATCGGACTCTTACATGATGCAGCTTGTGCCAATTTTGGCCTGCCTAATGTTATCAAATGGGTAAATAGTAATGATGTCATGCTGTTATTCTCTCGCCAAAGTTGCTCGAGAAATATCCCATAACGCATATTATTAGTAAAATAAATATATCTTGTACTAGTTATCATTATTTCTGATAACAGTATATGCGCTGGTTACTTATGTTTTGTTATGTTATAACGTTCGTTTGTTAATGCAAAGCTAATCAGTATCAATCGCCTTTGGTGACTCGTGAACGCTGCCCGAGAGAGCATTATGCTGACTCTTGCTAACGCCCTACCTGAAGAGACGTTTACTCCGGATTCCACCAGTATCCTACAGCCCGACTGCAACCTCTGGCTGTGGCAACGAACTATCAAGCAGAATCTCAGTGCCTACTTCGATGAAATCGTCCGTCATCATATGCTGGATCTGACGCTGCGGCTGATCAACCCGGAGCAACCTATGCCGATTCTGCAGGATGGCCTGCATGAGGCCGGCTTGTGTCCCAATCCTCGCTTGGCATTATGGGTGAAGGACTTGGCGATGCTGGTCCGGCTGTTCGGCCGATTGCAACCGAACGCCGTAGTCATTTTTCGCCTGGAGACAATCACTACGCCAGGTTGCCGGGTATTTCACGTCGATAATGTCGGCCTACGATTACTATGTACCTACTGGGGTCCGGGCACACAGTGGTTGGATA
Organism: Candidatus Competibacteraceae bacterium; assembly: GCA_036351435.1. Lineage (GTDB taxonomy): Bacteria > Pseudomonadota > Gammaproteobacteria > Competibacterales > Competibacteraceae > JAAUQA01. Next base: position 4,041 of record JAZBPA010000054.1, read on the forward strand.
ACGCCAACGTGAACCGCGACCAACTCAATCTTCAAGGGCATACCATTGAGGCGGCCAACCGGGCGATCATGATTGACCCTAAGCGCATAGCCACGCTGAAACCGGGGTGGGTCGCAGTAAGCAAGGGTGATGCTTACCCAGGTAATCGCGGACATGGCTGGGTCCATCGCGTTTACCCTCAGTCGGCGAACGCGCCGGCCCGCTTGCGCTTGCGGCTGGATTACCAGCGGCCCATGCTGAGTATACCGAGATACTGAGATGGCTTTGGATTGAGACAGCTGGTGTGGGAGATGGATAAACGATCCCTTTCTGGCATGGGACGTTACATGAAGCGAAGTTCATGAAGAAGCCCGGGAGCACGTCAAACTGTGAGCGAGCCGCGCCAGCCGGCACTGCCAATAGGCCGGCAAGTCCGATCCGCCGAACAATGCGGGGAACACGGAGTCGACACTCAGGACGCGTGGCGAGGGTTTTAATCCATGCTCAAGTACCCACTGGCGCAATGGTAGCAGGTCTTCGTTGCGGTACTGGTTGAAAACGACTCGCGTTCGCGTAGTCGCCGGCAGCAGAGCCCGTACAGCCGGTAACGCCCACAAGTCCGGGAGAGCAGGCCGGACGGGGATCATTACGGCGTGGCTCAAACGCAGCAGATCGGCGATGGCTTCGCTCAACGTAGGAGGCGCATCGATCAAGCAAGCATCAAAATGTCCGTGGAAACCGGGCATCACGCTAGTGAGGGTCTCCAGATACTGCGGTCGCACATGCAGGCGCGATGACAACTGCGGAGCTTGTTCAGCCCACTGGCTAGCGGTACCCTGTGGGTCAGTGTCCAGCAACAGCACTCGTCGCCCTTCTTTGGCCAGCGTCAAGGCCAGGGCGATGGCGAGGGTGGTTTTGCCAGTACCTCCCTTCTGGTGGAAACAGCTCAAAATGTTCATAGGCTATTGCTTGGTGTGGCTATTCAGTAATCAGGTTGTGTAATGATGCCATTCTTTGAGTCCCATAAAATCCACTCCTTTATTAGCCGCCACCCGTCTGCCGACGAGCATGAACTGGATCTGCGCGGCGTTGATCTCATGAGCGCTCGACAAGCGATCGAATGGCTACTCGAACGATGGCGTTATCACCGGATTCGCCGGGTTCTCATTCGCATCGATCCCCCCGCCTGTAATGGAGAAGAAACCTTTTTTCTGCCGATTGGTCGGCAATTGCTCGCGGCTCGTCGCGGCGGCTTGATTGCTCATCTCAACACCTTGCAGGCGGCACGCGGCGCAAGTTTTTACATCGAGTTCGCCGACCACCCAGCGTCTGATTCGTTTGAGTCTACCTGAAATATTCGCAGGAGATACTCCATGCCCATTTACGAATACGCACCGCTTTCCAATGATTGTCCGATTTGCCAAGGTCGTTTTGAAGCATTACAGAAAATGAGCGAATCGGCGTTGGATACCTGCCCAACCTGTGGTCGCCCCTGTCGCCGGCTGATTTCAGTCCCCCATATTGGCTATTCTACCCACGATCTGTTGGCGTCCGTGAATCTGGTCAGACATGGCTTCACACAATACCGGCGCGCCGGTGGGGGCATCTACGAGAAAACCGCAGGCGTCGGTCCGAACCATATTTCCGCTGATCAGTGAACCCTGATCTCAAAGCCGAGGGTAAATGCCCGACCGACACCGAGCACCGTCAAGTCAAATGCCTCAACAATCTCATCGAAGCCAATCACGGCAAGCTGAAACGGCTCATTATGATCCAGGTCCGGCGATACAGCGATGTTCCAGCGAACAGTGTTCATGAAGTCCCTCCAAACCTGTGTTTTAGCGCATAAGTGTTTATACATCCACTTGATGCTCATGACAATTGGTTCGGTGCAACAAAGTTCGATTTTAACCAAACGCGACGAACAAAGCGGAATCTGGATATGACATACGGCTATGAGCAAGGACCTACGCAAGGCCAGAATCTGAACGTGTAGGTGAACGCCCTCAAGGCGGCCGGCGGCGAGCGCACTTACCTGGATACGACGAGCGACGCGAAGACCGCCTCAATGCGTTGTATTTATCGACGGTGCTAATGGATTGAGCACGTTTTCAAACAGTGCCAATAGGGCGTCGGGTTAGGCAACTAATCAGTGCGTGGCTGGCATGGTTTCGTTTCCGCCATCGGGTAGATGCTCAACGATGCTCAACGATGCTAAACATTTCCCTATAGCATCATCCGGCTTGCAACTACCCGCCCGCTAGAACGACACGACTGTCAATAACTTATCAAATTTTGCAACGTATTTAATGACAAAGCAGACGTGATAAATGTCGCATTATTGTCAATTAATCTAGTGACACTGTGTGTGTTCACTAAGATTTGCTGAGGGTGCACCGAAGAGAGAGGCTTGAAAGTGGCTGCCAGTTGTTTGAATTCAAATAGAAAAAGTCTCACTCGACGGAGTATAAGGGGGATAAACGCATTCTCCGCGATTGACCCCAGTTCGAAACAGGACTATGAAAGTCAGTGTAAACCTTAGAACTTGCATTGCACTTTCGGATCGGTGCTGACATCCTACAACCTGACGTAGGTAGCAGCTTCAATGGATGGCCCAGCGAAGCTCGAAAAGGAACACCAGGAGGAACACGCAGAGAAGTGTGATAAAATAGGAATGATTAACTTATTGTTTTTATGGAGCTGGCGACAGGAGTCGAACCCGCGACCTACTGATTACAAATCAGTTGCTCTACCGACTGAGCTACGCCAGCTTGACGTGGAAGGAACTGAACGGAAGTTTACTGTATCCGACGACTTCCAGCAAACCTCTGTTGGTTCTTCTCAG
>JAZBPA010000055.1:0-3619 GCA_036351435.1 Candidatus Competibacteraceae bacterium
AGAATATCGTAAAGCGCCTGCATAAACGGCGGTGGGCCGCACAGATAAAAATCATAATCATCCAGTGGCAGGACCTGACGCAGAACATCGGCGGTGATGTGTCCCGTTCCGTTGAAATCGACGCCCGGTTTTTCGCCATTTGCAATCCGGGAGACAAACGAATAATAGCGAATACTATGGTTCGTTCTTTGCTCCAGGGTGCGGAACGCATTAGCAAACGCCCGCTGGTCGGTTGTTTTGGCCGAGTGGAATATGGTCAGTGGTCGAGTATGGCGGGTACGCAATCCTTCGTTTGCGATGTGCAGCGCCATAGACATCATCGGTGTGATACCTACGCCACCGGCTATCAGAACTGCGGGGCGAGTCTCAGCCGCATCAATGAAAAACTGACCGCAGGGAGCCTTGGCTTCAATTACGTCACCCGGCTTCAACGTGTCATGCAAATGGTTCGAAATTTGCCCATTCGGCTCCCGCTTGACCGAGATTCGATAATACGAATCTCCCGGCGCAGACGAGGTGGTATAGGTACGAATAATCGGCCTTTCTGATCCTTCCGGGGTAACTCGGATGGTTAAAAACTGTCCCGCTTGGAAAGACAGCAAGCCATCCCCGTCAGTCGGTTCCAAATAGAATGAGCGGATTACCGTACTCTCGTCTTCAACACAGGTGACTTGATAGGGGCGCCAGGCTCGCCGTTTCGCTTCGGCAGCCAGTATCGCGGTTGTTTCCGCCCAATCGCCGGTAATGAGTGTGTTGGGTGAATAATCGTGGAAGGTGGCTCTAAACGGCAGCGCGTCTGTTAGCCTGACGCCGTGATCAACCGTGAACCGCCATGCGCGTTCTGCGCCTTTAAACGCTTGGACCTCCGGTTCGTCTTCCCACAAGATTTCGACAGTGCCGGTCAACAGCAAGAGGTCGCCGGTGGCGAAGTCAATAAACACCAAACCCGCTTTTGGATTGACCAGGAAGTTGCCAAGCGTGTTGAAGAGGAAGTTGCCTGTATAGTCAGGAATAGTCAGTGTTTCGCCTGCCACTTTGACGAAGCCCGGCCGCCCGCCCCGGTGGGAGACATCAACACCTTCAATGTCGGGTCTATCCTTGGGTTGTACGAAACTGGACACGAAAAACGTATCCGCGTTGCTGATCATGGCGAGGGCTTGGTCATCCAAACTCGGCAATGATGTGGCGTTATTCAGCTGCTCTGAAGCCCCCGGCTCACGGACGAAGTCAACGGTGCGGTTTTGTATGTATTGCGGGCAGTTGCCAAACGATTGATCTACCGTGATGGAAAAGCCGCCAGGACCTGTTTTAGCAAGTCGCCCGTTCAACCGGTTACGGCGGCGGGTCATCATTTCGATGCCGAGCAAGCCCAGCGGAGTGCCGGTTTTTGTGAGGGCAGCCGCAAGCGGATCGCCTTTCGACGCAGCAGCGCTTACCTGCAAAGTCGTTGGGTCTGGCGAATTCATGAAGCCGGGTTTACCGGATAAGAGTGATGCCCACGGCCAGCCGTCTTCATCAACACTGCCGACCACCAAAAAAGGTAGCTGAGCAAAAAACTCACGATGCTGATCGGGCATAAACGAGCGTATCGCACGACGCCCAAAACGCTCCATGACTTCGCGCTTGCCGGTTCGGGTTTGGATTTCTTGCTCACCACTGTGGAAAGGTGACGTTAGCGCGTCTTGCTGGGTTTTGTCTTGCATAGTGAACCCCGTAGGATACTGCTAAGAATGGGTATCAGTCCTTTGCTATGCGGCTAGGCCGACCTTGGTCGCTGGCATCGGTACAAAGCCAGGCAATGCTTCAATGTTAGCCAACCAACGGCGCACGTTCGGGTAGGGTTCTAGCGAGACATTGCCTTCGGGTGCATGAGCCGTGTAGCTGTAAAGAGAGACGTCAGCAATCGTCGGCTTTTCTCCAACCAAGAAATCACGGCCTTCCAAGTGATTCTCAAGCTTGGTTAAGACTTTGTCAGCGGTTGCCTTGGCAAATTCAGCGTCAAGCGGCGCGTTGAATACGGTGATAAGGCGTGCTGCCGCCGGACCAAAGGCAATCTCACCGGCAGCTAGATCAACGTTGATAACTTCATGATTGATGCCGGCCAAGTTGACGAACAACACCACGCGGTGCGCATGGCCGGAAAGGGGAAAACTGTGAATACGGACCGTCTGTGGCATGATCAATTCCTCTAGCATTGGGTGGTTTGTCGCTGTCGAATCGAAGATATAGGTAGCGACCAATATGAAGACAATAGGCCAATTTACGGCACGTATCCGTGCCTTGATTGATCATCTAGTGGACAGCTTTGCGACCAAGGCCGAGCCGCCAACACTTTGAGCGGTTCTCGTGGTCTATGCATAACAAACATTCTCATCTCAGTAGGACGCCTATGGATAAGACGACGCTCATGCCGGAATCTTGGAAAATTTTCCAGATCATGGCCGAATTTGTTGAAGGTTTCGAACGTCTGGCCCATATCCGGCCGGCGGTCAGTGTGTTCGGCTCGTCCCGTTTGCTGCCGGATAATCCACATTATCAGTTGGCTGAACAAATCGGACGAGTTCTGTCAGATGCCGGCTTTGCGGTAGTCACCGGCGGCGGACCGGGGATCATGGAGGCTGTCAACAAAGGTGCATTTGCTGGAAAATCATCCAGCGTGGGATTAAATATCCAATTGCCGCGTGAGCAAGTTGCCAATGCCTATCAGGATATCCGGCTGACTTTCCGTTATTTTTTCTCTCGCAAGGTCATGTTCGTTAAATATGCGGCGGCGTATGTGGTGCTGCCGGGGGGGTTCGGCACTTTGGATGAACTGGCTGAGATTATAACCCTCGTCCAAACCGGCAAAGCTCACCGTATCCCCATCATTTTGGTTCATGCACCATTCTGGGAAGGGTTGATCACCTGGTTTCGCCATACGCTGGTTCAGGAAAGCACGATCAGTAGCGAGGATTTGGAATTATTCCAGATATTGGACAAGCCTCAGGAGGTGGTGGATGCTATCTTTAACTTCTATGAGGGCCGTCCGATCAAGCCTTCCCCCGAAGAACAACGCACTCTCCTGGAACTGTAGAATCACACTTAGGATATCGCCATGCGTGTAATGCTGCTTTTAATGTTATTTTGCGTGGGCATTGCTAGTGCCCAACCCCTGCCACCTGAGCTGGAGCCGGTCCCCGATGGCTCTCCCGAAGGAACTACTGATGACGAGAATCTGCAAGTCCCCCAGGTGACGATTCGCCGTACAGAAGGCGGTTTGATTCAGGAGTATCGTATCAATGACAAGTTGTATATGGTCAGAGTCGTGCCGCGCAGAGGATTCCCTTACTTTCTGGTCGATACCGACGGTGACGGCGATCTGGAAACTCGCTACAACGATCTGGATGACGGCCTAGCCGTACCGGCCTGGGTAATTTTGAGTTGGTGAGCCAGTCGCACACCAGCCTATCAACCTTGCAATAATTGCCGGCTCGCTAAGCCATGTCGGTTTATACCAAGGTTGATCCTCACGAACTGGAAGGATTGCTGGGCGAATACGAGCTGGGCACGCTAGTCGATTATCAGGGAATCAGCGCGGGCATCGAAAACAGCAATTTTTTCGTGACCACCACAACCGGTC
>JAZBPA010000056.1:0-15487 GCA_036351435.1 Candidatus Competibacteraceae bacterium
CTGGCAGTGTCGGCATGGAATTTGGCCAAATTCGCCCGCCATTGTTTGTAGCCCTTGCGGCCCGTCGGGTATTGGGTGCGCGGTATGGTCCAGCGCCTAATGTGTTGACAACGTGCCGCCAGCTGTAAGGCTTCGGACGCTGTCGGGGCGAACTGTTCAAGCCAGGCCGTCATGCGTTGGGCATAGAGTAATTCATTCGGGTAGTCGGTATCGCCCAGCCGCGTTTTATTAGGATCTTCGGCATTGGCCTGATCAAAACGGGCGATGGCTTTTTGGAAACGATCAGTATCGGTAATCACTGAATAGCACCTTGCGGTCGGTTATTGACCTGGATGCGATTATCAAGACCGTCTGCGGTAGGGATACCGCAGTCGAGCCTACAGGGAGGTATTCACGGCGGGTCTTGATAACGCTGTCCGGGTCGATAACAGTCATTAATGAATCAAGCGTAATCCTGCAGGCAGGGCTTCGCCAAACATTTGCCGTTCATCGGCTTCCTCCAATTCGACCACTTCCTCCACCATCTGAATCCAGGACTCGGCGGCTTTGGCAGTTCTGAGTCGTTGGATGACCTGTGCGCGTTGGTCGGCATCCAAGTCTCGCTCCCGATCCCCACTGAGACGTGCCAGCATTACCGCCGCAAAAGCGGCCGGCTGATTCTTATTCCAATCCAAGCGTACTACCTGTTGCAACCAGTCGACGGCTGTTTCACGCACGACGACGTTATGCGCACTGCCATAAAACGGTACCCGTGCTCCCAATCGTCCCACCGCCCACCAGGTTTGTGGCGATTCCTCTTTACCGGTTAATCGCTGGAGTAACCATTGGCCGACTTCCGCTTTGCGTTCGGCAGGCAATAATTCCAACGAGGCGGCCAACCGGACTTTGTCGTCATACCCGGGTTTCCGAGATCCCTTGCCTTTCACCGCTTTGGGCGTTTTGGTTGGCGGCCTTAAATCTTCGGCGATGTCGTTCAACAACCGGGTTTGCGCTGCTTCATCCAGCCCTCCGGCTACCCGCCGCCACAACGTCCACCACTCCGACCAGACCTGGGCATCCTGACCGTATTGTACGCCTTGCTCATAGAGCGCCCAAAGCTGTTGCACCCGCCATTCATCCAATGGATAACCGAAACCAGGGCGTAGGCAATAACCAGTCAGATTAAACCATAGCCGCTCGTGATCCACCGACCGGCGGCGCCGTCGTGCGCCATCCCAGAACGCGCCGAATAAAGCCCGCAATAACGGCATCGCCCAGCTGTCCCGCTTGCCGAGAATTTTATCCAAATCAGCCCGCAGCATTTTAATTTCCTTCGGACCCACATCTTTTGAGCGGGAACCGTATAGCCGTTCAATACGTTCCGCCGCCTCGGGAAAACGGGGATGAGCGGATTCAGTCTCTGCGGCTGGCTCATCGCCTCGCAGTTGAAAGGCCAATTGCCAACGCCGCTCGGAATCGTCAGTAGCGACAGCGTTCATTTCTAAAGTGCCCACTTCGGTAAGCAACGCGGTCAGTTGTACCGGCACTTCATCTGTCGTAGCCTGAGCACCCAGTACGGTTGAGATTGGCGGTAAGGTCCGACAGGTTTCTACATCAATCTCGACTAAATCACCGGGGCGATTCACGGTATCAGCGGTGGATGAAACCAAGTGAAATTGCACCGGCTCTCCAAGGCGTAGAGAAAAGGTGCGTTCGGTTAGCCTCAACTCGTGCTCTTCTTCCGTACCACGGGGTAACAGACAGACGCCTTGGGTGTGACTCGTATCGCTTTCGACTCTGAGGAAATAGCTGCGTGCTGACCCACCGCCGATGCGCAAACCCTTACCACGACGAGCCATACCGTAAGCAACTGCGCCGCGTGCGACTGCTAAATCGGGTTGAGCATTTTTTAACTGACGTAATGGAGCGCCCCGCCAATCCGTTAGAATTCCCAGCAAACGTTCAGTCAATGATTCACTGTGAAATACACCACCATTAAGTAATACCGCATCAGGCATGGGCGCCGGATTATCTGCCGCTAACCGATCTCCCAAAGCAGTACGGGCAACTTGAGCGTGATAAGCGAGAAAAGCCGCGATATGCCGACTAATGGCAGGATCAGCGGTGTACGGCAGGCCGAATTCCACAATGCCACCCCGCCTGCTATGGGGACGTGCGGTACTTTCCACATGGGGTAAGAACCCATCCACGACTGAAGCCCGAACCTCATCACGAGTGAGTTCAGCGGAACGGGAACCGCCGATCAACCGTGACCCAGCACCCAGCACAGTTACTGTAGCCCGCTCCGGCGCATCCGGTGCCAGCAACCGTTCTTTGGCTGATCGGCACTGTTGGAGTAGTTGAGAGAGGCTGGCGGCGCTTAACCGCTCACCGCCCAGCCGCTTTTCCACGGTGTGGGCTAGCGTCAAATCCATATTGTCGCCACCCAACATGAGATGATCACCCACCCCGATCCGGGTAAATTGCGGTCCGGTTTCGGTCGCTTCAACCTGAATCAAAGTCAGATCGGTAGTGCCGCCGCCCACATCACAAACTAATAGCAAGCGGATCTCAGCCAACAGATCATCCAATTCTTGCTGGTGTCGATGGAGCCAGTCATAACACGCCGCCTGCGGTTCTTCCAGCAACCGGGCCTGTCCCAAACCGGCCCGATGGGCCGCCTCGACGGTCAGGCTGCGCGCCGCTTCGTCGAACGAGGCCGGCACGGTTAATACCAAGTCCTGTTTTTCCAGTTTTTGCCGAGGAAACCGGTGGTTCCAAGCAGCCCGGATATGCGAGAGATAACTGGCGCTAGCATCAACGGGAGAAACCCGGACGACATCTGTCGCCCCGCCCCAGGGCAGAATCGGCGCAGTGCGATCCACCGCCGAATGCGATAGCCAGCTTTTAGCGCTGGCCACTAATCGACCGGGCACTTGAGAACCCAACACGCGAGCCCATTCTCCTAACACGACTGGAGGTTCTGAATCGCTTCCAGGCCAGGGGAGCTGCATATCGCCGGCGACTAATTCACCTGCTGCCGGATGATAACGCAGCGACGGCAACAGCGGACGGGCGGCCACCTCACCGGGTGCTACCAGTTGTTCGACAGCCAGTAATTGGATGTCCGGCTCGGCATTACCGGTGGTATCCGCATAGGCGACGACCGTATGGGTCGTGCCAAGATCAATGCCAACCAGATAGCGGGATTGTCTACGTTTGCGGGCGATGATTAATCCTCCCCGCGCACATCAAATTCCACCTTCCAGGATTCGTTCCCGCTGCTGGGGACTGCTTCCAATCGTAATGTGCCGACCTCCGTAACCGCAGCTCGCAAGCGAACCGGTACCACTTCGCCGGGGGTACGCCCTTCGGCGGGCAGATTGGCCTCAATATCTTCCAAATTCTCGATTTCTTCCGGCGACCAATCTTCCAAAACCGTACCCACTTGGTCGTCGCGCCGCACCGAAGAACCGAAGAACCGGAAGCGAACCTGTTCACCAACCACTAACCCTACTTCTTGCGGCGGTAAATCAGCTTCCGTACCTTCTTCCATACCGAACGGCGCAATGCATAGGGCCTGCAGCGGAGGCTCCATGCCGGGTACCGCAGGCATCGCACTCTCCACACCCACGTAATAGGCTTTGGCGGTGCCGCCGCGAATCCGTACCCCGCCGCCGCTACGGGCATAGCCATAATAAGCGGCGCCGCGCGCTACCGCCATATCCAGATCCGCGCCTTCCAATAACCGTACAGGAGGTGCTTGCTCGGCGGCTAGCCAGTTATTCAGTACGTCCAAGGTGCGTTCGACGAGTTGCCGTGCCTTGAAAACACCGCCGTTGAATAACACCGCAGTGGGATGCAGGAAACTGGCGTTGCTTGCTGCATCTTCGAAACCCGGCAAATCATGGGTGGCGCCCACTTGGCGACCGAGAAAAGCGGCTAAATGGCGGGTTACCGCGGCATCCTGTGCATAAGGCAAGCCCAGTTTGGTCAACGCAGTGCGGGCGCGTTGCGCTGGGCGAGCCGAGGCTTCGACGTGTGGAAAAAAGCCCTCTATCAAAGCTTGAGTGACTTCATCGCGAGTCAACTCGGTACTAATCGTGCCGCCGATGAGTCGCGAGCTGCGACTCGGCACCACGACCGGTACTGAATCCACACTGGTATCAAGTAACAGCGTTTCTTTGGCCGTCCGACAGCCGTGCGTCAATGCTTGCAACTGCCACATATCCAGCGATGTCCCTTGTGCCGCCAGTTTGGTTTTGACGACATGGGCCAGGGCCAGATCCATATTGTCGCCGCCAAGCAGAATATGATCGCCGACAGCGATCCGATTCAACTCCAGGGAGCCATTCTGTTCGGTCACCGCAATCAGCGACAGATCGGTGGTACCGCCGCCCAGATCAATTACCAGAATGACATCACCTAACTTGACTTGTTTGCGCCAATTGCCGCCGTTGGCCTGAATCCAGCTATACAAAGCGGCTTGCGGTTCTTCCAACAAGGTTAAGTGTTGGAAACCGACCGCCGCCGCAGCCTCAGCCGTGAGCTCTCGCGCCGCCGGGTCGAAGGAAGCGGGAACGGTCAGGGTAACCGATTGTTGCGCCAACGGATGATCGGGATTCTGATGATCCCAAGCCGCAGTAAGATGTTCCAGATAATGGATAGACGCTTGCAAAGGCGACAGTGACTCGACCTCCTCCGGTGCACCGACCGGCAAGATGGCCGCGCGGCGATCCACAGCCGGATGGCAAAGCCAGCTTTTGGCGCTGGAGACCAGGCGAATCGGGGTGCGGCTGCCTAACTGACGAGCCAGTTCACCAACCAGCAGGCTGGCTTGCGCTCCCCAAGGCAAGGTCAAATCATCTGGGGCGAGCTCATCAGGATGGGGCAAATACACAAACGACGGTAATGCCAACCGCTCTTCCACAGCGCCAGGACCAGTCAGTTGAGGTATTCTAACCATTTCTTGAATGACCTCTTCCCGCTCACTTTGGTTGAGATCGACATGAGAGAGAACGCAATGAGTGGTTCCCAGATCGATACCTACCGAGTAACGGGATTCGCTCACAGCTCTACCTCCGCCGGCGCTACGATGCGCACCTCATGACCTTGCGTCAGCTTGGGCAGATTGATTTCCGCCACCCGCCAACCGTGGTGCTTTAAGGTTCCGGTAAAGGGTGGTGAGCCGACTACATTGCCGGTCAACCGCACGCTGGCGGCGTCGAAGCCTTCCGCTAGTGTCAGCCGTGCGCCTTCCGCCTCTTCCCGCACTGGTTCAAATTTGAAATGCTCATGCACCGCCTTACGGCATCCTTCATGGACTACACGGGCGGCACCACCGATTTCAGCATCAGAAAACTGGCTGACATCTTCCTGGAGAAAGTCCACGAATCGCCCTTCTTGCTGGAGCAGTCCCAGCAATTGTAAAGCCGAGTCGGGTAGCGTTTCCTGCAGCACAGGTTTGGAGGGTGCCGGCGTTGCGGTCGGTTCCGGGGCACTAAGCTGAGGCCCGGTCATTCGAACGGCAAACTCGGTATTGGTTAGTATTTGCCAGAAGGCGCTGAAGGCCAAGACCAAGCGATTGAGAAAAGAGAGGTTGGGCTCGCTCATGAGCACGCTCCTAAATCGTAAAATTTTGTGGTGGCGTATGCTACCATGAGGTAGTTATTCAGCCAGTCTTATATAATAAGCGCTGCTGTGCTGAGTAAACACTCAATGTCTTTGCATGCTGTGGGTTGAGGTCTTCTTACGATTTATCTTTGCGGGCACCGGAGCTTGGGCATGTATTGTGTATCTTGGTCAAAGGCATTGCATCAACGTCGATCTGTTTTAAAAGGGCCGGGAGTGATAACCTCTCAACAACGATTCAAGCACCAAACGATGGCTAATAAATGATTGTGGTGATTTCTCCTCCCGATTACACTGAAACGTTATCTTGCCACGACATCTACGAATTTGCAGCAGGAGGGGGATAATGGCCCGCATACTCATCGTGGACGATTCACCGACCCAGATGTTCACGCTTAAGAAAATTCTCAGCAAAAATGGGCATCAGGTGATAACGGCCGAAGACGGCGCAAGAGGGGTTGAAGTCGCCACCCAGGAATTACCTGATTTGATTTTAATGGACGTTGTCATGCCTAAACTCAATGGATTTCAGGCTACGCGGCGCATCTCCCGCAACGCCAGCACTAAACATATCCCTATTATCTTGGTAACTACAAAGGGCGAGGAAACCGACAAAATCTGGGGACAGCGCCAAGGCGCTAAAGCCTATGTGACCAAACCGGTCGATGAGACCGAGTTAATCAGTAATATTAACGCGTTGCTTTCGGGGAGCACTGAGTAATTGCGTCGTTTAGTCTTGCCAAAACAGCGAATTAGGTGAAACGCAGTTTGGATAATGTGCGTTAGTACGCGCCTGAATCGCCCGTGGAGCTCTGTAGGAATTCACGGACACCATCCTCGTAATATTTCCCGCTTTGTAAAAAGCCGCTGTTATGATCGCCACTGATAACCAGCCACTGCTTAGGTTCAGAAGCGGCATCCAAAAGGCGCTGGCCATGCTGAAAAGGAATGACCTCGTCGTCAGGGCTGTGAATAATCAACACTGGGCTGGTGACTCTAGTAAGACTAGCTCGCGTATCGTAATTCATGCGGCTGAGTAGGCGTACCGGCAACCACGGATAAAGTTCGGCGGCTCGGTCTGGTACCGAGGTAAAGCTGGATTCGACAATCAACGCGCCAACCGCATAGCGGGCAGCCAACCATGCGGCTACCGCCCCCCCCAGCGAGCGACCGAACACGACGATTTCCCGTGCCGGAATACCTTGATGTTCGGTTAAATAGCGCCACGCCGCTTCGGCATCCTGATATAGCCCGACCTCGGATGGCGAGCCTTCGCTGCGGCCATAGCCCCGGTAATCGATAATCAGGGTGGCGAGCCCCAAACGATGAAAAATCTGCAGAGACTCCAAACGGTGCGAGATATTGCCGGCGTTACCGTGAAAAAACAACACGGTCCGTCCGGTTTGTGCGGCGGGGACAAACCAGCCATGTAGACGCACATTATCTGCTGTGACAATCGTAACGTCCTGATAAGCTAAACCGGCTGCTGCCGGAGTAGCAACTAACTCCCGACCCGGTACGTTGGGTATATGGAGCATACGCGATTGCAACAAGAACAATAACAGCGCAAATCCGCAATACGCCCCGCCAAGACCGAGCAATAACGTCCAGAACAGGCGCACTCTACCGTCGCCTCAATTCGTTTTTCTCCAACACCTCCAGTGCCGCATTCAGTTCCTGTAGGCGTTGCCGGTTTCCTCCGCGATCCGGATGATGGCGCATAGCCAACCGGCGATATTGACGCTTGATCGTGGCGAAATCGACCGGGTCGGTCAATTCTAATACGGCCAAGGCGCTTTGGCGGTTATCTTGACTGTGATACCCATCCCAGAACTTTTTCAGCAATTGCACAACATCGGCGTTGGTGGTGTTATCCAGGTGAGAAAGATCGGCGTAATAGGCATGTAAATAATCGGGTTCGGTCAATCCTTCCTGCCCCGGTTGATAAGGTTCTAAAGCGATGCGTAAGGGATCAATGCAAAGCTGGGCGCTTTGCTCTTGCCGAAACCGACCGCGCAATGCGTACAAAACATGAAAGAGTTGGAAATGGCCGCGAAATAAGGTCAACGGATCCAGCAAATTTTCGAATCCGAGTGCCTTGAGGAAGGTGTGTTCGTCCAACCCATCGGGATGATCTTGCAATATCGCCAAAACCTCGTTTTCAGAGATCATCTGAAAGTTGCTCGGGCAGATCGAAATGTGCGGGAAGCGGATAATCCGGATAGTGGCGCTTGAATTCCTCTAAACCGGCTTTCGCTTCCGCATCACGCCCCTTTCGGCGCAGCGCGGCGATTTCCTGCAACCAAACCAGCGGGGCACGGCTGAACTTGGGCTGCCCCTGTCGGTCGCTACGTTTTTCTGCTTCCGCACGTCCACGTATTTCTTCCTGTTCCCGCAAGGGCGCTGGGGCAGGGATGGACTCAGGAATTACACGGTGCTGTTCTAGCTGATCAGAACTATTTTCTCTATCGCCCAGACGCTGCAGTTGAGACTCAGCGTCTGGGCGGGGGGCGGGAGTCGCAATATCGGCTTTTTTCTCGGAAGCCATCGTTCGGGAACCAAGGCCGGATTGGGCTTCAAATTGAGGGGTCTGTAGAGCAGACGGTTCCGGCGAATGCGGCATTTCTCGATCCATTGTGCGCACCAGCCCGATGCCCAACACTAATACTGCGGCCATCGCTACCGGCACAGGCCATCGCCGCGTTTTTGTTGCTGACGGCTGCACAGGCTGACGCGCTGCTTGCAACAACCGATTATCCAAGTCAGTCGATGGGACTGGCTGAGGGATTTTGCGATATAAAGCAGAAATCTCATCGTCCCAATCCGAATGATCATTGCGTTCGTTCATGCTAACGCTCCGAGCCCCTGCCGGAGCTTGGCGACGGCATAGCGCAACCGGCTTTTGGCGGTTTCGCGATTAACGCCGGTGACTTCCGCGATGGCGTCCAGCGACAGCCCGCCTTCCTCACGGAGCAGAAAGGCTTCCCGTTGCGTTTCCGGCAGAGCGTTGAGCAATTGTAACAACTGTTCCGCTTGCCCGCGGCGTTCCGCCTGCTGCTCGGGTTGTTCACAAGCCGGGGTCGGGATCGCTGTCCATTCGGCATCGTTGCAGTCCACAGCTGGGATAGTGCGAGACTGGGCACGGTAGTAATCGACCAAGCGATTGTGGGCCAAGCGGTATAAGTAGGTGGTGAAACGGGCTTGCGCAGTATAATTGGCACGTGCATTAATTACTTTCAGCCACACATCTTGAAACAGCTCCTCAGCTACCGCTGTTGTGCTGCATTGACGTAAGCAATAACGATACAAAGCCCCTTTGTGCCGGACATAAAGCTGTTCGAAGGCAGCCGTTTCGCCGTTGCGATAACGCAGCATCAGGACTTCATCAGTCTCGTTACTTGGCTTGGAAACCGCTTGAAGCGGGGTGGCCGATGCACTGGATAGCATAAGTATGGACGGTCGCTAAGCGCCTATTCCCCCGTTTGCAATAGCAGACCCCGTCGCCGGGCCAAGCGAAAAGTCCCCAGAAACACCGCGATGCCAACCCCCAGATATAAGACATTGAGCGCGATGGCATAGAGCATGAAATCAACGCGGAAGCGCTGTTCTAACAAAATGGTCCGCATCCCTTCAAACACATAACTGGAGGGCAGCAACCAGGCAAGCGCCTGCATCCAGTCCGGCAAAATCGCAACCGGGTAATAGACCGCGCTAATTGGAGCGATAGCAAATACCGCCACCCAAGCAATGCTTTCGGCACCTACCCCGTGGCGTAGAACCAGTGCAGTGACCACCAAACCGATCGCCCAGCCCATCACCATCAAGTTGGTGAAAAAGCCTAGCAGTGGCAAGCCAAGTTCAAACAGCGAAAACCCATACAACGGGATTGCGAGTAATGCAGCGGTACCGACGCCGATCAAGGTGCGAATTAGGCTGATGGTCATCAGTGAACCGATCAGTTCGATAGGCCGCAGCGGGCTAACGAAAAGATGGCCCAAATTGCGCGAGTGTAATTCTTCAAAAAACACGACGGACAAACCCAGTTGTCCGCGAAATAGCACGTCCCACAACAACACCCCGGATAGCAATATCCCACCAGCGTGGCTTAATAAGGCGCTGTCAGTGGCGAAAAACTGGGTAATAAAACCCCACAACACTACCTGCACTGTAGGCCAGTAAGCCAGTTCCAACACTCGTGGCCAGGAACTGCGCAGTAAGTAAACATAACGCAATACCATTGCGCCGATGCGCTGGACCGAAAAACCGCTCATACGGTGACTTCCCCGCTACGCAACCCACGGGCGATGTCCAGGAACACTTCTTCCATATCCTGCCGTCCATAACGCCGAATCAATTCATGCGGTGCGCCTGTGTCCACAATATGCCCGGCGCGCAGCATGATGACTTGATCACACAACCGTTCTACTTCACTCATGTTATGGGAGGCGAGTAGCAGGGTAGCTCCACTACGGCGTTGGTAATCTTTGAGAATGCCGCGCATCCTATCAGCAGTGTCGGGGTCCAGTGACGCGGTCGGTTCATCCAGCAACAGCACTTCAGGCTCATTTAACAGCGCCTTGGCTAACGCGACTCGGGTGCGTTGACCGGCAGAAAGACTGCGGTAAGGACGACGCAAAAACGGTTCTATCGCTAATTCTTCAGCTAATGAATGCACCCGCGCGCGGATATGACGCATTCCGTAAAGCTTGGCGTATACCGTTAAGTTTTCCGCGACCGTCAACCGTTGCGGCAAATCGACGTAGGGTGATGAGAAATTCATGCGCGGCAAGACGCGATAGCGGTGACGCAATATGTCTTCGTCCAAAATACGAACGCTGCCGCTACTGGGCAGTAGCAATCCTAATAACATGGCAATGGTGGTGGTTTTACCGGCGCCGTTACCGCCTAACAACGCACAGGTACTGTTGCGCTCCACTTCGAAACTAATACTATTGACTGCTTGTACTGCGTCGTACTGTTTGCTCAGGTTTTCTACTTGAATGACAGCATCAGGCATCCGGATCTTCCAGTTCGTCCAAAGCGATCAGGACACCGTCTCGTACAGTAATATTGATTGTTTCCAAACTGCGGCTTTGACAGGGACCGGAGATGCAAAAACCATCGTGGATACGAAACTGAGCGCCGTGCAGGCCACACTGGATCAGAGTCTCAGTAAAATCTAGAAATTGATCGGGTTGCCATTCCATGGGAGCTCCGGTATGTGGACAACGATTGCGATAGGCAAACACACCCTCTTTGGTGCGCACAACTAGAATATCCGCGTAATAAGCCGTTGATTCGGCAGAAAAACCTCTACTACTACCCACAGGGATTTCTTCTAGACGACACAGTATCTGCTCTGCATCACTTGATTGCAAATTACTCAACATTGTCATTCTCTTTCGAGTCAGAGAGGTTCTTCACATCCGGCGAGGCTTGAAGCTTAGCCAACACCTGCAACATTTTTTCGATTCACTACGATCCCATTTGACCCAGTTCTGCCTTGGGTAACCTTGAAGAACGACAAAGACTTCAATTGAGTCATGTTACGTATTCCCCAAGCTGGCATTGACACTGGCAATGATCTACCCATTCGACGTGTATAACCGACTACCGTTCCAAATTTGGGCAACACCTGTTTCCTAAGGCACTTCCTTCAACGGTCCCATACCGCATAAGAAAACCTTTTTCACAATCACGGCATTAATAGGCGAGGTTCGGCCAAAGGCTGTCCGTCGAACAGAACCTGATCCGCAGCCAAAGCAACCCGCCCTTCGGCGAACCAACGAATCGCCAGCGGATAGATTTTATGCTCTTGTTCGAGAACCCGCGCGGCTAGGCGGTCGGGGTCATCACCCGATAATACGGGCACCCGGGCTTGCAAGATCACCGGACCGCTGTCCAGTTCGGGGGTAACGAAGTGCACGCTGGCTCCATGTTCCTGCTCACCGGCGGCGAGCGCTCGCTCATGGGTGTGCAACCCACGATATTTGGGCAATAGCGAAGGATGGATGTTGAGTAGTCGTCCTCCGTAATATTCGACGAATGCGGCGCTCAGCACCCGCATAAACCCCGCCAGAATCACCAACTCAGGCTTACAATCGTCGATCATTGCTTGCAAAGCGGTCTCGAAGTTTTGCCGGTCGGGATACGCCTTATGATCCAGCGTCAATGCTGGAACGCCGGACTGACGGGCCCGTTCCAGCGCATAAACATCCGGTCGATTGCTGATCACGGCGCGGATATCCACCGGTAAATCGCCCTTGCCAGCGCCATCCAGAATCGCCTGCAAATTACTCCCTCGCCCGGAAACCAGTACCACTATCGGCAGTTTCCGCAACGATGCAGTCATGAGCGCATTTCCACTGCAGGTGCACCTTGACCGGGTTTGATTTCACCCATCACCCAAGCGGTTTCGCCAGAGTCTCGCAGAACCGTCAATGCTGTATCAACATCTTGCTCAGCAACGCAGATCACCATGCCCACGCCGTTGTTGAAGGTGCGCCACATCTCGCTGTCCGTCACACCGCCTTGTTGTTGTAACCAGTCGAACACTACAGGTCGTTGCCAAGTATTGGGATGAATTTCAGCCAGCATCTCATCGGGCAACACGCGGGGGAGGTTATCGGGTAATCCGCCGCCCGTCACATGGGCTAAGGCATGAACCTCGACAGTTTGCAGCAGTCGCAGCAAAGATTGAACATAGATGCGAGTCGGAGCCAGCAAGGCATCTGCCAGCGTACCGGATTCGAATAGGGTAGACAGCGACGTTTCAGTGACCGACAGAATTTTGCGAATTAACGAATAGCCGTTAGAGTGCGGCCCGGACGACGCCAAACCGATCAACACATCGCCGACGGCGACCCGACTACGGCCATCAATCAAGGCGTCTTTTTCAACTATCCCAACGCAAAAGCCGGCCAAATCGTAATCGCCACCGCTGTAAACTCCCGGCATTTCCGCCGTCTCACCCCCAACCAAAGCAGCGCCTGCTTGCGCGCAACCTTCGGCGATACCTTGAATTACCGCTGTAGCGGTATCCACATCTAATGCACCGGTGGCATAGTAATCCAGGAAAAACAACGGCTCGGCACCACTCACCACGATGTCGTTGACACACATAGCGACTAAATCAATGCCGATGGTGTCATACCGTTCCGCTTCTATAGCTAGTTTCAGCTTAGTGCCGACACCGTCTGTGCCGGACACCAGCACGGGCTGCCGATAGCGATGCAGGGGCAATTCGAACAATGCACCGAATCCTCCAACAGAGCCTAACACCTCCGGACGTAGCGTTCGCGCCACGATCGGTTTGATCCGTTCTACCAGTCGATTACCGGCATCGATGTCCACCCCGGCATCGCGATAACTCAGCGGCGGCTGCCCTGGTTGTGCTTGATCTGCCAAGCGAATTCCTCCCCAAAAAGCGCAACTTGCGCAACTGTGTTATGTTAGCATGGCTATTGTCGATAACCGTCAGTCGCCGCTATCTTGAAACCCCGCGATATTCCAAATCTGATTACCGCTGCGCGCATCCTGCTGGTTCCGCCAATTCTGTGGCTGCTGCTGCAGGAGCGCTACAGCACGGTATTGCTCTTGTTCCTGTTGGCCGGAGCGTCCGACGGGCTAGATGGGTTTCTGGCCAAACGTTTCGGCTGGTCCACTTATTTGGGCAGTATTCTAGACCCATTGGCCGACAAGCTGTTACTGATGGGCGCTATTGTGGTGCTCGGTTGGCAAGGCAACTTACCGGTTTGGTTAGTCGTGCTAGTCATTTTACGGGATGTCGTCATTGTCAGCGGGGCGCTTAGTTATCATTATTTGATCGAGTCCTTCGAAGCGTCGCCGTTGTTTGTCAGTAAACTCAACACCGTTGTGCAAATCCTCTTAGTGTTGGCTATCCTATTCGACCAGGGCGTGATGGCATTGCCCGCACCGATACTGATTGGATTAATCGCCGGGGTGGCCTTGACCACCGTATCAAGCGGTGGCATTTACGTTTGGGAATGGGGGCGACGTGCCCTATCCAAAGGGAAACAGGCGAATGCCCCATAAATTATCTATCACGACTAAGACATCACCATGCAACAGCTACCGCTTTTGCTGGAATTAAAAGAAAGCGCCACTTTCGAGAGCTTTGTGCTTGGCGCTAATACTGAAGTAGTCGAGACATTGCGTCGGTTATCCGGTAGCCCCTGGGAACCGCACATTTACCTGTGGGGGCCAGCAGGTACTGGTAAAAGTCATTTATTACAAGCAATTTGCCACACCGTCGGCGATCATGGCACCGGAGCGGTTTATCTGCCGTTGCAAACCATTGAGCAACTCCCTTGCGTGGTGTTGGATGGGTTGGAAAACTTAGCATTAGTCTGCATCGACGATGTGCAACGCATCGCTGGACGAGATGATTGGGAGCTGGCACTACGAAATCTGTTCGAGCGTGTTCAGGGCACGCAGGGGAGTTTAGTGATTACTGGCAACGCCGTCCCGCAAGAATTGGGTTTACACTTGTCGCAACTCAGCTCGCGCTTGGCCGGTTGCTTGTCGCTGGGCCTAAAACCGCTGAATGAGACGGAGATTTTGCAAGCCCTACGCCTGCGAGCCACACTTCGCGGGTTGCTATTGAGCCCAGAGGTCGAGCGGTATTTATTGCGCCACTACGGTCAACCGTTAGACCATCTGTTCGAGGCATTGGAGCTTTTAGATCGGGCTTCGTTAGCGGCACAGCGTAAACTGACCGTGCCGTTTATAAGCCACGCTTTGAAGGAAGCCGGACTAGGCGAGGCAGTTAAATCCGACTAACCCGCCTTACCTGCATGATAAGGCCGGCTTAGTTCATGCACGGCGTCAACCATAGCCCGCACATGTTCCGGATCAATTTGCGGGTGGATACCGTGACCCAAGTTAAAGACATGCCCAGCACCTGTTCCGAAATCGGCCAGAACCGTCGCCACCTCTTGGCGAATACGCTCGGGTGAGGCATACAGCACGCACGGATCAAGATTGCCTTGTAATGCCACTGTTGCTCCCACCCTTTGGCGAGCATCGCCGATGTTGACCCGCCAGTCCACACCCAGCGCATCACAACCGGTTTCCGCCATCGACTCCAACCACATCCCGCCGCCCTTGGTAAATAAAACTACAGGCACCGTCTGTCCGTCACTTTCGCGGGTCAGCCCGTCAACAATGGACTGCATATATCGCAGGGAGAATTCATGATACGCGGCAGGTGAAAGCGCACCACCCCAGGTGTCGAAAATCATCACGGCTTGCGCTCCTGCCGCAATCTGAGCGTTCAGATAAGCCGTCACACTGCGGGCGATGACATCCAGCAGTTGGTGCATCACCTTGGGTTGATCGAACAACAAGCCTTTCACTAAGGCGAACTCTTTACTCGCCCCACCCTCGACCATGTACGTAGCCAATGTCCAAGGGCTACCTGCGAAGCCGATCAAAGGCACCCGCCCAGCCAGTTCACGGCGAATCAAGCGCACGGCATCCATGACATAACCCAAGTCCTGCTCCGGGTCCGGTACCGGCAAGCGAGCGATGTCATCCGCTGAACGCACCGGCTGTTGGAATTGTGGCCCTTCCCCTTCGACAAAATTCAGCCCTAAACCCATCGCGTCCGGCACGGTCAGAATATCCGAAAATAAAATCGCGGCGTCCAGGGGAAAGCGGGCCAGGGGTTGCAGGGTTACTTCGCAGGCCAGTTCCGGCGTCTGGCAAAGCGTCATAAAACTTCCCGCGCGGGCCCGGGTCGCTCGGTACTCGGGCAAATAACGACCGGCTTGGCGCATAATCCAAACTGGGGTGACATCCACCGGCTGACCCCGTAACGCACGCAACAACCGATCATTCTGTAACGGATACACGA
>JAZBPA010000057.1:0-2858 GCA_036351435.1 Candidatus Competibacteraceae bacterium
CAGAACAGTACGTCGAACACCGGTGGCGGATTGCCCAGCAGATAATTATTGATCCAGTAATTCCAGACCAAATCATTAGGGCGCAACCAAGCGAATACTTGCGCCATTTCGGAACCTCCCAGCACGCCGTGCTTGGCGGAGTGTTTCTTAGCGGCAGCGATGGTGCTCGGGTTGGCGAACATTCCCAATTGGGTTTCGGCGCTCATGTCGAACAGCGTTACCATCAAGGTCAGCGCGTTGACCTTAGGTTTGTTGCGAGCCGCCAAGTGCGCTAGCAAAGTGGTTACCGTGATACCACCGGCACAACCACCAAGCACATTACAATCGGGACTAGCAGTGATCTCGCACAGCGCATCAATAGCCTCGTCTAACGCTTGGATATAGGTTTCCAAACCCCAGTCCCACTGGTCCGGGGTCGGGTTGCGCCAACTGATGGCGAATACCTGTAACCCCTGCTCTAAGGCATAGCGAATCAAGCTTTTCTTAGGGGACAGATCGTACAGATAAAATTTGTTGATCTGCGGGGGAATGAACAGGAAAGGCCGTCGATAGACTTTGGCGCTGCGCGGGTTGTATTGAATCAGCTCGCAGACCTCGTTGCGAAACACCACGGAACCCGGTGTGTTGGCCAAATCCTCGCCGACTTTAAAAGCGGTGCGATCGGCCATGGAGGGCATCCCGTTATTGTGCCGGAGGTCATCAATCAGTTGTTGAACTCCACGCACGGCGCTCGCCCCGCCGGTTTCCAGCAAGCGTTTCAACGCAGCGGGATGGATAATCCAATTGGACGGCGCGAGCGCTTCCGTGACCAGGGATAAGGCGAAGCGTACTCGTTCAGCATCGCGATGTTCCAAACCGGTAGCGTCCACCCACTCGTCCAGTTCCTGACGCACGGCGAGATAAGACTGCATGAAACGCCGATACAGCGGATTTTCATTCCAGGTCGGATCGCTGAACCGATGATCGCTCGGCGCCGGCCGCAAATCGGATTCACCTTTGATGACTTGCCATTCCTGCCGCGCGAATCCGGCGAGATGACGTGCTGCAGTCAACGGTTGCTTAACGGCCTGCTTGAGAATGGTCCCGGCGGTGGCACCGATGTCCTGCAACCGGATGCCGACGAAGGGATTGGGGCCGAGTACGCCGTCAGTGGCATTAGCGCTGATCTGCCGTCCCTCAACCGCTTGCAGCAGTTGTTCATCGGTCAACCCGCTGTGCTTGACCGCTTCCAAAAGCTGCTCAGCCGTTACGTCGTTGCGTTTCAGGGCGGCCAGGATTTGTTCCGGCGTGGTCTCTGCAGTTGGCTTAGTCACCGAACTCTCCAGTTGAGCACCGTTGCGCTCTACATCAAAAACGCCAGTGATTCGGCAATTAAAGCGGGTTTTTTCTCTCCTTCGATCTCGAAGGTGTTTTGGGTTTTCACCAACAGTCCATTGCCCTTACCCTCTACGGACAAAATCTTCACATGCATACGGATGCGCGCACCCGCTTTCACTGGGGTCATGAAACGCACTCGGTCGAGGCCGTAATTGACGCCCTGCTTGGCATCGTCCGGCAACAAGCCGACTTCATTTTGCAGCGGCGACAGCATAGACAGGGTCAGATAACCATGCGCGACCGTTGCACCGTAAGGGCTTTCCTTTTTCGCACGCTCCACGTCGGTATGAATCCATTGATGATCGTTGGTACATTCGGCGAATTCGTCGATATGCGCTTGATCGATAGTGACCCAATTGGAAACCCCCAGTTCACGCCCGACGAACTGTTGCAGGGTTGCTAAGCTATAGCCTGGAATACCCATAGTGGATTCCTCGCGTTAGCGGCCGAGATAAGCTTCTCTGACCTTGTCGTCTTGCAACAGGGCTTGACCCGAGCCGGACAAGACGATATCTCCGGTTTCGATCACATAACCTCGATCAGCGATGGCCAGCGCCCCGGCAGCGTTTTGTTCAACCAAAAAGGTGGTGATTCCACGGCGTTTCAGCTCACGGATGGTATTGAAAATCTCCTCCACCAGAATTGGCGCCAAGCCCATGCTCGGTTCGTCCAGCAACAACAATTGCGGCCTCGCCATCAGTGCCCGCGCCATCGCCAGCATTTGTTGCTGACCGCCGGACAAGGTGCCCGCCGCCTGCTTGCGTTTCTGCTTGAGAATCGGGAACAGGGTGTACATCTGTTCCAGATCTGCGGCAACTTGTTCATCCCGGGGACGGCTATACGCACCCAAGCGTAAATTATCCTCCACCGACAGGGGGCCGAACACTTGACGGCCTTCCGGGATCAGGGAAATGCCTAATTTGACGCGCCGGTCAGCGCGTAAGCGGGTAATGTCCTGAGCGGCGAATTTCAGCGTACCGGCACTAGCGGGTTGCAGACCGGCGATGGTGCGCAGCAGGGTGGTCTTGCCCGCACCGTTCGAGCCGACCAAAGCGACCAGCTCGCCCTTATTGACCTGCAGATCAATACCGTTCAGCGCCTGAATGCGTCCGTAATGGGTGGTCAAACTCTGGATTTCCAGTACCCGGTCTTGGGTGTCGGGTAGCGTGGTGCTCTCCATGCCCAAACCGATCGGAGCCGGTGCCGCATAAGCCATGCGGGTGTGCAATTGGCGGATTTCATCCTTAACGGTCTGGCCAAATTGTGGATCGTCATGGTGCAAATACTGCTCGTTGATCGCCTGCCAATCCGCTTCAGTCAGCCCATCCAGAGCCCGCACATGACCGTATTGAGCGGCTAGACCGCCGCCATCAGCCCCCAAGCCCTGATTGACGGCAGCGGCAGCCGCTGCATCCCCATGCTTGAGCCCCAAACCGCCGAGCGGTTCAGGCGCAAAGTGAATGATTTGCGTGAACAGTTGG
>JAZBPA010000058.1:0-18616 GCA_036351435.1 Candidatus Competibacteraceae bacterium
GATCCGCTTTTAGACTATCACAATGCGGTTTAACTCCAGCGCAGCCATCTGCCTCCCAAAAGACTTTTACATCTTGATCGGTATGATTGTTTGCTCGCCATGGTTTAGATTTACCTGCTTGTGATACTGGTATCAAGCTCATTAGGGTAAAAAAAGTGAGTATTGAAATAAGTATTTTTTTCTTCATCTTTGAGACTCCTAAGGTAAGAGGATTGCGGCAACTTCAAGGTTGATTGGGTTTGCGCGTGCTGACCCACTCGGGTAACGCCCGACCACGATAAGCGAGATGGCCCAGAGCTTTCGTAAACGGCGGATGCCCATGATGAACCCGTTCGCCATAAGGGCTTTGAGTTCTACAGCCAGCTTGGCCTGTCCCGGCTCACACTCAATGGCTCAGTAATATGCCCATCCTTCTCTGGCCCTGCCAGGGGCATTTCCGCCAAAAACCGGACTTTTCGCGACAGACAAGGCTATACTTGCCCGAATTGACTTGCTCTGTCCCACAGTCATTACTCCATATCGAGAAGGCGTATCATGTCTGCTTCGGATGAACGACCCCAAACTCGCACCATTTTGGCCAGCACGGGCCATGTTGCGTCTCTCTTTGCGGCTAAACTGGGGCTGCCGCTGGAGCGTTTCATCGCCTCGACTCGGATCGATCTCAGCGCCTTATTGAGTCCCAGTGGCCGGATAAACGAGGAATTCCTGCCCCGCTTTTTGCGCCTGATGGAGAAAATTTACCCCGCTCAAAATGTATCGCTGGACATGGCCCTTCGGATTCCCATCACCTTTCTCGGCACGCCGATATGGATCATAACGCAGGCCCCTGATTTGGAAACTTATCTGAATCTGTGTACGCAGAACTGCGATCTGGTCGCCGATCGGCTTGATCTTTCGCTACTACCCAACGGTGCGGAAGTTGGCTTTCGAATTCATCACCCGCTGGACGAATCCGATGCGGGTCTGGGCGGGGAATTTAGCATCGCGTTAAACGCAAGAATAATCCGCGAGCAGTTTGGCTACGAGGTCATGACCCGGGTGCAATTCCGGCATGCGGCGCGCAATCCCGTGGCGCTTTATGAGTCGTATTTCGGGGTTCCGGTCGTCTTTGGGGCACCTTACAATGCCCTGGTATTCCACGCCAATGCCCTGCAGGAGAGCAATCGAAAAGCCGCGTTGACCACGCGCGAAGCCCTCGAACGCCAATTGTTGCATCTGCGTCGGGAACTGGGGCTGGACCAGCCCGATTGGCTGGCCATGGTCCGGGCCGCCGTGGTCCGAAACGCCCAGCAGGATGATTACAGCGTGACCGGCCTGGCACACCAACTGGCTATGAGCCCGCGCAATCTGCAACGGCGCTTGCGGGCGGCGGGCACCAGCGCCATGGCTCTTATCGATTCAGCCCGATACGATCGGACTCTGGAATTGCTTGCCTACGAGGGCATGAGTATGGAGGAAGTTGCCAAGCGGGTAGGCTTTTACGATGAACGCAGCTTCCGCCGGGCGTTTCAACGTTGGGCTCAAAAAACGCCTGCTCAGGTTCGCCGGGAAATCAGGACACCGCACCGAAAGCCGAAGGGAACGGCGACAGATCTTCCCGCGCTTGGAAAAATGAGGGTAAAGACCGATGGCTGATTATTCCCATGCGGTAGGCGACACGACCTGCCGCTTCGGCAGTCTCAAAGAGCTGATGGCCAAGGCCAGTCCGCCGCGTTCCGGGGACTGTCTGGCGGGCATCGCCGCCGGTAGCGCCCAAGAACGGGTGGCGGCACAGATAGCGTTTTGCTGTCTTGACTTTGGGGTCCACCAACTTGCCACCTATCAGTTGTTATTTTCGCATAAATCATAGCGGCTAAATGTTTGATTTTTAGTTGCGCTAAGACTTCAATAAAGCACTATCTACGCAGTTCTAAATGAACTGATAGGTGTTAGGTTCCCACGGGTAAGAAATAGCCAAATGGCTAATTTCGTGCCTATCGCATCGCTGTTAACCTTTAAGCACGGGGATGCAGCTGAGCTCTCCACGCCCAAACCGCCCCGCTTCCAACCACAGGCAAGGCGCCGCTCCGCTGATGGCAGCGGTTCGCGGTCGGCAATTCTTCGGCGCTGTTGCGCTAGGCGTAACCAATCTTAGGGGTTTAAAGAGCATGAACTACCTCCACTTCCGTTCCCTGCTGACGGGGTCTTTCCTGTCCGGCGTAGCAATGACCGCCTTGCTGGGTGCAACAAGCGTTCGGGCCGAGACCCTGGTCGTGCCGGGGACAACCACGGAAATCGACATCACCGCCAGCGCGGGCTCCTGCGTTACCGAGGAGCCCGTGACGGGAGCAATTCCAGCGACCGCCGACTGTGTGGCCAACGCCAATGCCAGCGACGGAGCACCGTTGCGAGTGCTGGCTGCATCAGGGCTCAGCTCCGACCCCGAAACTTTCTTTGGCCAGAACGTGCTGTCGGTAGCCACCCTGTCAAGCAATATCCAGATACCGGTTCCGAGCGGCGGGGCCTACTCGTCGGTGCTTCCAGTTCAGATCGCGACCGAGGTTGCCTGGAGCGGCGGCGCCATCGTCGCGGGCATCGATAGCACGTTCGCCCAAGTCGCCGCGACCTTCCAGATCCGCGATGTAACCGACGCCACCGTCAGTGACCCAGGCCCGGTGGTGGCCAGCGATGACCTCCTGTTCGAAAGGATTGACGCCGACTTCGATATCATCATTCCCGAAGATGCCAGTGCGGTCGCCGACTATTTGAATCTGATCGAAATCGTGGACATCACCAATAGTTCCGGGACCGACATCACCGCCTACCTGGTGCGTGGCAGAACTTACGCGATCGAAATCGAGGCCAAGTGCGACGTGCAGGTCCCAGTGCTGGGCTTCGGTGCATGCTTGTTCTCAAGCGATGTGCTTACTCTGTTGAACCTGCCCGAGAACGCCCTTTTCCCAGCCCTGAACGACGATGGTTTCTCCGCCACTAACATTTCCGTCACGGTGGCCAGTGATCCCGTGCAAGACCTGCTCGACCCGCAGTGAACCCGAGGTTACTACCATGTCTACGCGTAAAACGATAAGAAAAACAGGGCTGTGCCCCTGGATCCGCCGCTTGGCGATGGGCCTTGCTGCACTCGTGCCGTTGGTATCCCATGCCCAGACCGAAGTGCTTCCGACCGAGGTGCTGCCGGGAGAGTCCCTGACCTTAGGGCCATTCGACTATACCGAGTGCGATACAACAACCGATTCCCTCCAATTCTTTGATGACGGTAAGTTGAAGGATTTCGGTGATGTTCCAACTGTGAACTGCGACCTGGCTGACGCCGCCGCCGGTTCCCTGCGGGTCAGAGCCGGGCCGGGACTGAAGTTTTCTATTAAGGGACCCATAGATGAAGATGATGAAGAGCCCACAATCTCGTTTCCAGACGACGAAGATCTGATCCGCTACGGTGTGGCGATCGGTCGCATCGGACAGACCATTCAAATACCTGAGCCCGTGGAAGGCGAGGTCGGTATGGAGGTTTTGGCAGCGCAGGTCTCCACCGAGATCGAATGGGCAGGACTGTTATGGAACCGCAAGCCATTCATCCCGGCCTGGACGCAGGTTGTGGCGACGCTGCAGGTCCGGGATCTGACGACCGGCCTGGTCGTCGCGAGCAATACCTTTCTCGACGAACGCCTCGACCTGGGCAATAACCTGCCGACCGATTACTGGAGCGGTGCATTGAACCCCATTTTCGGTTGGACCTCGCTGCGAAGTTCCACGGGGGCGGATCTGACGGCTCAACTCGTCCGCGGACGCGACTACCGCATCGAGATTGAGGCGAAGTGTGAGGACCTGGGTCCTCTGGTGGTCGGCATCTTCCCGTTCCAGATATTCGGCGGTGTGTTTAATGTGTCTGGTTTTATCACCGGGGGAGGCTGCTTTTTCTCCGACGCAACCGACAGGCTCGTGACCTCTTTAACCTTTTCGACTCGTTTCGATCCCGGCGGCGGATTCCAGGTGAGCCCGGTGACGGTCACGGTTCAGGATGACGTGAAGGCCAAACTTGCCCAGGTCCTTGAGAACCTGGATAAGGACGATAAGGACCGAGACGGAGTCAGGGATGATATCGATATGTGCCCGGACACCAGCATTCCGGAGGGCGTGCCCACGTCCAGACTCGGCAAGATTCGTTTCGCGCTCGTTGACGATGACTTGATCTTTGATACAAACCCGCTGAACGGCGTCGGCCCTAAGACGACATTCACCACTGCGGACACCGGTGGGTGCTCCTGTGAGCAGATCATCGCAGCGCTAAGGCTGGGTTGGCTGGGTAGGATACACAAGAAGTTCGGCTGCGGTATCAGCGTGATGAAAATTTGGTTCTATAAGATTTCCCGAGGTAAAACCCACACATCGTAGTGGTAAACAAGGTTGGATAACTATATGTTGCGCTCGTACGGCATCTATCACGGTAATCGTAAAAGGGCCGAAAATTTTCGGCGTGATGAAAAACTGAGTCGAGGAGGTTACGCAATGATCGGCCCTAGCCTTCCGTGTGCGCTTAGCTTTGGCCAAGGCGGTCTTTTTGAGGAGATAAATCACATGAACTGCTGCATATTCCAACGGCCGAGACCGATTCGCGCACTGTTTATGTTGGCGGCAGGATTGTGTTTCGGCGGCGCCTTCCCAGTGATGGCGGAACCTCTGACATTGGTGACCGGTGCCACCACGACTATTGGGGTCGGCGAGATGATCCCGGACTGCGCAACGGTGCAGGAGGTCGCAGATAGCAATGTGCAGCGGGTTTGGGAACCCTTGGAAATTTGCAACGCTTCCCCGACTGGAGCTCCTCAGCTAGAGACCCTCACGGTGTCAGCCGTCAGTACCGGCTTTTTCGGCGAGAGAACCTACACCAGCCTGCAGAATCTGAGTGCTGCGGCCAAACTGGTGCGGGAGGTGCAAATCCCGGAGCCGGAGGAAGAGCTTTACTCTACGACCTTGCGCACGCAGATTGCCACGGAGGTGGCCTGGAGCGGGGGATTTGTGATTGCCGGTACCCCAAGCACCTATGCGCAGATCACCGCCACCCTGCAGGTGCGGGATCTGGTGACCGGTCTGGTGGTCGCTAGCAACACCTTCTTCACCGAGCGCTTCGATTCAGAGTTTGCCCTGCCTGCGGATTTGGGTCTGAGTGGCTTAGCCGATGCCCTTAACCAAGTCGATGCTGTCGACGTCAGCGACAGTAGTGGTGCCGACGTCACAGCGCTGCTGCGACGAGGCAGGAACTACGCGATCGAACTCGAGGCGAAATGCGAGGTAGGCGTGCCCGCCTTTGGCTTCGGGTTATGCCTGTTTCACGGCGACGCTGGAACCGTGCTTGGGGTTCCGTTCGACAATCCACTCGCGGACATCTTGGCGAACGACGGTTTCGGCGTAGCGCCGATTGAAGTCACCGTGGATAGCGACCCGGTGGAAGATGCCCTGAACCGGATCTAGCTGGTATAGGCCTGCCCTTTCCCCAAATGGTGCGGCGTAACCACTTCCCAAGCCGGGCCGTTGTCGGCGTGATATAGTGGAACCAATTAGATTTGACCAATTGGTTCCACTATATCTTTTTGTTTTATGGCGCGATTTGTCTCTGGAATCGAATCGATTTATAGGGGTTGCGTTATACCTCAGGCTGTTGAGCAGCTGACGGCGAATTCGGGTGGGCTGCCCTCTCCCGCCCCGCTTCACTCCACTTTTCGGTTCCAGCAACAACGGTTTGAGCAACGCCCATTGATCGTCGCTCAAATCTGTCGGATAGTTGCGGCGATCAGTTGTGATCATCGGTCTAACTTTGTCTGATCATGGGATAGTCCATGCTATGATCGCAGCTCAGCATAGGTCCTTCACTCCCTTTCATCCTTTTTAAAACAGCGTCTAATGAAATTCTCAAAAGTGCGCTAGTTCTGTTCAGCCCATATGCCAGAAACAAGTGCGGCGCATACCCCGGCTACTGCGAGTTGGACCGATTGGTTGTTGCTAAGCGCTTTGGTCGCCATGTGGGGTAGTTCGTTCATGTTGACCAAAATTGCGGTGAGTACGCTACCGCCGATTGTGGTCGTAACTGCTCGTTTGTTTATCGCCACGGTTATTCTGCTGGGACTGGTTTACGCCACAAAACAACGCTTACCGGGTTCAGGACGACTATGGCTGTTTCTCATCGCTATCGCCATTATTGGTAACTGCCTGCCGTTTTTCCTCATTAGCTGGGGGCAGCAACAGATTGACAGCGGCTTGGCCGGTATTTTGATGGCGATCATGCCCTTGTTTACCCTGACGCTGGCGCATTTCTTCCTGGACGGAGAGCGGTTGCATTCCGGCAAGATCAGCGGCTTTGTGCTGGGCTTTATCGGTATCGTGATGTTACTGGGCCCTGAGGCTTGGCAAGGACTGCGCAATACCGGGCCAGTGCTGATTGCGCAACTGGCCGTTCTCGGCGGAGCGCTGTGTTACGCGGTCAATTCGATCATCGCCCGTCGTCGTCCACCCAGCGATCCATTGCTCGCCGCTGCTGGCGTGATGCTGGTAGCCAGTATCATCATGCTCCCAACCGCGTGTGTCATCGAACCGCCTTGGCAACTTACCCCTTCGCTCAATTCGTTGCTGGCGGTAATCGGTTTGGGAGTGATGTCTACCGCTGCAGCATCGGTGGTTTATTTCAAACTGATCTCCTCGGCGGGCCCCAGCTTCGTCTCGCAAATCAATTATCTGATTCCGCTCTGGGCAGTCGTGGTGGGCATCGTTTTTTTGGGCGAACAGCCGCGTTGGAATGCATTGGCGGCGCTGTTGCTGATCTTGTCTGGTATCGCGCTCGCTCAATGGACCGAGCGACGACGTAAAATCACCTGCCCATCCCGTTAGCTTGGCGCATATTATGCAGTAAGTCTTCCCAATACGCGGCCGAAATCGGTCACTGAGGATGATGTCGAATGCAACTCAATTTGTTGTCAAGCTACCCCCATTTCACTGAGCCGTTAGCCCGCTGCCAAGATGATTTTTGGCGTACTCAATTACCGTGGTGGCGCTACACCGATGCCTTGGAAGAACTGCAGTATCATGCCTCAAATGATGCCTTGCCTACTACGCTGATCGCCTTTGAAAGTAGTCAGTTGCTGGGGTCAATCAGCCTGATTGAGGAAGATTCGCATAAAGAGGAATTACCGCAGGAGTTAGCGAATATCTCCCCCTGGTTAACCAGTCTGTTTGTCTTACCTCAGTGGCGTGGACGGGGTGTCGGCACCGCTTTGGTGCGCAAGGCAATCCAGCATGCGCAAGTCCTTAATGTGACTCGTCTCCACCTAGTCGCCACGAATTGCGAGATGTTCTATGCACGGTTGGGTTGGGCAGTGAAAACCCGCTTTGCTTACCGTGGCCAGCAGGCGGCGTTAATGGATAAAGCGCTGATAAGCGAAGGTAGTTGCGAACGGTAATAATGATTCCACTGATACAGCACGCTGTTCCTGTTTCGGCAACCCATCCAGCCAACCGTCAGGCAAACCACGATCCCAAGATACCCCCAACTGCCGGGGTAGTTCGCGTAGTTGCGGATAATCATCCGGCATGGGCAGATACTGTAGATGCTGGATGCCCAACTGCCCTAGAAAATCCTGAAGCGCCGTCAGTTCATCCGGTAGTGCGAAGAACAGCTGAAACACTTCGCCCGGTTGCAACCAAGACAGCGCAAATTGTTTATCGTCGACCGGCTGCAACAACAGCACCCGTGCAGAGTTTCCCACAGATCCAACCAACTGTTCGTATTGTCCGATCCACAACAAAACCGGAGTGTTTAATTGGCAGAAACGCGCCAAATCCACTCGCAAGCGCAACACTCTGGCCGGGTCCTGGGCAATATGATGATGCACTTGGGGTAAATAGTCGGGGTGGATTTCAGCAAGTTTTGCAATGGCTTGGTTTTTCTGTGCGTTGTCGTGATCCGCGAAACTGACGCTACCAGCATGGTAAACGAACGTGTCGGCACACAGCACATGACGCCAACCGAGCGCTTTGGCACGCATCGAAAAATCGTTTTCTTCGCCGTAGCCCTTACCGAAATGGCGGGTATCGAAAGTGCCGACCTGATTTAAACAATCCCGACGGATAACCATGCAAAAGCCGATAGCGGTAGGCATATCAAGGATTTCGCCCGCATTGAGCTGAGCGAACAGCCGATCCAGTTCCATAACCGAATACCCCTTCGGTAAGGCATTGTCTGCGCAAAATCGGGGGTAACTGGCGATGGTGGCGTTATTGGAAAATGGCGTGGCTGTTCCGATCTGCTGATCTTGATAAACGCACTTTATTAAACGATCCAACCAATCATTGGCCACTACGGTATCGCTGTTGAGCAACACCACATCCCGTTGCGGGTGCAGTGCCATGCCGCGATTGCAAGTCAACACAAAGCCTAGATTTTCGCTGTTATGTAGCAGAGTAATAGACCCTGCGTCGGCTAATGTGTGCAGGTAAGCCGTGATGGCCGGTTCGGGACCAGCGTCGTTGATTACGATAATCTCATGAACGGTTTGGCAACTTGCTGCCAGCACGCTTTCCAGACAGGCGCGGGTTTCCTGATAGCCGCTATAAACGGGGATAATGACATCAATAGAAGAAGCGGGATGCGGCTTGGTTACGGTTTTCACATGCCGGATCGGTCGTTTGGACGCCAACCAGCTGCGCAAGCGGGTCATCCAGTAGCGATACGGATAACTGAACCGCCAGATTGAGGATGTTTGGATAGCGGTCAGTTCAGCTACTGAGGTTTGTAATTGGGTTTTCTGGTCATCCAGTTGGTTCGTCAGTGTCTCTATCTTTGTGTGCAGTTCAGTGGTTTCTGCTTGAAGTTGCTCTGCTCTCTCCCAGTGCTTGGTTTCCAGGAGCTTTAATTGCTGATGCTTTTGCCGATACTTCGCATGTTCAAACACCTGGCGTAATTCGGTATCGGTCCAACTGGCCCGCCATTTGGCAATGATTCGTTCCACGCTGGCACCAATCACCCCTTGATTGGCAGTAGTGCCGATTTGGTTCGTGGGGTCAATCCGATAGACGGCGCTAATCTGATCGACATGGATAAACGGTCCTCGTTGCCTCAGTTGTAGCCAGAAATCCCAATCTTCATAGGTGTCCAAGGTTTCGTCGAAGTGACAACCTTCGAGATACCAACGGCGGGCGAACAATACCGCGTGCATGGGAATGTAATTCTCATAGAGCAACCGGATCGGATCGAAGGGATGGTTGTAAATCAGCAGACTTTCGGAACGCCCCTCGCTGTCAAAGCGTAGGCACTCCACCCCGGCATAAGCGATACTGGCATTAGGATGGCGGGATAGCGCATCGACTAACGCCTGGATATGTTCCGGCAACAGCCAGTCGTCGTCGTCCAGAAACAGCAGGTAATCGCCTTGCGCGTGTGCCATCCCAGTGTTTGCGGCACGACTGCGGACTACTGCCTGCTCGCTGTCAACAAAACGAATGGGAATGCCGCGGTGCTGCTCGGGTAATGGCGGATGTTTTGTGCCGAGAGCATTGACCACCACGATTTCCAAATTCGAATAGGTTTGCAGCGCGATGGAATCCAATGCCTCACGCAAGGTGTGACGGCCGATACTGCGGATAATAACTGAGACCCGTGGTATCGAAGCTCGGGACATGGGAGAATCCGCCGACTTCTCACCGTTAATAGTCATCGACATTCCCGACATCCCTCAATTCACAGCAATTCATAGCAATTCATAGCAGTTCATGGCAATAGATCACATTATCATCAGGGCTTATCAAACGGGCGACGAACAGGTTGTCATCGCCCTGTTCGAGCAGGTTTTTAACCAGATCATCACACCCGCTCAGTGGCAGTGGAAGTATAAAGGCACAGGAACGGCTGGTGTTCATTCCCAACTGGTATTTGATGCGGAGAATCGGTTGTTGGGCCATGCAGGGGCCATTCCTTTGCGCGGTTATCTGCAGGGCAAGCCGATACCGTTTTTCCAGATCTGCGATGTGATGGTGCATCCCACCGCACGCGGTCACTTGGGTCCACGCAACCTGTTCACGACGTTGTTGCGTCGGCTACTCGGGGTCATTGCAAGCAAGCATCCGGAAGCGTTCTGCTACGGCTTTCCCGGTCGTCGCCCCTTTCTGTTGGGGGAACGAGTCCGAGTCTACGACAAGATCGAATTCGCCGTTGAACTGACCCGCCAACCACGCCTTCTGACATTTCCATTGTTGCGGGTCCGACGTCTGGACTGGAGCAATCCGGCCTTGGATCAGCTGTGGGCACGACTATTACCCTGGAATGCTTTACTCCTCGCGCGTGATGGTGCTTATCTGCGCTGGCGCTATGCGCAAAATCCTGTTCATCGTTACACGTTACTGGGTTTTTTCGGCTTGGGGCGATTGCTGGGCTGGGCCGTGACTCGACGCAGTGACGAGCGGTTACTGATTGTCGATCTGCTCTGTAAGCGTTCTTGGCTGGGTTTAATCTTGCGTGCTCTGGATCAGGTTGCCGCAACCACCGGCGCACAAACCGTCCACATCTGGTTACCCGAGGACTGGCGAGCTGGGGGGAGTGGTGATCAACACGTTACCGAGGTCGTGGTCAGCAATATGCTTGGCCAGCTACCATTAGCCACATCCTTGGTCAAAGATAGCCTGTATTACACGATGGGTGATTTGGATATTTTTTAGTAAAAAAATGGCTGTTTATTGGGTGTGTTGTTTCCAGCGGGTACGTAACTCCTGATAGTGCGTCTCTAGCCACTGTAAGGCGATCAAAGGAGTTGCCGACACAATCCGACCGCTGTGTAGCAACTGCAGCGCTTCTTTACGGGGCAATACCTGAGCACGGATGTCTTCATGCTCTTCGGCTAAACCATAGATGCCAGCGGCTTGCGAGGCATCGACCCAACCGCAGTACAGGGCGATATTCTCGGATGTGCCGCCGGGACTGACTAAATAGTCACAAATCGGCACGCAGTCGAGCAGTTCGCAACCGATTTCCTCCTGAGTTTCACGCCGCGCCACATCCAGCTTGGCCTCGCCCGGCTGGATAATTCCTGCTACCACTTCCAGCAACCACGGACCGCTTGGCGCATGCAGAGCACCGATACGAAATTGTTCGATCAAAACCACTTCATCCCGCAGCGGGTCATACGGTAACACTGCGACGGCATGACCACGCTCCAAACATTCGCGGATTATCGGCGGGCTCCAACCACCGGCGAATAGCTCATGTTGCAGGCGGTGCACCTCTAGTTTGAAAAAACCTTCATAGCCGTAGGTCGAGTCTAATAGTTTGTATTGCATGATAAACCGGACTCCAATAACCGCTTGGCAAAGCGGCATTTGCGTAATCTAACTGCCGGGCTTGATAAAGCGCGTTGTCGACCGCATCTAACTGACAGCTAACTAACTTGATCCCGAATTTATCATGACTGAAAACGAAACTGCCGAAGCTGAAGCCGAAATTGTTCAAGATGCGGAAGTCGAGTCTAAGCAAGACATCGCCGTTGCGACCGATATGTTGCCCACGACGCTGCATTTATTGCCGCTGTCGGAACGTCCCTTCTTTCCCGCGCAAGCCTTGCCTATTGTACTCAACGAAGATCCCTGGTTGCCGACCGTGGAAGCGGTAGCCCGTGAAGATCACCACACCGTGGGACTGATTATGGTCAAGCCGGATGATCCTGAGCAAGCGACCACTGAAGACTTCTACCCGGTCGGCACAGTGGTCCGTATCCATCATCTAGCTCGGCAAAATGGCAGGATTCAGTTCATTGCCCAAGGGTTAAAGCGGTTTCGCGTTACCCGCTGGCTGTCTGCCACTCCGCCCTATCGGGTATGCGTGGAGTATTTGGATGACGATGACTTCGTCAATACCGAGGAACTACGGGCCTATTCCATGGCGGTGGTGAACACCTTAAAGGAACTGATCCCGCTGAATCCGCTGTATTCCGAGGAATTGAAATTCTTCTTGAGCCGATTCAATACTAACGACCCGTCACCGTTGGCCGATTTTGCCGCCAACCTGACCACCGCCAGCAAGGAAGATATGCAGGACATTCTGTCAACTGCGCCGGTGCTGGAACGCATGAAGAAGGTTGTGGTGCTGATCAAGAAAGAGCTGGAAGTAGCCAAGCTGCAAACCAAGATCCGCAAGCAGGTCGAAGATAAAATGACCGAGCAGCAACGCAAGTTCTTTCTGCGCGAGCAGCTCAAAGTGATTCAACAGGAGCTGGGCCTAGCCAAGGATGATCGCACCGCTGATGTGGAGCGCTTTAAGGAGCGACTGGAGCATCGCGAGGTGCCGGAAGCGGCCATGAAACGCATCCAGGATGAGCTGGATAAATTGTCCATTCTGGAGGCCGGTTCACCGGAATACGCCGTCACCCGCAATTATCTGGATACTATCACCGACCTGCCTTGGGGTGTGTATTCCACCGATAACTTGGATCTCGAACACGCTCGCAAGATTCTGGACCGGGATCATGACGGGTTGGAAGACGTCAAGGACCGCATCATCGAATTCCTGGCTGTGGGCGCGCTGAAAGGGCAAATCGCCGGATCTATCCTGTTGCTGGTTGGTCCGCCGGGGGTGGGTAAGACCTCCATCGGTCGTTCAGTGGCTGCCGCTCTGGGGCGGCCGTTTTATCGGCTCAGTCTCGGTGGGATGCGTGACGAAGCGGAGATCAAAGGCCACCGACGGACTTATATCGGCGCCCTACCCGGAAAATTCATTCAGGCGTTGCAGGAAACGCAATTCGCCAACCCTGTAATCATGCTGGACGAGATCGACAAAATCAGTGCTTCTTATCACGGCGATCCGGCTTCAGCCTTATTAGAGGTGCTTGATCCGGAACAAAACAGCGATTTTCTGGATCACTATCTGGACGTGCGTTTCGATTTATCCAAAGTCATGTTCATCTGCACAGCCAATCAGCTCGATACCATTCCGGGGCCGTTGCTGGATCGAATGGAAACGACCCACCTGTCGGGGTATATCGCCGCCGAGAAAATGGCTATTGCTAAAAATCACCTGTGGCCACGTTTGTTGGAACGGACCGGTATGCCCCGCAAGCGACTCAAACTGACTGATACGGCGCTACGTCAGGTCATAGAAGGGTATGCGCGAGAAGCCGGAGTACGTAACCTGGAAAAACAACTGGGACGAATCATTCGAAAAGCGGCGGTTAAAGTCGTGAACGATGACAAAACGTCGATCCGGGTCGGGGTGAAGAACGTTGAGGATTATTTGGGTAAACCACCGTTTCGCAAGGAGAAACCGACTGCCGGGGTGGGTGTTGTTACCGGTTTGGCCTGGACACCGCTAGGCGGAGCGACGTTGAACATTGAGGCGACCCGCGTCCACACCAAGAACCGGGGCTTCAAACTCACTGGGCGCTTGGGCGAGGTGATGCAGGAATCGGCGGGGATTGCGTACAGTTATGTCAGTTCACACTTGCGGGAATTCAAAGCCGACCCGGACTTTTTCGACGAAGCTTACGTGCATTTACATGTTCCGGAAGGCGCGACGCCTAAAGATGGTCCTAGCGCCGGCATTACCATGGCTACTGCGCTGCTGTCACTGGCCCGCAACGAAAAACCGGCTCGTCCGTTGGCAATGACCGGTGAACTGACTTTGACTGGTCAAGTGCTACCGATTGGCGGGGTGCGTGAGAAAATCATCGCTGCCCGCCGTAACAAGATCACCGAATTGTTGTTGCCGGAAGCCAACCGCGGCGATTACGAAGAATTACCGGACCACATCAGTCAGGGTCTAGTGGTACACTTCGTCAGCCACTTCCGGGAGGTGGCGAAATTAGTCTTCTCTCCCTAAAACATTAAGGCGTATTGCCCGATGACTGTTAGCGCGTGCCGGTTCGTTATTGTTGCTCTTTTGCTCGCTGTCGGACCTTCCGCGTGGGCGGCTTGTACCGACCCACCGGCCCGCCGGGTCAACTGGCTGGGTTGCGATAAAACCGCTGCTGACTTGCGTGGGGTGGATTTGCGGGAAGCGGTGCTGATGCGGGTTAACCTGTCCGATGCTGACCTGTCGGAGGCACGCTTGAGCGGCGCCGATTTGGGTAGGGCTATTTTGCAAGGCACCCGTTTCAATAATGCTCGGCTAACCAATGCGCGACTGGTTGGCGCGCAATTGGCCGGTGCTTCGTTCACTGTGGCCTCCATGGAAAAGGTTCGGTTAGACAGGGCGGTGTTGAGCAGCGCTAATCTGGTACAAGCGAATTTGCGGGAGGCACGCTTGTACCAAGCGGATCTGAATCAGGCGGTGTTGATCGGTGCTGAGCTCAGTGCAGCCGATCTGAGTCAAGCGGACCTGACCGATGCTCGGTTGACCGGCGCCAACCTGAAGGATGCGGTGCTCAGCCGTGCCATTATGGAACAGGTTGATTTCGAGGGCTCAGTTTTGACAGGCGCCAAGCTGGATAACGCTAATCTGTTGGGCGCGAATTTTTCGCAAGCCGATCTTTCCGGGGCAGACCTCCATGGCGCCCGGATTGACGACGCCGATTTCAGCGGCGCTAAATTGGATAGCACGATTTGGATCGACCGGCGTCGCTGCCGACCCGGCTCGGTAGGTGAGTGTTTGTGAATCGGGATTGGCTAACCCGCACCGTCCGCCGTACCCTTCCCGCCGCTCGTATCTTAGAAACCCCACTGCCGTTATGCCCGGATCTCCGGTTATATCTGATTGATCCGGATAATATGGAGCGGCCGTTTACCAGCGATGAAATCCAGATCATTTTAGCGAACACGCCGTATTGGATTTTCTGCTGGGCAGCAGGTCAGGCGTTGGCGCATTATTTATTGCACAATCCGTCGTTAGTGGCCGGGCGGTGTGTGGTGGATTTCGGTGCTGGGTCCGGGGTTGTGGCTATCGCAGCGGCTATGGCGGGAGCCGCCAAGGTGATCGCCTGTGACATTGATCCGGATGCGCTGGGTGCTACTAAAGCCAACGCCGCGCTCAATGGAACCACCCTGCACACCTGTGAAACGCTGGATGAAATAGCCGACAGGCCTGATCTGATCATTGCCGCCGATGTGCTGTATGACAGCTCGAACCGACATTTCTTGGAGTTGTTTCTGAATCATTCCGCCCATGTGCTGGTCGCCGATTCGCGGGTCAAGAATCTTGATCAGCCGCCTTACCGGAAGATCGAAGAAATTAGCGCGAGCACCTTACCGGATTTGCAGGAACCGGAAGCGTTCAATCGGGTTTCTTTGTACCGGGCTGAGTCAGAATCGACATGACTGAGTCCCAAGCCGACTCTGCCCAGGCGGAGCAAAAGCCACTCTGGCGTTATATTCCTCTGCAGCAATTTTCTCGACCCAAACCATCTGCCAGAGAAACGGCCCGTAAGGGGTTTCTCGATCTACGCCGGCGCTTTCGGCACCACACAGAACCCGGTAAAGATAAGTTAATTCAGGAAGAACTGCAGCGATTACCGGAGACATTGCGTGATCAAATCGCCCCCACCCCAGATTGGGCAAGCTTGCGCCCAGCACTGGATGATGCCTTTTACGATTGGCTAAAACCCGATACTCATGCAGATCGTTTGTCCGTGCTCATTGCCATGCCCGGCAGTGGTCAAATCGAAGCACTACGTTATTGGGCTCTCAGCCATAATCTGTTTGTTTTAAAGCCGCCCTCGCCTGAACAATTACTCACCGGCGTTGACACGTGGCTGGATAATCTGCCGCAAGACCCGGCGATTCCGATTGTAGTGCCTTCTCTCGCTCAGTTTTATTTGCGCCACACCGAAGGATTACAATTCATTCGCCAATTTTTATATTGGCTAGCCAATTGGCCCGGTCGCTGTTTACTGGGGTGTTCGAGTTGGGCCTGGGTGTATTTAAGCAAAGCGCTCGGGGTCGATGGTCTGGTTGCAGATGTCAGGATCTTAGAAGCCTTGGATAGCGAACGGTTACAGATTTGGTTCAGCCATTTGGCACAAGGCTATGAAAAGCAACCGATTATCTTTCGCCAAACGGACAACGGCTATTTCATTATCCCGCCACCAACGCTTACTAATAACGGTGATTCCACTGCTGAGGCCGAAAACAGTCCTTGGGGTGACTGGAAACTATCGACTTATTTGGTCGATTTAGCGGCTTACAGCCGGGGCAATCCCAAGGTGGCCTGGGCAATTTGGCGGCATAGTCTTGGCCAGCTTTCCGAAGATGAGACCGATAAACACACGCTGCATGAGGCGGCTGAAACCGTTTGGATTAAGCCCTGGCAAGACCTCCGGCTACCTGCATTGCCCAACTCGGTAGGCCAAGGCGAACTGTTCGTCCTGCATACCTTGTTGCTGCATGATGGAATGACCACGCCACTGCTAAGCCAGTTGTTGCCGCTGTCTCCTTTCGAGATCCAGCGGGTCTTATCCAGCTTGAGCCAGTTAGGCATCTTGGAAAAGCTCAAAGAGCATTGGCAAATTAACCCATTGGCCTATCACAGCGTGCGGGAAACTCTAAACGGAGAAGGTTTTTTGGTCGACAGCCCGGGTTAAAAACAATGAACGATATTGATTTCGCGAAGTTGTTCCGTGACCTAGGCCAGTTGCAGTGGGTGCAGATTGCTATCGTCATCGCCAGCGCATGGCTGAGCATCATCGCCATTGACCGCTTGATTCCGTGGCTATCGGAACGCTTATCGGGGCGGTTTCGGCTTTACCTCCTGCCCTCCCTACCGGTCTTTCGCCTGTTAATCGTCGTCTTGACCATTGGGTTTCTGTTACCGATGATCATTAAGCCGAGCTTGCAGAACTTCGTGGCGATTTTGAGCGTGGCAGGTATCGCCATTGGCTTTGCCTTTAAGGATTACGTCAGCAGCGTTATTGCCGGAGTTATTTCGATTTACGAACGGCCTTATCGGCCCGGCGACTGGATAAAAATTGATGATGCCTACGGCGAACTCCGTTCGGTGAGTCTGCGAGCCCTGCACATTCTCACCCCGGACGACACCATGGTTACCATTCCGCATGCCAAAATCTGGGATACTGCCATCTATAACGATACTGATGGCGAACGGCACCTCCAATGCGTGGCCGATTTTTATCTGGCACCGGAACATGATGCCAAAATTGCTCGACAAATATTGCACGATGTCGCCCTGACCAGCCCTTTTCTGCATATCTTTCGCCCGATTGCGGTGATCGTGGCTGAAAAACCCTGGTATACCCATTACCGTCTGAAAGCCTACCCCATCGATAGTCGCGACCAATTTAAATTCGCTAGCGACATGACAGTGCGCGGTAAAGCGGCATTGCTAAAGCGAGGCATACTGCCAGCCAGCCTCAGCGATCAAGACATACCGCCAGCCAGCCGCAGTCAGTAGGGTTTACTGAGTCGTGGAGTTGGATTAAGAGGTACTGAAATCGTCATACCCATATCCACAGCTACTAATAAATCCTCTTTTATCAGAATGATGGTGTTGTAAATTCGAGCTTTTCGAATCTAGTGTGCCATTTGCCACGTATGGTATCCACGGAATGCCAGCCTTGGCACGAAACAACAGGAACTGCATGATGAGTAAAAGCAAAATTGTCTTGCTCGCAGCGATTGCCGTTTTAATCTACGGTTTTTTCGCCTTTGATTTAGGCCAATACCTCAGCCTGGATTTCTTTAAATCCCAACAAGCAGCCATTGATAGTTATTTCCAGGCTAATCCCTGGCAAACCGCCCTGATCTTTTTTGGAATTTATGTCGCCGTAACCGGCCTATCCCTGCCCGGCGCGGCGGTTATGACCCTGGTGGCGGGGGCGATTTTTGGTCTGCTCTGGGGGACGATTATCGTGTCTTTCGCCTCTACCCTCGGCGCCACGCTGGCTTTTCTGGTTTCCCGATTTCTGTTGCAGAACTGGGTTCAAGCCAAATTCGGCGACAAGCTCAAAGCGATCAATCAGGGCGTCGAACGGGACGGCGCGTTTTATCTGTTTACTCTACGGTTGGTGCCGATTTTCCCCTTTTTCGTGATTAACTTAGTCATGGCATTAACGCCAATCCGCACTCTGACTTTTGCCGGGGTCAGCCAAATCGGCATGTTGGCTGGCACACTGGTTTATGTGAACGCCGGCACTCAGATTGCTGAAATCGATTCGCTGGGCGGCATTCTCTCCCCTGGCCTATTAGCTTCTTTTGTACTGCTTGGCATTTTCCCGCTGTTAGCCAAAAAATTGGTGGCGTTTATTAAGGCTCGGCAAGTGCTGCGCGGTTACCGCAAGCCCAAGCGCTTTGATCGCAATCTGGTAGTGATCGGGGCGGGTTCTGCGGGTTTGGTCACTGCATATATCGGTGCGGCGGTGAAAGCCAAGGTCTCTCTGATTGAAAAACACAAAATGGGTGGCGATTGTCTGAATACCGGCTGCGTACCCTCTAAGGCGTTGCTGCGGTCCGCCAAATTCCTGTCTCATATCAAACGGGCCGAAGAGTTCGGTTTTAAATCCGCTCAGGCCGATTTCGATTTCGCCGAGGTCATGGAGCGAGTCCAACGGGTGATCAAAACCGTGGAACCGCACGATTCGGTAGAACGTTACACGGAACTCGGCGTGGACTGCATCCAGGGCGAAGCTAAAATCACCTCTCC
>JAZBPA010000059.1:0-11598 GCA_036351435.1 Candidatus Competibacteraceae bacterium
AAGAGAAGCCGCAAGAGAAGCCGCAAGACAAATCGACATCAGAAGATAAATCCTCAGCCTCTTTATTGCCTGTATTCCGCTCCAGACTACTTACCCAGAGACGTTTGCCGAGCGCTGGAAGCAATCAAGAACCGACTGTTAAACCTGGTGATGACGACCCGCTCAACTTAGACAAATCTGCCGAGCGAGCGCTTCCTGAACTCGAACCGCTAACCCAGCAACCCGCTGTTCCCAGTCTACCCGACGATCCTCTGACTTCGACTGCCGACCAACCCGTTCGCGATGAGCCGCGAACCGCGCTAACTGCCTTCGATGCTGACATCAACCAGGCATCGTACGAGGAAGACGAGCCCCGAACGCAGGCCCTAGCACCTTCAGCGCCCGCCCCGGCCCGGCATCCAGAACCGGATGCAGACGAAGCCACACCGCCGGAAACTGAGACTGCCGAACAAGTCCAACGACCCTCCCCGCTCCGTAGGCGCAAGCAGCAGCAAAATATTCGCTTAGGGGCGTTGCTCACCATATTGGTGGTAGCGATAGGCTGGGCAACTTTCACTGTTTACCAAGACTACCAGGACAAGGCGCGCGCCCACGAGGCGCAACAGCAACAACAACAAGCAGAGCAGGGCCGTCGCTTGGCTGCGCAACAGGCCAAACAGGAACAGGAAGCGGCGCGCCGTTTGGAGGCGCTGGATTATACCGAACAAGCTCGCATTGAGCTGTTGCAGGGAAACTTTGTCCAGGCTAAAGCCCTTATCAAGCAAGCCGAGATTTTGCACCCGGACAACCGTGAGCTTGTTACATTAAGCGCAGAAATACGGGAAGCAGAGGCCAGAGCGTTAGCGCTAAAAGTTGAAGTCGAACCCAGAATCGACATGCCTTTTGTAAGTATTCCAGGCGGTTGCTTTCAAATGGGCAGTCCAGCCGGACTAGAGGAGAATTATTCTAACGAAACCCAGCACCAAGTCTGCTTGGAAGGTTTTTGGTTAAGTCAACATGAGCTCACCAATGAACAGTACCGGCTGTTCAAACCGACCCACAGCAGTGGCCAATACAAGGGCATGACTTTAAACGAGAACCGCCAGCCGGTGGTAGAAGTCAGTTGGCAAGAGGCGACTGATTATGCAAATTGGTTATCTGCACAAACCGGGCGAAGCTACCGGTTACCGACGGAAGCAGAATGGGAATACGCTGCGCGAGCGGGAACCGGAACTGTACGCTACTGGGGAGATGATCCGGCCAATGCTTGCGAGTATGCCAACGTGGCAGACCAAACTGCCCAACGGGTTTGGAGCGCCAAATCGATTCACGGCTGTGATGACCAGCAGGCCACAGCTGCTGAGGTGGCCAATTATTCGCCGAATAGCCTCAAACTGTACGATATGCTCGGTAATGTCAGCGAATGGA
The DNA here is from genome assembly GCA_036351435.1 of Candidatus Competibacteraceae bacterium. Lineage (GTDB taxonomy): Bacteria > Pseudomonadota > Gammaproteobacteria > Competibacterales > Competibacteraceae > JAAUQA01. The sequence continues at coordinate 1,408 of JAZBPA010000059.1, forward strand.
CTTGTTCTGAGTTTTCCTCCAATTACCGCGGAGCAGAAAAGCGTTGTTCGCGTCAGCAACCTAACGTAGGTAGTCGCGCGGTGCGCGGCGGCTCCTGGGATGATGAGCCACGTTTAGTACGCGCAGCTGACCGTAATGGGCGAAGCCCCGACAGTCGCGATTATGGGTTGGGGTTTCGATTGGTACGGGAGGATTAGCGCTGATCAAGCAACTGTTCAACGGGTGTTCAATCCGATTCTTGCCGTTTTTAAAGGGGCTATTTTGTCTGTTGCTAGTTGCCGGGCCATATACCCGTGCAGCCTATGCCGAACCTGATGATACGCCCTGGTCAGCGACAGTACAGTGCTCTTGGGATCTTCCTCAGTTGTACTGCCAGTTCCGCCCGCTCGCTCCTATCACTATCCAACGCGTTGAACTCGCTGTGGATGGCGCTTCCCCGCAAGTCATCGGCTGGCAACCGTTCGCCAGCGACGGGGCGACCAGCGCAATGCTCTGGTTAGTCGATGTCAGCAATCCGGCACGCGCTGCTACCGTGGCGCGGCAACAGCAACTCCTGAAAAATTGGGTGACAACCCTGAGACCTTGGCAACGAGCAGGGTTAGCCGCTTTTGCCGAAGATTTGGCGGTGCTCGCCCCAGTGGATAGTGCGCCAGCCACATTAACAGAAGCGCTGGATAAACTGGTCGCCCGCGGCCATAGTACAGCGTTCTACCGCAGTCTGCTGGATGGCATCGCGCTACTGGAACGAGTTGAAGGCGCACGCAAATCGTTATGGGTGTTCTCGGACGCAATGGCCGAAGACACCGCCTATCGCTACGACGATGTGCTGCAAGCGGCGCAAACTGCAAGGATCATGATTATCGGCTTGGGTTATCCCGAACGAGACAGCCAACGCCCGGCATTACAGCGGCTGCAACGTTTGGCTGAGGAGACCGGTGGTTATTTCGCCGCAGCGCTAACCAAGGGTACGTTAACCCCTGAAACTTTCGCCGAAATCATGGCTATCACCGAAGGCGGCGGAAGCTTCTCCCAAGAACTGCCCAGTTTCAATGAGGTATTAACCCTTCGACTCATCGCTGCCGGTGGTGTGTTTGAGAAAACCTTTACCGCGGAAGCGCTCTCGGTAACTCAGTCGAGCAAACCGACTACTCGCCTTGCGGCAAAATCCTCTTCCCCGCCGCTCCAAACAGACCCCACAACAGCATCATCACCGTCAGGTACGACTGAGCCGTTATCCTCACAAGCATCCCCGGATTTCGCTGACTCAATGGGTGCTTGGCAATGGTGGGCAGGGTTAGGCGCTGCCACTATAGCGCTGCTATTTATTCTGTTCATCATTGGGCGGCGTCTGCGGACAACTCGTTCACCCCTGTTAGCGCTGATCGAACAACCGGATTCGGGACAGGAGTTCGCGGTGTATAGTCCAGCGTATCGGATTGGGCGGGCCGCTGATAACGATCTACACCTCGATAATGACTCTGTCTCTGCTTACCATGCCGAGTTACGGCAACGACGCGATGGCGTGTTTTCCATTTCCGACTTGGATTCAACCAATGGCGTTTGGGTTAACAGCAAACAGGTGAGCAGCCAAACGCTGCGTGACGGCGATCTACTTGAACTCGGAGAAGTACGGCTGCGTTTTCGTGAAGCACCACTCTGGGGAGATGGCCGCTCATGAGCATGCAAGTACGGATATCAGCTCCATATTGATGGTTATTTTGCTGAGGAGGCTAAGTAATGGCCATTCGACGTGATCGCAAAGGGCGGGTCCAGACGCTTAATGATGGCATCAATACGCCCCCCACTCGACCATTAGAACGACAGAAAGCGGAACGTGCAGAAAGCAAAAGTGCCGATTCGGATGAGAAGTTGCCGGAAGTCGATAGCACTCGCTTATTCCACGGTGGGACAGGCCCGGAAGCACAGGAAAAAGGCATGCAGGACCCGGTGGTGGGCTGGTTAGTCATTACCGAAGGTCCTGGTCGCGGACGCGTTTTAAACTTGGGATATGGCTTGAACAGCATCGGTCGCGGACCTAAGGTGCGGGCACAACTGGATTTCGGTGATTTAGAAATTTCCCGCAACGGCCATGCCGCTATTGTTTATGATCCGCGCGGCCGACGGTTTTATTTACAGCACGGTGGTGGCACCAATCTCACCTATTTGAACGATCAACCGGTGCTCGCTCCTCAAGAGTTGACAGGTCATGAGATTATCCTGATCGGTCAGACGCAGTTGCACTTCGTGCCCTTCTGCGGCCCGGATTTTGACTGGCAAGACGATAAAGGGGATTGAATGAGGGTAGGTGCGCACTGCGCGAGCCGCATTCAGGGCAAACGCGAGTACCAACAAGACGATTACGGCATTTTTGAACTCCCTGCCAGTCTGCAAAGCGGTGACTTGCTGTTGGTGCTGGCCGACGGGATGGGAGGGGAGCGGGCAGGTGATCGCGCCAGTGCAACTGCGATACGGTGTTTCATTGATGCTTACGGAGCCATTTCAGCACGCAACATCCCCGAGCGACTGCGTCGCGCACTGGATCATGCCAACCGCGAACTTGCCCTGGAAATCGCTGCGGCCCCTAGCCTTTTGAACGGGATGGGTTGTACACTATTAGCCGCCGTGCTGGCCAAAGAAGGGCTGTACTGGATTAGTGTCGGTGATTCTCCGCTCTGGTTATACCGACACAAGCAACTGACCCGACTTAACCAGGATCATTCTTATCGCCCCGTGCTGGCGCAACAGCTTGCAGGCGGCGAAATAAGCGCCACCGACGCCCAAGCCCACCCTGACCGCAACGCCTTGTTCAGCGCCCTAACGGGAGAGTTAATCCACCAAGTGGATATCACCCAGGAACCTTATCCTTTGCAAGTGGGTGATCGCGTATTATTGGCCAGTGACGGCCTGTTGACGCTTAGTGAGGCTAATATCGCAATCCAAATGAATGCACATGCAGCAGGTAACATGATCTGCCAACGATTGTTGGAGGCCGTTATGAACGCGGCCGATCCTGAACAAGACAACACCACAGTTATGGTCGCTTGCCTCAGCCCCAAACATCAATCCCCTTTCACTGTTCTCGTTGTGGTGTTAGGACTAGTGACCGTGTTAGCTGCAAGTTGGTGGTGGCGGGAGAGCATCCCCAGCTTATACCAGCAGTTTGCGGATAAGTTAGCTAAGCTGGTTACTTACCCGGAACAATCACCATGATTGCCAACTGGCATCCATACTGGCACTGGGGGGGAGCCAGCGCACTAGGCAAACGCGAGGAACAACAAGACTGTTGGGGCGTCTGGGCAACGCCTGACAAACGCTCCTTGTTGGCTGTCGTCGCCGATGGAATGGGCGGCCATGGTGACGGTGCTCTGGCTGCACAAGCGGCTGTTAAGACAGCCGAGCAGTTTGTGCGTGAGCAATTAAAACTGCTGGAGCGAGAACCGCACGAAGCATTACAGCGCTATGTTCAACAAGCCCAAGCTGCGGTGGAAACCGTATCGCGCACAGCACACACTACGCTGGTGGCGTTGTGGCTGCATCAAGACCAAGCCCACTGGACACATATCGGCGATAGCCGACTTTATCAACTGCGTGCCGGCAAGCGGGTACTGCGTACCCGTGATCATTCAGCGGCACAGATGCTGTTCGAATTAGGCGAAATCCGCGAGACGGAAATGGCCTTACACCCGATGCAGAATCGCTTATATCGCAGCCTTGGCGGCGACGAATCGCCAAAATTTGAAATCAATTCTGGAACGGTTATGGCTGACGATTTGTTTGCCCTGTGTAGCGACGGTGCTTGGAGTTACCTGAGCGAAGCCGAGTTTTGGATATCCGCTAATGCTGGCGACCCTGAAAAAGCGGCTTGCGAGCTTGTCGCACGAGCCGTTAAATGGGCAGGCGATCAAGCTGACAATGCAACATTAGTCCTCATCCGTTGTAACGGCTTACTGTTGCAAAGTCGATCCTTATGGCGGCGGCTTAGCAGAAGATAGCCGCTATAGGTTAGGGTTTACCACAACCCGCCCCCTGACCTTGCCGGCAATAATATCCGCCGCCAAGGCGGGAACGTCTTCCAATGCGGCAGTGTGCGCCGCGATCCGAACCAGTGCATCACTGGGTAGATCTTGCGCTAGACGAGTCCAAGCCAGACACCGTTTGGACGAAGGGCACATCACTGAATCCACTCCCAGCAAATTTACGCCACGTAAAATAAACGGCATCACCGTAGTCGGCAAATCTGCGCCACCGGCTAGACCGCAAGCGGCAACCGTCCCACCGTAATCAACCTCAGCTAGAGCACGCGCTAAAACGGTGCTACCAACCGTATCAATCACCCCTGCCCAGCGCTGATTTTCCAGGGGACGGGCAGTGGCAGCCATAGCCTCCCGCTCGACAAATTCACTGGCCCCTAATTCGCTCAGATAACTTTGACTCTCTGGACGACCGGTCACAGCTGTTACGGTATACCCCAGCCTAGCTAACAATGCGACCGCTATGCTACCTACCCCACCGCTAGCGCCGGTTACCAAAACAGGTTTGGTTACAGCGGGAGTTAGTCCCCCGCCCTCCAAGGCTAGCACGCAGAGCATAGCTGTAAACCCGGCAGTGCCTAGCGCCATCGCCTGCCAAGTGTCTAGACCAGACGGCAGCGGCGTCAACCAACGCGATCGGAGTCGCGCACGCTGAGTATATCCACCCCAGTAACGTTCACCCACGCTCCAACCAGTCAACACCACCTTGTCACCTATGGCGTAATCCGGTGCAAAGGATTCTAATACGGTTCCAGCCAAATCGATACCAGGCACCAAGGGAAACGTACGAGCAATTTTGCCTTTACCCGTAACCGCCAAGCCGTCCTTGTAATTGAGTGAGGAATATTCCACCGCTACCAGCACATCCCCCTCCGGTAAGTCACCCTCACTAAGGTTGTGGATGTTGGCGGCGGTGCGATCATCATTATCTTTATTGAGCACCAATGCCTTGAACGTATTGTCTCGCATAAGCAGAATCCACCTTTTACGCTAAAATTTAATCACTTCCTGTGTTTATGAAGGGTAATATTGCGACTTTGTGACAGAGTGAATACTATCGGCTTGTTGTGAAGCCAACGACCCTGTACAAAATCAGCGTAGTTGGCGATAGATGGGTTGTCGACCGCAAAGAGCCACTTTACGATGGTATCCTCGTGATATTGCCATATAATTGATAGACCTCCTGTTGGAGAGGATTTTAGTTGCTCGCGTCAGCGGGTATCTGCTAATCGTCAGAAAATCTAAAGGGTGAAGAATGAAAGTATTAGTTGCCGTTAAGCGAGTCGTTGACTACAACGTCAATGTGCGAGCCAAGACGGATGGAACCGGTCCGGATATCGCCAATGCCAAGATGTCGATGAATCCCTTCGACGAGGTTGCCGTGGAAGAGGCCGTCCGTCTGAAAGAAGCTGGTACCGCCAGCGAGATCATCGCAGTTTCCATGGGAACCAGCGCTAGCCAAGATACCATTCGTACCGCATTAGCCATGGGTGCTGATCGGGGTATTCTGGTGGAAAGCGACGCCGAGCTACAGCCCCTGGCGGTTGCCAAGCTACTTAAGGCCCTGGTTGAGAAAGAACAACCGGAACTGGTGTTGCTCGGCAAACAGGCCATCGACGACGACTCCAATCAAACCGGCCAAATGTTGGCCGCTCTGTTGGGTTGGGCCCAAGGCACGTTCATCTCCAAATTGGAACTGGGCGATGGTAAAGCTACCGTGATCAGGGAAGTCGACGGCGGTTTGGAAACAGACGCCTTGACCATGCCGAGTGTGATTACTGTGGACCTGCGCCTCAATGAACCGCGTTTCGTTAAGCTGCCCAATATCATGAAGGCCAAGAAAAAGCCTCTGGAAACCATCAAGCCCGATGCATTGGGGGTCGATGTTGCGCCGCGTCTGGCCTACTCGAACTACCGGGAACCGCCGCAACGCCAAGCCGGTATTAAGGTGCCTGATGTCGCCACATTAGTCGATAAACTCAAGAACGAAGCGAAGGTGATTTGATCATGAGCGTGCTGGTTATTGCTGAACACGACAACGCCACCATCAAAAAGGCCACATTGAGCACGGTCACTGCTGCCGGCCAAATGGGTGGCGATGTCCACGTACTGGTCGCCGGACAGGATTGCCAGGCAGCAGCTGATGAAGCCGCTAAAATCGCCGGTGTCGGCAAGGTCTTGATGGCCGATGCACCGCATTACAACCACGAGCTGGCTGAAAACATCGCCCCGTTGGTTGCCAAGTTGGCAGCCGATTACAGCCATGTCATCACTCCCGCCACCACTATGGGCAAGAATTTCATGCCCCGGGTGGCGGCGTTACTGGACGTAGCGCAAATCTCTGAGATCATCGCCGTGGAATCTGTCGATACTTTTGTGCGGCCCATTTATGCCGGCAATGTATTCGTCAACGTGACGTCCAACGATGCGATCAAAGTGATCACTGTGCGCGCGACATCTTTCGACGCAGCCGCTGCTGAAGGCGGCTCAGCCAGCGTAGAGGCGACCGAAATCACCCCAGCGGCGGGTATGTCCGAATACGTCAGCCAGGAAGTCACCGAATCGGATCGCCCCGAAATGACTAGCGCCCGGGTAGTTGTAGCCGGTGGTCGTGCTTTGGGCAGCGGTGAAAACTTTAAATTGCTGGATGACTTGGCCGATAAATTGGGTGCTGCCGTCGGCGCTACCCGCGCAGCGGTCGATGCCGGTTATGTCCCCAACGATTATCAGATCGGTCAAACCGGCAAGGTGATCGCCCCTGAGTTGTATATCGGTATTGGCTTATCCGGGGCCATTCAGCATTTGGCTGGTATGAAGGACAGTAAGGTCATCGTGTGCATCAACAAGGATGAAGAGGCTCCGATTTTCTCAGTCTCCGATTACGGGCTGGTGGGCGATTTGTTCACCGTCGTACCCGAGTTGACCAACGCATTGTAAAACGACTGACGTCTGTGGGCGCCGCCGCAGTATTTGGCGGCGTTTTTTCGTTAGTTGCCTCTATCGATTGATTCCTCTCCCCAGGAGACCTGCTATGACCGTATATGCCGCACCGATTCGCGACATGAGCTTTGTGATCAAAGAACTGGCTAACCTGGACCAAGTTGCCGCATTGCCCGCTTATGAAGAACAAGGCGTAGCCGATGTGGCGGAAGCCATTTTGGAAGAAGCCGGCAAATTTGCCAGCGAAGTGCTGGCCACCCTAAACTGGGAATCCAGCCAAGAAGGGGCACATTTGGAAAATGGCAATGTACGTGCACCGCACGGTTTTGCGGATGCGTATAAGCAATTTTCCGAAGGCGGTTGGAACGGCTTAGCCGCACCGGTCGAATATGATGGCCAGGGCCTACCGGAGTTGCTCAACACACCGACTTACGAAATGTGGAACGCCTCCAACATGTCCTTCGCCTTAGCACCGTTGTTGGGTGCAGGCGCCACTGAATGCATCAAGCATCACGGTTCGGATGAACAAAAAGCCACTTACTTGCCCAAGATGATTGCTGGCGAATGGGCCGGCACGATGGATTTGACAGAACCCGCAGCAGGATCTGATCTCAGTAACGTCAAGTGTAAAGCTGCCCCCGAAGGGGATCACTATCGAATCAACGGCACCAAGATTTTCATCACTTGGGGCGATCATGACATGACCGACAACATCATTCATCTGGTGTTGGCTCGGCTACCGGATGCCCCGGAAGGCGTGAAGGGCATCTCGTTGTTTTTAGTGCCCAAATATCTGGTCAAAGCCGACGGTAGCCTGGAGGATCAGATTAATGGCGTCAAATGCGTAGGCATTGAGCACAAGCTGGGTATCCACGCCAGCGCCACATGCTCACTGGCGTATGAAGACGCTATCGGTTATCTGGTCGGAACGCCCAACCGGGGTTTAATGCACATGTTCACCATGATGAACGAAGCCCGGCTCAAAGTGGGTGTGCAAGGTTTGGCCGTTGCCGATCGTGCTTATCAAGCCGCTGTGCAATATGCCAAAGAACGGATCCAGGGTTTTGCCATGAAAGGCGCACGTGGCGGTGAGCGGGTGTCGATCATCCATCATCCCGACGTACGCCGCATGCTGATGACCATGAAGTCGCAGATCGAAGCAATGCGCGCCCTCAATTACGTCATCGCCATGCACATGGACTTGGCAGCACATCACCCAGACACTGCGGTACGCAAAACTAACCATGCTCGGTTAGATTTACTGATTCCGGTTACCAAAGGCTGGTGTAGCGAAATCGGCATTGAGGTGGCCTCGCTGGCCATTCAGGTTTATGGGGGCATGGGTTTTGTCGAAGAAAGCCGGGTCGCTCAGCATTTCCGCGATGCGCGTATCGCCACCATCTACGAAGGCACGACCGGTATTCAGGCCGCTGACTTAGTGGGACGCAAGTTGCCCTTGGATAAGGGCGCGGCAATGATCGAATTGATCGCCGATATGCGTGCTGTTGAACAACAGCTGGGCGCTGCATCGGGAGACGATATGGCGGCGATTCGGAAATCCTTAGCCGACGGAATCCAGGCGCTGAGTAGCTCAAGCAATACCCTCGTCGGCGCGTTAGCTGAGGATCCGAGCGCAGCAATGGCTAATTCAGTGAACTACTTGATGCTGGTGGGTTATGTCTGCGGCGGCTGGCAGATGGCGCGTGCCGCTTTGGTAGCGCAGAAGAAACTCGCCGCGGGCGAAGACACCGATTTCCACGAAACTAAACTGGTAACCGCTCGTTTCTACGCCGACCAAATCTTGCCCAAAGCCACTGCACTGGCGCAGATGATCAAGGCCGGCGGCGCATCCACTCTGGCGCTGACTGAAGAGCAGTTCTAAAAGGGCTGTCCAATTCCCCCTCTTTCCTCGGGAGAGAGGGTAGTTATTTTCAACAGAACCCGTTGCGGATATTGCAACGGGTTCTTCTACCTTGAAAAACCCTATCCTTCGCGTCCGTTACGAACGCGCCATTGCCCGGGTGAAATCCCAGCCCATTGCTTGAAAGCACGGATGAACACCGTCGTATCTGCATATTGCAGAGCAGTCGCGATCCTAGCCAGGGGCATCTTACTCTCGGAGAGCAACTGCCGAGCCACCTCGTAGCGCATATTCTCTAACTCATGACTGAAAGTCGTTCCCTCGGCTTGGAGTCGCCTATTGAGTGTGCGTTCGTGCATGCAGAGTCGTTTGGCGATGTGGGAAACCGTGCATTGCCCAGTTTCCAGGGACATGCGCAGTAACCGACGCACCTCGCTAACGATACTGCCCTCACGGTGGAGGTGAAGCTTATTCGCTTCCTGTTCTAAATAGTGGTGCAGAAGATCATCGGCAGAGGTCGGGCGGTGATCCAGCCAGTGGGTGGAGAATACCAGCGCGTTTTTATCCGCCTCTAAGCGCAGCGGTGCCTGAAAGAAGCGGCGATACGGCGCTGGGTTATGCGACGCTTGTCTTGAGAAGTGCACTTCAGTGGGATTCCAATCCGCACCACACAGATCACGCATGATGTTACAAGCGACAGCCACCGACATGTCGTAAATCTGGTCAACGGCTTCTGCTCCGGTTTCGTAAATAGTGTAGCCAAACCATGAGACGTCATTTTTCCTGACGAGGGTAACCACGCCGCCTTGATCGTGCAGGTCTAAATGACGCATCAGACCGTGTAACGCCGTCGCGACGTCGGGGGCAGTGCGAAGCATGAAACCTGGAATCCCCAAAAACGAAGGGACAGCACGCGCGCCCACCAGTAAACCGAAGTGCGGGCAGCCCGTTTCCGCAACGCAGCGAGCCAGCAGCTTGCTCGCGGTGGTGTAGGGAATCTTGGTATCCAGATCCTCGAATTGCGTCAGCGTGAACCCCACGCTACTGAAGATCGTCTCGGGTTCGCAGCCGAACTCACGCAGTACGACCGGTATGTTCATCAGCGGACCAACGCGGACGAGGCTGTTGGCTGTAGCAGGTTGAATCCGTGCCGGCATTCGCCAGCCTTCTTTTTCTTGCACTATCAATACTCGTAAGTTTGGTCCTTGTCGTGAATTGTCAACTTTTTGTCGGGATTTGGCAATGCAATGCGAACAATAGTTGCTTATTCTTAAGCAGCTAAACCTTTGCTTTTTTTATGGGATTTTTCAACCATTAGCTGGAAACAGGATTTGACCATGAATAGCGCCAGAAAAAGAT
>JAZBPA010000060.1:0-4502 GCA_036351435.1 Candidatus Competibacteraceae bacterium
CCTTCTCCACCCTCAAACAACAATTATCCCAGTTTGGTTGGGGCCAAGAATTATTGCATCAACTCGACATTCCTAAGACGCAGATACTTGATTTCTTGAGAGGGCAGTCGGAATTGTTCCAGCGTGTGGGTGGCGTTTTTGCGACGACTTTCGATGTTCTCGCTGCAATGTTCATTATTATTCTGATGAGCATCTATTTAGCGGCAGAACCAGATTTGTATGTCAACGGATTTCTGCAATTGTTTCCCCGTCACCGGCGCCCGCGTTTGGCAGCTGTACTGGAGCGCTCCAACACCATGCTAAAAGGCTGGTTTATGGGTCAGTTGTTGTCAATGAGCATGCTTGGCGTGGTGATGAGCTTAGGCTTGTGGTTGTTAAGTGTGCCATTGGCTATCACCTTGGGTATTTTTACCGGGGTTATGACCTTCATTCCGAATTTCGGCCCGTTGATTGCCGGTATTCCAACGGTGCTGTTGGCACTCTCGGTCAGTCCCATAACCGGTTTATATGCAACGATATTAATTGTGTTAGTGCAAAACCTGGAAGGAATGTTTATAACGCCGATGATTCATCGTAGTTTGATTGCGTTACCGCCTGCACTGATTATCGCGGTACAAGTTCTTTTGGCGAGTATCTATGGCTTTATCGGTTTGTTGGTCGCCATGCCTTTAGTTGTGATTAGTTTGGTCTGGCTTAGGATGCTTTATGTCGAAGATGTATTGGAGGACGAAGACGCTACCCTTCAATCAGGCACGCAGACCGGCAATTAGAGATAAGGGCTGAATAGCCAGGCAATCGAGTCTCTGAACTTTACCGGTAATGAACGGCTATCCACCTCTTCCAATGTGACTTTGCAGGACTCAGCACAGGCCGCAAGACAGTGCTGGGCTAAAGTATGCGCGAGGTTCCGGTCGAATACTTCAACCATTAGTTCAAAATTGAGCCTTAGACTGCGGGGGTCCAGGTTGGCTGATCCTACCTGGGCGTAATCGTCATCTATGACGAATAATTTAGAATGGTTGAATGGCGGCGGTTGGTAATAGACATTAATTCCCCAGCGTAACAATTCCCAGAGCATGTTGCGCGTTGCCCAGTGTACATAAGGCAGATTGCTTCGTTCGGGTAATATGATCGACACTTCTACTCCCCGAAGCGCGGCAGACACCAACGCGCCAATGAGCTCGCGGGGAGGAAGGAAGTAGGGATTCATTATCAACACCCGATGCCGAGCTAGGGAGACAGCGCCAGTCATTGCCACTGTCAGTTTGTCCATATGCTCGTTGGGGCTGTCAGTCAACACACGGCAACAAGCATCGCTTGATGAGTGTGACTCAGATTTCAGCGTCAGCGGTTGAGGGTTTTCGCCACCAGTCCGTTCCCAATCTTCGAAAAATACCTCCTCAAGCTGCTCCACTACAGGACCGTCAAACCGAAAGTGCACGTCGGCCTGCCCACCTTTGGAACTAAGCAGATGACGGTCGCCGATATTAATACCGCCAGCAAACCCGATAATCCCGTCAGCAACCAAGATTTTGCGGTGGTTGCGCAAGTTAATCTGAATACTGGGAGGCAACAGCTTGGGTGGTGCGAAAGGTCTGACCGGCACGCCATGTCGGCGTAAAATTCGGCTGGCATGAGGCCAAGAATACCATTCGCCGACTCCGTCGATCAGCACTCGCACATCGACACCACGGTGTACCGCAGCGGCCAGCGCCTTGACGAATTCACTGCCAACCCCGGCGGTTTCAAAGAGATAGGTCCCAAAGCTAATTCTGTGTTGTGCTTCGGTAATGGCTGCCAGCATCTCGGGGTAAGCGCCTTCACCATTATGCAATACCATGATGCGATTGCCTTTGGTCAACGGCCATTGCTGTAGTGCTTCTGAAAGCTGCGCGAGTCCGGCGAAGCGTCCCTCAATCCCGCAGACATTCCTTTCGGTCCCGGGCTGTACAGGTTGCGGCGAACGTCGTTCACCCAGCTGCAGGCGGCGTACCCGGCTAACAACCCGGTTGATACCGAATAGTACATACAGCGTCGCACCGATAATCGGCACCATAAGGCATATTGCACACCATCCCAGCGCCGAACGAGAATCGCGTTTGTTAAATAGGGCGTGGATTGCCGCTGTAACCCCGATTAAAGGTGCCAAGACAGCAAGGATTATCGTGGTGGATTCTGCCAACATCAATGGGTAAATTTTTCAATAATCACAGAGGAAATCCATCAAACAATAACGTTGCGGACACATCAATATAAACCATTAAGATGGCTAACACTTCAAAACCAATTCCTGTAAAAGCGCCAAACCAAATAATTTCGAGTGATAATTCTCAAGCATCAGCGGCGATTCGCTCAGAGTTGTTCTTAGTTAGCAATGCCTTGAGCGCACGACGCTCTAAAGGGAACAGTCTCTTTATTCATCGATTATGTAGTTCCAGTTTGGAATGAAAAGGTAAATCACATCAGGTATACATCAATACCAAAACCCCGCCGAGGTAAAGCGTTAGTATCAGAACACTTTCGAAACCAATATTGCCAACACCACTCTTCTCGCGCCGTAGTAGGCCAAGCAACAGAATGCCGGTTAGCAACATTGTCAACACAATAATGAATACTTGCTGTTGACTGATAGCGTGGTAAATCGACCCCTCGGTATAGAAAAAGTCAGCGGCAGCGATGAATAACACGTCGAAGCTGTTGCCCCCAATGATGCCACCCACAGCTAGCGTAAGTGCTCCCCGTCGGACAGCGGCAATGGTTGTCACCAATTCAGGAAGAGACGTTGCGACTGCCGTAAGTAATGTGCCCACCACGGTTTCCGATAAAGCCGTTCGATTCGCCAACACGATACCTGTTTGCGCTACCGTGAAGCCCGCTACGGCCAATAATAAAGCCAGCACCGAGAAACCCAACCACAAACGCCCGATTTGGCTTCTTGAAGTATGGTCAACTTCCGGCTTGTCCAACTGAGTTTCTCCGGTTTCCTTGGGTTTCCAGAGGGGTGCGGTGCGTGCGGTGGCCACCAGGCGTTGGCCAAAAAAATAGGCACTCAACAGCAAAACAGAGGCAGGATGGACGCCCCACAATGAGAATTCGGGGCTCGTCATGGCTAACAACGGTATGGTTAAGAGCGTTGTCAGCAATACTGCTTGGATTAGGTTCTCTAAGGAAGCGGCTGCGTGTTCCAAATTAGCGTGCCGATAGGTCATGTCGGCAATCGCCAGGAAAGCGGTTTGCACCGCAATGCCCCCAACAGCGTTGCTAACTGATAGTTGAGGGTACCCTAAGTGAGCCGTCCATACGGATGTGACAATGCCGGGTAAGGATGTCGCAGCACCCAACATAACTGCTCCAAACATGGCTTCGCCCAGACCAGTTACGTCAGCCAGCCGATCTGCGTAATAGGTGATACGCGTACCCGCTAAAAAAATGACGATGGTCGCGATAACGAAAATCACGACTATAGCCGCTATTGGCCAGTTGGTGAAATCGATGAGTCGCATTAGATGCTCGCTTGTTAGAAGGCTCTATTTTCAAAAGAGCTATAAAGATATCTATATTCTTAACACTGACTGCTATTTACATGCCATTATTGATAATGACTAGTGAGACAGCATCGGACCCACAAAAGGATTGGCATATTGTTTGCTCAACACAATACAACCCTGAAACGGGTTTTGGTGTATCCAATCTAACGTTTTAGCAAGGAGAGCAGACTATGCTAAATAAGTTTACTGCGAAGAAACTTTGGTTACTGGCAATAATTTCTGGCCTTCCTTTTATTACTGCGCAAGCGGCTGAGTTGGTTGCGAAAAAATATAACGAAGTTGCTTATGTCAGTGGCGGTATTGGTGATCAGGAACAAGCCGCGCTCAAAGCAATGGCGGATGAATTCAATCTCAATCTGGTTTTTGCCGTCGAGGAAGGTGGTAATTATCTGAGCGACGTTGCAGTCCGCGTCTACGATGCTCAGGGCGCCTTGGCTTTAGACGTCATTTCAGATGGCCCGATGCTTTATGCTAATTTACCGGCGGGTCAGTACAACGTAGAAGTCAGCGGATTTGGTGAGATTTATCAGCAAAATATTGAGGTTAGCGAATCAGGTCGGGAGTCGGTGAATTTTACGTGGCCTCGCAAGAAAGCCATCATGTGATCTGATAGCTGCAGACCGAGCAAAATCCTTGCTTTGTCGCCTCATCACTAGAATCGATATAAGCCGCCAATTCAGAATGGGTTAGCGGCTTTTGTTTTTTCCATATCCTGGACAAGCCGATTTACAAACCATAGTGACTAACAGCAATTCCCGGTCAGCACTTAACCGATTGTTTTGCATAATGTTTCCATCACAACTCTTCGTAACATAAATTATATAAAATTCAAAAACTTATTTAGTTTTCGGTGAAAAAGCTCGGCAAAATTTCACTAAGTTCATAATTGTTAAAGAAAAATATTCGCGAAAAGTTCTGCAAGAATATCTTTGTATTTCATTGGGTTAACCTATC
>JAZBPA010000061.1:0-5927 GCA_036351435.1 Candidatus Competibacteraceae bacterium
GCACACTGTGCGAGCGCATGAACAGCCACCCCCACAGCAACGACGGCAGGATCACCAATAAAGACACGATTGGATTGAGGTGCGCGTGCAATACTGCGAATAACAGCGTCGCCGTGACGTTCGCCACCCAGCCCGGAGAGGCGATGACCCCGGTAAGAAAGTTTTCCAACGGTGCTTGGATTGCACAGCGGGTCGCGAATTGCTGAAACAGCACCGAGACCAGGTAAATCCCCAAACCCAGAGCATAGATGCCGACAGTGTCTACCTTGGTGCCGTCATCAAGCACGAAAAAGGCGAATAAAGGTGGTACCGGTTGCCCCGGAACGGCAGCGAGTTGCAGTTCCAGGTACTTGGCGAGCGTCATCAGAACGCAGAAACCAACCGACCACACTACTGCTTCATAGACGTCTCGACGCCTTGGCCGGAAGTTCAACCCGTAAGCACTCAAGGACGCATTGGTCCACCGCGTGATAAGAAACGCGATCACCACCAGCGTCAGTAGTGCGATCACCGGGCCAAAATCGAAAAAGCGCGATTCCGCGAGCTTTTGCATCGGCTCAAGAAGCAGGGTGAATACACTGAAGATAGTCAGAATCGCGACGATGAATCGCCCCGTCGCCGCCCGCTCGCGCTCTTGTTCCGCGCTCCTGGCTAGAAATTCGATTCGTTCGCTGACGTCAGATATCACTACCAGTACGCCAATAGCGCTGCCGGCGTCGCTATCACGCAATAGGTTCGCACGAACACTGAGGTGTCTTTGCGTATCACCTATCCGGACAGTGATATCGGCTGAATGCGGAGAATCTGGATGATAGATCGCCTCAAGTACACAATCGTTAAACGCATCAAGATCTTCCAACGGTAGAAACACTTCCGCAAAGACCTTACCGACCACATCAGTTGCGCGAAGACCGAAGATGGCTTCTGCTTCGAGATTGAGCGAAGTCAGCCGACCCACAGAGTCGACCGTGATGATTCCGTCGCGGATCGAGGCGACGATATCTTCGGTCATGGCGCTCGGTAGCATCGGCTGTTCGTTCAGTTTCGCCATGAATGATGTCCTCATCTATGCGGCAACAGTTTTAGTAAGATAATCATTCAGGGGATGCAGTGTCCCGCAAAATTTGTAACTGCGTGGTGAAGGATGTCGGCAATGGCGCTTCGACGTTGATCACAGCGCCATCGGGAACGACAAATTCAATACGCTGAGCGTGTAACATCAGGCGAGAAAAGTGCTTCTGTAGCCGGTTGTCACCATAGCGCGGATCGCCCACCAGCGGATGACCGAGATGAAAAAAGTGGGCGCGGATTTGATGCCGTCGCCCCGTCAATGGCATGGCCTTTAACAAAGTATACGCGCCGATTCGTTCCTCAATACTGTACTCCGTGAAACTGGGTTTACCTCTTACCGGGTCAACGCCGACCCGTCCGGAACCGAATGCACGTAAGGGTTTATCGATAGTGCCGCTATTCTGTTCGAGACGCCCATGTGCGAGCGCCAGATAAGTTTTTTTTACCGCCCGGTTGGCGAACAGCTCATTTAGATGCCGGTGCATGTCTGTGTTTTTGGCGAACAGGATAACCCCGCTGACCTCCTTATCCAGCCGATGTACCACGTACAATTTCTGCCCGATAGATGCCGAAAGAGTAATGAGCAGACTTTCTTTTGTCGCATCCCGTTCGGGAATTGAAGCCAGCCCCGCTGGTTTATCGACAGCAAGGAGATCGGTAGTTTCAAACAGCGTAACCGGCATCTTAAAACCCTTATAAATCATTTGGAAAAAGTCCCTGGCCGATATAAAACGCTGTTTATTTGATCCAGGTCGTAAAAAAATCAGTACCCACAAGAATTCAGTGTAAGACCGACTACACTCTATAACCTATTGAGCGGAGGTCTCTGTTTGATGGGTAGCGGTTTTGGGTGGAGAACCGCTTGCGCCCTGCTTATAACAATAACCCCCGAAGCTCTGTTTTGCTGGGCCGTATTGTAACGGACGCTGGGATAGTGCCGTTTTTTTATGCGGGCCGCTTGCCCGCTCAAGGAACGTCGATCCAAGCGGGGTATGCCTTGGCGTAATACCCAAAGATCGGACTTTGATTCTGTGAAAAATTACAATTTGAGAGGAGCGTCGTATGTCTCAAGACGAAATGGTAGAGAAGGTTAGAAATAACCCAAAATACCAGGAGTTGATCAGTAAACGTTCTCGCTTTGGTTGGATATTGGCCATCATCATGTTGATTATCTATTACAGCTTCATCATGACGATTGCGTTTGCGCCCGGATTATTAGGCAAACCGCTGGAAGCCGGATCGGTGACCACGGTCGGAATACCCGTCGGTCTAGGCGTGATCCTCTGCGCTTTTACGTTGACCGGTATTTATGTCTTGCGCGCCAATAGCGAGTTCGATCGGCTGACCCGTGAGATCAAGGAGGATGTTCTGTGAAGAACCTGAAACTAGCCATTTTTCTGGTGTTGGCGGCATTTGCTGCTGTTGCCTATGCGGCCGGGCCGGGCATGGGTGAGGTGGACAAGCAACCGCTAAATATAGCGGCTATCATCATGTTTCTGGTTTTTGTATCCGCCACCTTGGGCATTACCTATTGGGCCGCACAGCGGACCAAAACTGCTAGTGACTTCTATACTGCCGGTGGCGGCATTACCGGTTTTCAAAACGGCTTGGCTATCGCTGGCGACTATATGTCCGCCGCGTCTTTTTTGGGGATCTCCGGTTTAGTGTACACCGCCGGTTTCGACGGGCTGATTTATTCGGTCGGTTGGTTAGTCGGCTGGCCCATCATCATGTTCCTGATGGCCGAGCAGCTCCGTAACCTGGGCAAATACACTTACGCCGACGTCGCCTCTTATCGGTTGCAACAGACCCCTATCCGGACGCTCGCCGCTTCCGGCGCGTTAATCGTGGTAATTCTCTATCTCATCGGTCAGATGGTGGGTGCCGGTAAGCTGATCCAACTGTTGTTTGGCTTGCCTTACACCTATGCGGTGACCGTCGTTGGGGTATTGATCATTCTCTATGTCACTATCGGCGGTATGATCGCAACCACTTGGGTACAGCTCATTAAGGCCTGCTTGCTGTTGGGTGGTGCGACTTTGATTGCGTTTCTGGCATTGTGGCATTTCGATTTCAGCTTCGAAGAGATGTTTAAACAAGCCACCGAGGTGCACAGTAAGGGCCTTGCCATCATGGAACCCGGTGGGTTGGTCAGTAATCCCATTGATGCCATCTCGCTGGGTATTGCGTTGATGTTCGGTACCGCCGGGCTACCGCATATTCTGATGCGGTTCTTCACCGTGCCTGATGCGCGGCAAGCACGTATCTCGGTGTTCTTCGCGACCGGGTGCATCGGCTATTTCTATATCCTGACCTTTATCATCGGCTTTAGCGCCATCGTATTGCTCAGCCAGCATCCCGAGTTCTTCCAACGGGGGGCAGACGGCACCTTGTCACTGCTCGGCGGTAATAATATGTCGGCCATCCATTTGTCCAATGCGGTCGGTGGGACGCTGTTGCTCGGCTTTATCTCGGCGGTGGCTTTCGCCACGATTTTGGCAGTGGTGTCGGGCTTGACCCTGGCGGGTGCTTCGGCCATCTCGCATGATCTGTATGCCAGCGTCATTGCCCGTGGTCGCACCACGGAACAACAGGAACTCAGGATTTCCCGGATCGCGACCATCGCTTTGGGTGTAATCGCTATCTTGTTGGGTATCGCCTTTGAGAAGCAAAACATCGCTTATCTGGTGGGCTTGACCTTTGCTGTGGCGGCCAGCGCTAATTTCCCGGTGTTGTTCATGTCCATCTACTGGTCCAAACTGACCACCAAAGGCGCGCTCTATGGCGGTTGTATCGGGTTGTTTACGGCGATTACCTTGGTAGTCCTCGGCCCGACGGTGTGGGTGGATATCTTCGGCTTTAGCAGCCCGATCTTCCCGTCCAAATACCCGGCGCTGTATTCGGTATCGGCGGCGTTCCTCGGCATTTGGTACTTCTCTAAGAACGATAAGAGTGCCAATGCGCTGGCCGAAATCGAAGCGTTCAAGGCCCAGGATGTCCGTTGTCAAACCGGTATCGGTGCAGAAGGCGCTGTGAGTCATTAGGCTCAATGCGCCAGTCTTGAAAGCGTCGCTTTCACCTTGATCAGCCGGCTGTGATGGTTTCTCTCATCAGGGATAATCGCAGCCGGTTTTTTCATGTTATACCAATTCCTGAAATTCTTGATGTATTGAGCGGATGTGCCGTAAGCAGCACGCCAGGAAGCGTGCGTAGCGAATGTGTGCAGGACAGCACACTTGAGCGGCGCTGGCACTCCGGTCGAAATGCATCAGCACTAATGAGAATTGGTATTAGGACACTGGCTACACTCAGGGCATAAGCCCATTACACAACCCATGCTAGATAAACGGGCTTTTCTCCGCACGGTTCACCCTTTCGACCGGCTTGACGATGCCGCGTTGACCCCAATCATTGAAGTGTTGTCCTCGGAACGCTTCACTGAAGGCGAACACATCTTGCGGCGCTGGGATAACCCATCCTATCTCTATATTTTGACGCAAGGCGAAGCAGAGGAGCTGGATTCCGAGGGAACGGTGGGGCGTTACAGCAGCGGTAGTGTTTTTGATGCCCGGGGGCTTATTGAAGGGCGTTGCCAGCATACCTTTATCGCCCGCAGTGTGGTCCGCTGTTACCGGCTGCCAGCGCAACCCTTTTTAGCGCTGATCCGCAATAATCCCGCGCTAGGTGATTTTTTCTACGAGGAAATCACGCGCAAGTTGGATGCGCTGATCACCGTGCAACAACAACGCGAAGCCACCTCGTTCATGCTGGCGCGGATTGGCAACGGGGAGTTGCGTCCGCCGGTGTTCGCCGACTCCACCACCACTATTCAACAAGCCGTGGCGCTGATGCAAGCGCATCGCACCAGTGCGTTATTAGTCAAACGGGGCGACGACATCGGCATATTCACCAGTCGGGATGTGCGCGAACAGCTCATGCTAGCCAGGCGGCCAGAGTCTACGCCGATCAGCGAGATCGCCAATTATCAATTGATCAGCCTGGGGCCGGATGATTTGCTGTTCAATGCCCTGGTGATCATGACTCAACATGCGATCCGTCATGTGGTGATTCGCCAGGGCGCGAAGATCCTGGGCGTGCTGGAACAAATCGATCTACTGAATTATCTATCCTCGCATTCCCAGTTGGTCAGTACCCAAATTGACCGCGCCAACTCCCAGCAGGCGTTACAGGAAGCCAGTGAGCGGATTCCGCTGGTCATCAAGTCGCTCTACGAACGCGGGGTTAAAACCCGCTATATCAGTCGTTTGGTCACCGACCTGAATCGTCGGTTGTTTCGTCGCTTATACGAACTCTTATTGCCGGCGACGCTGGCAGACAATGCCTGTTTGGTGGTGATGGGCAGCGAAGGGCGGGGGGAGCAGTTACTGCGCACCGACCAGGATAATGCGCTGATTCTAAAAGCCCCATTCCCGCCCGACGAATTAGCGGCATTAACTTCGGCATTTACCGAGGGTTTGGTGGCACTGGGTTACCCCCGTTGCCCCGGTAATATCATGGTGTCTAATCCCGATTGGGCGAAACCGCTGACCGATTACAGAGACGAGTTGTTCCGGTGGGTGGTGCGGCCCGACCAGAATGCGTACATGAATTTGGCTATTTTTTTCGATGCCTCGCCGGCCGCCGGTGATGAAAGCCTATTGCAAGAGGCCAAGGATCATTTGTTTCACCTGCTGCGCAACCATACCGGGGCGTTGGCCCATTTCGCCAAGGCCATTTTATCGTTCGAAACGCCGCTGGGTTTATTCGATCGGTTTATTACCGAAAAAGGGCCACATGCGAAGCAACTGGATATTAAAAAAGGCGGCATTTTTCCCATCGTGCACGGCGTGCGCAGC
>JAZBPA010000062.1:0-22823 GCA_036351435.1 Candidatus Competibacteraceae bacterium
AAATCGTAAGGGGTTAATTCGACCTTAACCTTATCCCCGGTCAAGATGCGAATATAGTTTTTCCGCATACGCCCGGAAATATGCGCAGTAACCACATGGCCATTCTCTAATTCCACTCTAAACATCGTGTTGGGTAAAGTGTCAACTACTGTACCCTCCATTTCTATATGATCTTCTTTCGACATTCAATAAAATCTCTCTTTGCTAAAGGCAACTTGTAAAGATATATAATTTTCTTATTTCTAGCAAGATATTCCTAATGACTGAAATTGAAAGATTACTAGAAGTGATGGCGCAATTACGCAACCCGGATGGCGGTTGTCCCTGGGACCAGGCGCAAACTTACGCCACCATTTTGCCCTATACCTTGGAAGAGGCTTATGAGGTAGCCGACGCTATTGAAGGAGGGAATCGGGAAGAACTGAAAAAGGAGTTGGGAGATTTACTGTTCCAAGTCGTGTTTTATGCACAGATAGCCAGCGAAGAACAAGCCTTTACCTTCAAGGACGTGGTCCAGGCCATCACGGAAAAGATGATCGCTCGCCATCCACATGTATTCAGCGACGCACAATATGCAAACCAAGCTGAACAGCAAGCCGCTTGGGAGCAAATCAAAGCCACAGAACGCGACTCCATACTGGCTGGTTTATTGGATGATATCCCGCGCACACTACCGGCGGTGATGCGAGCGATGAAACTACAACGCAAAGCAGCGCGGGTTGGTTTCGATTGGCCTGCAGTAGCGCCAGTCCTGGATAAAGTTCAGGAGGAATTAACGGAGATTCAGTGCGCACTAAACGCCAACGAACCCAGCGAACGGGTTGCCGAGGAAGTCGGCGATTTGTTGTTCGCCTGCGTTAATCTGGCCCGTCATCTTCGTGTGGAACCAGAATCCGCATTGCGCACCGCAAATCACCGTTTCGAAAGCCGTTTCCGCTATATCGAAGCCCAACTGACTGCGCTGGATCGCAATCCAGAACAAGCCTCGTTAGCTGAACTGGATGCGCTTTGGGAACAGGCTAAAACAATTGAACGGGGCTAATGCCAGGATAAGCGATCGCCTGGCTTCAGACCTAAACGCTCAGCCAACCCAGCATTGATTTCCAAAATATATTTCACTCGTGTTGCCTGACTTGTATAGACCGGGCAAGGCTTAGCTTTGCAAGGCGGCACCTCGGTATGCATTTCCAGCAGCTGGCCTTGGTCGTCGAAGTACAGCATATCCAGAGGGATATAGGTGTTTTTCATCCAAAAAGTTGACTGCCCGGGAGTCGGTTGAATAAACAACATACCTTGATCATCGGGCAGTTGGGTACGAAACATGAGCCCCCGTTGCCTTTCTTCAAGAGTCTGAGCTATTTCGACTCGAAACCGGGTTGTGTTAACGCTAATTTCTTGCAGTTGTGGCTGCGTTAACCCAGTACTGGCGTTAAGCAACATACCTAACCATAAGCTGCTGAACAGCGAAAAACGCACAGCGAAAGAATGGCTTAGCGCAGTAAGCATAACGCGATCCACAAAAAAAGAGAGGTGCCAAAAGGCACCCCTAAGCGGAGGATTAAGCGAGGAGGCATGTAAAAAGCCCAAACCGAAGCAGTTAAAGAACCGTCCGATTTGTTCTCGCTATAAGATATAGCATGCTCTATGCCAGCATCTTGATGTTCATTTAAAACAACCAGATAGGAGAGAATCATAAATCTATTTACAAAAAGCGGATGATTGAGCAACGTCGTATCGCCCTAAAATAGAGCAATAGTGTTGCGATGGGCACATTCTTAAACCATCCTTGCCGAATCAACGCTGGTTGACGGCTGATTAGGCCTATCACAACACGTTTAAGGCGCGACTCTTGGTCCGATCAGTCAGCGCTCTCTGGGTGGGGCCTACGTAAGAACTGATTGGACGGATCATCCGATTGAATGCCATTTGCTCAGTAAAGTGTGCGGTCAACCCGACCATCCGGCTCATCACAAACAGAGGGCCAAAGATGGCGATATCAAACCCCATGAGATAATAGGTCGGCCCCGCTTCGTAATCGATATTGGGGTACATACGGCGACGTTCCCACATGGTTCGGGTTACGATTTCTTGAATATCCAACCACTGATGGTCGCCGCTACTGCGAGCCATTTCGTTATGCGCGGCATGCATTATCGGCACCCGTGGATCACCCCGTTTATAAACCCGATGACCGAAGCCCATGATTTTGCGTTTAGCCGCTAACGCCGAATCAACCCAGGACTGCGCCAATTCCGGTTTACCGATTTCCAGCAGCATGCGCATGACCCCAGCATTGGCACCGCCATGTAGCGAGCCTTTTAACGAACCAATCGCTGCAGTAACCGCACTGTACATATCGGATAAGGTAGAAGCCACAATCCGAGCAGTAAACGTAGAGGAATTGAACCCGTGTTCGGCATATAAAATAAAGGCTACTTCGAAGCAATCCAATACTTCTTGGGAAGGGATTTGCCCGAAACACATATTAAAAAAATTGGCTGAAAAACTTAACTCAGCACTAGGGGGAATGCGCTCCAACCCCTGGCGATAACGATAGTCAGCGGCGGCAATTGTGGGTATTTGGGCCAACAGCCGAACAGCCTTGTTGCGGTTTGCCGTTGGGCTGTTATCCATAACATCAAGCGCTTCCATACCGAGGTGGCTGACAGCGGTACGCAAGGTATCCATCGGATGCGCGGTATGAGGAAACGAACGGATAACGCTAATCAGCTGCTCGCTGATTTCTCGCTGCTCAATTTCTTCTTGCGTGAACTCTTCCAATTGTTCGGTTGTGGGTAGATCGCCATTCCAGATCAGATAGGCCACTTCTTCAAAGCTGCAATGCTGAGCCAATTCCTGTACGGGGTAGCCACGATAGGTCAAGGAATGGATATCGGTCTTAGCTATGGCCGTTTCATCGACGACGACGCCCTCCAGCCCCTTGCGTACATCGCTGCTCATAATCAACATGATGGGTTCTCCCGAACTATAGCTGGACTAGTTTATTTTGATCACGATGTTCAGCTATATCTGTTTGATTTATCTCGCAACTTATCCATAAAATCAAATCGATTTATAGAGGTTGCGCGATAACGGTCTTATGATCAATAAATCCATGGTACCCACAAGCTTACACCCTTACCAGCCTTTAAAGGCGTAAGCGTACCCGCAACAAGGTGCCCCCCCATTGCCCGCTATCAATACTCAGCTTGCCGAGATAAACCTCCTCAACAATGTTTTGCACCACTGCCAAACCTATCCCGTGCCCGGCCACACTCGGGTCAGCACGTGCACCCCGCAGCAAAATCTGTGAACGCTGTTCAACGGGAATACCCGGACCGTCATCCTCAATCTCCAAGAGTAACTCCATGCGGCCAGCGGTTTCCGTCTGACGAGCGCGTATCGCCACACGCTGCTTAGCCCACTTGCAGGCGTTATCCGTTAAATTACCCAAAATTTCGAACAAATCGCCCTCATCCCCATAAAAGAGAAGCC
Source organism: Candidatus Competibacteraceae bacterium (assembly GCA_036351435.1). Classification (GTDB taxonomy): domain Bacteria; phylum Pseudomonadota; class Gammaproteobacteria; order Competibacterales; family Competibacteraceae; genus JAAUQA01. The sequence goes on from JAZBPA010000062.1 coordinate 3,496, forward strand.
CTTCGTCCACCGCACAGCTGAGTTGTAACACTTTATGCCGATAGACCTTGTCCAGCGCTTCCGTTACCTTACGGGCGACAGCAGGCACGGCAACCGGAGCGGTCAAGACAGTGCGGCCTGCCACCGCAGCCCGTTGCAGTTGATACTCCACCGTGCGATTCATACGTTCGACTTGTTCTTGCACAGTACTCACCAGCTCATCGGCTGGCATATCCACTGCACCACGCAAGACCGCCAGCGGCGTTTTTAAACTATGCGCGAGATCGGCCAGCGCGTGACGATAGCGTTCCAAGTGTGCTTGACTGTTGTGAATCAGCGCATTCAGATTCTCAGTCAACGCACTCAACTCACTGGGATACACCCCAGCTAATTCTGCCTGGTGGCCGACCTCAATTTCCCGTACTTCGCGAGCAACCTGGCTTAACGGTTTAAGGCTCCAATTGAGAATAACACCCTGAACCAGTAATAGAACCAGGGCTGAGATCAGTAACCAACCCCATAAACTGCGCCGGAAACCAGCCACTTGGTCGTCAAACCCGCGCCGTGTTTCGGCGACTTGGAAGGTGTAGTAACGATAGTTACCGGCAGTGATTTCCCAACTGACGGTAAAATTCAGGCTGAATAATGGAGTATCGTCCATGGCGTCGATTTGTTGGAAAATTAATTGACCTGGAACCGACAATGACGGTAGGGGAGGTAATTGCAAACCCAATAAGGAAATGGAACGCCACACCAACACGCCATCACGGTCCATGACCTGCGCATACAACCCAGAGCCGGGGGTGGAAAAACGGGCTTCCGGTAGTGTGTTCGGCAGGGTTAATTGTCCGTCGTCGTCGGAATCCGCTGCACCTAACAACATATAAACCTGAGCTTGTAGGCGCTCCTGCACGGCAACTAACGCGCTCTCCCGAAAAGCCTGGTCCAACGCTAAGCCAGTCAGACCGAGAAAAGCCACCAATACACCACTAGCGGCAATGAGTAGGCGGGTTCTTAGTGAACCCATTAGGCTGTGGTGCGTGACAAACGGAATCGATAGCCGCGACCGCGCAGGGTTTCAATCGGGTTGAGCGTGCGTTCGGGATCCAGTTTGCGGCGTAATCGCCCGACCAATACTTCCAAAACATTGCTATCCCGATCACTATCTTCCTGGTAGAGGTGTTCGGTGAGTTCAGTTTTGGAAACCACTTCGCCGACATGGAGCATGAGATATTCGAGCATTTTGTATTCGTAGGCGGTCAACTCTACCGGCTGATCGTTGACGGTTACCGTTTGCGCACCAGTATCCAAAGCAATAGGCGCGCAATGCAGCACGGCTTGCGACCAGCCCTTAGCACGTCTGACCAAGGCGCGTAGTCGAGCCAATAATTCTTCCTGATGAAACGGTTTTACCAAATAATCGTCGGCTCCCGCTTCCAACCCCTCCACCTTGTCTTGCCAACGACCACGGGCGGTGAGTATTAAAATTGGAAAGTGCCGTCCCGCGTTACGCCAGCGCTTGATGACTTCAATGCCGCTCAGGTCGGGCAACCCCAGATCGACAACGGCCATGTCGATCGGGTATTCCATGCCTAGATAAAGGCCGGTGTTTCCGTCACTAGCGAGATCGACGGCATAACCTTGGGCCCGCAAACCGCTATCGATCTGCGCTTGCAGCGGCAACTCATCTTCAATAACTAGTATACGCATTGGTTTTGTAGAACTCGTCAGCTAATCCGATACCCTGCCGGTTTGCGCATCGACCCGTAAATTACGCACCCGACCGTCGGGCAACAGCACTCGGACGCTATAACTACCGCCATTCCGCTTACCACCACGCACCCCCAACACCTTACCGCCAGTGGCACTGCGTACTGCCGAAGCCGCTTGATCCGAGCTTAAACTTCCTTGCTTGGATTCCGCCTGGGCAGTAGCCACTACAAGCTGCCCGATCAGCAGCAAGGCAATGATACGTCCAATGATTAGATATTTTGCTTTCACGCTACCACCGTTACCCGTTCGGCTCCTCAGTTTTCAATCAGTACTACCACGCACCGAAAACCCGGCGTTCGTTATACAAAGTACTCCTGGCAAGCTGAACGTTGACTGAATCGTTTTCTCGTTTAAGGCAATTCAATATCATTATTTTATATCCAGATTGAGTCGTTTTTAATTCAATTAAAACCTGCAAATTATTCAGGTATTGTTCAGGATTTATCGGATAAGGTTTTAGCATCCAAAAACCGCTAATTGATTTTAATTGGAGACAAAAGATGCTCAACAATTTAAAACCTATTTTCATTTTATTCGCGATCATTTGGGCATTGCCGAGCCATGCCCAAGAGTGGAATGAAAGGAATCCGGTTGATATTGAGATTATAGACGAGCGCGGACGCGTATTTCAGCAATATCCACTGTATCATGAAGGCCATCGCCGTAACGGAAATAAAGCCTATTTGCAGGCGCGCAAGGGCAAAAACTACACCATTCGAGTGCGCAATCGAACCCAGCGTCGGGTCGGTCTGGTGATTGCGGTGGATGGGCGTAATATCATTTCCGGCGACAAGTCTTACCTGAAACCGAACGAACGTATGTATATCCTGAATCCCTATCAACAGGCAACCTACGACGGTTGGAGAACAGACAAAAACTGGGTCAATGAATTCTACTTTACCGATGCGGCTGATTCTTATGCCGAAGCCTGGGGAGATCGCAGCGCCATGGGCGTGATTGCAGTAGCCGTTTACCCGGAGAAACAAGCTTATCAGCCCTGGCGACGAGATGAGCGCAGTCATGAAAATCGAGCCCAACGCACCCCTGGCGCTCAATCGCAAGCACCGGGAACCGGCTTTGGAGAAGAAGAATGGTCCCCGTCGCGGAGAGTTGAATTCGACCCCGAGAAACGCCCTCTGGCACGTTACTTCATCAAATACGAATGGCGCTCTACGCTGTGCCGTAAAGGGGTTATCGATTGCGATAAACCACGCCGCCCACGCAACAGATTCTGGGACGATTATGATGAGAATCGTTATGCCCCCTATCCGCCTAACTATCAAAACTAACCTTACCTAGCCGACACGACTTGTACCCAACACCCTGTTCTGACCGGTGCAATGGGTACAAGCCACTTACATAATGAGCACGCCGGATTGTACTTTTTTTGCCCAATCTCGCCATTATCGCAGCGAAATTTGCGATAATTGACTTTTTAGCATTCCCATCCAGCTGTAAATCGCTGATCTGTCAATGCGCAAGAGGAGAACCGACATTGGAAAAAAACTGGTTAGAACGCTATCCGGCTGGAGTACCCGCCGAAATTGACCCCGACCAACACCAATCACTAATCGAAATATTCGAGGCAAGCTGTAAAAAATACAGTGAACTCAGCGCCTTTGCCAACTTGGGTTATGCGATGACCTTCGCCGAGTTGGATACCAAAAGTCGGGATTTCGCCGCCTATCTACAAAAAAACTTAGGGCTGAAGAAAGGCGACCGTGTCGCAATCATGATGCCTAACCTGCTGCAATACCCGGTCGCCTTGTTCGGCATTCTGCGTGCCGGACTGATCGTGGTCAACGTTAATCCACTCTACACCCCACGCGAACTCGAACATCAGCTCAATGACTCGGGTGCGGAAACCATTGTGATCATCGCCAACTTCGCGCATGTATTGGCCGAAGTCGTACAAAAAACCCCAACCAAGAATATCATCGTCACTGAACTCGCTGATTTGTTGCCGTTTCCCAAGGCGCTATTAGTCAACCTGGTTGTCAAATACGTCAAGAAGATGGTGCCGGCTTATACCTTGCCGGGCGCTGTGAAATTCAATACCGCCCTGAGCGCCGGTCATGGGCAATCCCTCGACCCCGTCTCCGTCAACGGCGCAGATCTGGCTTTTCTTCAATACACCGGCGGTACCACCGGAGTGGCCAAAGGTGCCATGCTCACCCACCGCAATATGGTCGCCAATGTGTTACAGACTTCGGCCTATATGGACTCGGTTATCGAAGAAGGCAAGGAAATCGTGATTACTCCGTTGCCGCTCTATCACATTTTCTGTTTGACCGTGAATTGCATTACCTTCATGCAGTCCGGTTGCTTGAATGTGCTGATCACCAATCCGCGCGATATCCCCGGCTTTGTGAAGGAATTACAAAAGCTCGGCAAGTTCACCTTCATTACCGGCGTCAACACCTTGTTCAATGGATTGATCAATAACCCAGAATTTGCCAAGCTCGATTTCTCCGCGCTCAAGTACGGTGTCGGCGGCGGTATGGCGGTGCAGAAAGCAGTCGCTGATAAATGGCATAGCATGACCGGTGTGCACCTGTTGGAAGGTTATGGTCTCACTGAAACTTCTCCGGTAGTCTGTATCAACCCCACCGATCTTAAAGAATATAGCGGTAGCATCGGCCTGCCTGTGCCTTCTACCGACATCTCTTTGCGCGATGACGACGGTAATGAAGTGCCGATGGGTGAACCGGGCGAACTGTGCGTGAAAGGACCGCAGGTCATGCTCGGATATTGGCAACGTCCTGAGGAAACTGCCAAAACCATGACCGAAGACGGCTGGTTGAGTACCGGCGATGTCGCGACTATTGACGAACAAGGCTTCGTGCGTATTGTTGATCGCAAGAAGGATATGATCCTGGTCTCCGGTTTCAATGTTTATCCGAATGAGATTGAAAATGTGGTTGCCATGCATCCGGCAGTTCTTGAAGTCGCCTGCATCGGGGTACCGGATGAAAAATCCGGAGAAGCGGTCAAAGTGTTCATTGTAACCAAACCCGATTCTGAGTTGAGTGAGGCGGATATCCACGAATACTGCAAAAAGGAATTGACGGGTTATAAAATCCCCAGACATGTAGAATTCCGTGAAGAACTACCGAAAACGAACGTCGGTAAGATTCTGCGGCGCGAACTGCGTTAACCTGAGCTCATCCTCTCTATAAACAAGGGAGGTTAGACCTCCCTTGTTTTTTGCTTCGACAAATAGCGCCAATGAGTAAAGAAAAACAACCTAGAAAAGACCATGCTGAAAACCTGCGTTTTCAACTAGAGCGTAACCAGCAACTGCAACGCCGTTGGGAGAGTGAATTCGATCAAGCGTCACAATGGTTACTGCGCAACTGGCAAACAGCACGCCTCCGCCAAACCCATGCCGATTTACTCCAGAATCCCCGCTACTGCCCAGCTGTAGAGTTTTTTTTACACGAACTGTATGGCGATCGGGATTTCAGCCGCCGCGATCATGATATTGAGCGTGCTTATCCGATTATCGTACGAACCATGCCGGCCGGCGCGCTGCATTCGGTGGTTATGGCCATTGAGTTGAACGTCTTGTCGCATGAATTAGATGCCGACCTGCTGCGGGTGTTAATTGACGAATTTGCCATCACCGATCAGATCAGCGAAGACACCTATCTTCGCGCTTATCGGCATTGCGACAATTATGAACAACGGCTGCGGCAAATCAACCTGATCGGTATTCTAGGCCAAGACCTAGAGCTAATCGTGGCTAAACCGCTGATTTATACTGCGTTACGCGTAGCCAAGGGCCCTGCTCATCTCGCAGGATTCGGTCAGCTACAGCAATTCATAGAAACCGGGTTTAACGCCTTCCGCAAAATGGGAAAAGCCGACACGTTTTTGGAAGCAATTACCCAGCGAGAGTTAAAAATCCTTGAGCGCATTTATAATCAGCATCCTCATCCGCTGGACTTAACCAAGGACTGAGGTGATTTGCGGAACGGGACATTCAAGCCTCTTCGGTTAAATCGTCTAGATAATCGTGAATGGCCTGTTCAAAACGCGCTTTAAGCGGCAACAACAACAACCCTAAGCGAGCACTGATGTGAATGCTGTCGGACGTAATATCCATGCGGCCATTCACACCGGAACGTTTGAAAAATAAGGTGTCACCGTCCCAGTAATGGTGCAGTGAAAACCGGTTATCAAGATCGGTGGCGACGTTCTCCGCCAGGTCTCTTATCTTGGCGCGACTCAGCGTATGCTGGCGACGGATGTTGATATGGGACATTAATCATCAATCCAGTTATGGTCGCCCTCCCTGCAGGAGAGCATACTGTGCATTACCTTTACCAGGGCACTTAACCGCTCTGCCCCACTCACAGGTCTGTCACATCTGGATAAGCATAGTTGAGCGGTACGCTATCTGTTGACACAGTAATATTCAAAATGTCATCGGCAGACTGCTGGGACCGTTTTCCCGGTAACCAAGTCGAGGAGCTCGTGGGTAGCTGCGAACCCAACGTTGCAAAATCGAATAAGCGGGTGTCGGCCAGATGTGACGGTGCAACATTTTGGATACTGGCAAAAATCGTTTCCAAACGCCCTGGTTGGGTTTTTTCCCAGGACTGCAATAAAGTTTTCATGGCCTTGCGCTGTAGATTGTCCTGCGAACCGCACAGATTGCAGGGAATGATGGGGAATTGTCGCTGTGTAGCATAGCTTTCGATATCGGTCTCTTTGCAATACGCCAGAGGGCGGATGACTACATGACGACCGTCTTCGCTTAATAGTTTAGGGGGCATGGTCTGCAGCCGGCCACCGTAGAACATGTTCAAAAACAAGGTTTCGAGAATATCGTCGCGGTGATGGCCTAAGGCAATTTTGGTCATCCCATGCGCTTCGGCAAAACTATATAAGATGCCTCGCCGCAGTCGGGAACACAGACTACAGGTGGTTTTACCCTCGGGAATGATTTGTTTGACGACCCCATAAGTATCTTGTTCGACGACATGGAACGCGACACCCTGTGCCCGCAGATAATTGGGTAACACCTCGGCGGGAAATCCCGGTTGTTTTTGATCTAAATTGACCGCGATCAGCTCGAAATTCACCGGTGCGCTGCGCTGCAGATTGCGCAGTATATCCAGTAAAGTATAAGAATCCTTGCCTCCTGATAGACATACCATGATCCTATCGCCTTCCTCAATCATGTTGAAATCTTGGATGGCGCGACCCACGTTACGGCGCAATCGCTTCTGCAACTTGTTGTAATTCACTTGTTGCTTTTTGGCCAGCACTGGCATGATAGTGACACTCTCCCCGAAAACACGTTGTTAGGATCTGTTATGAATCCACCTGTCCCGCTGACTCGTGAACTGTATGACGAAGTCATGGTACCTAATTACGCCCCTGCCGCGATGATTCCAGTCCGTGGCCAAGGGTCCCGCTTATGGGACCAAACTGGTGCTGATTATATCGATTTTGCCGGCGGGATTGCGGTAAGTTGTCTTGGGCATGCGCATCCTAAGCTCGTCGCAGCCCTGCAAATGCAAGCAACCCAGCTCTGGCATGTCAGCAACTGGCTGACCAACGAACCGGCGTTGCGATTAGCGTGGAAATTATGCCAAGCGACGTTTGCCGACAAGGTCTTTTTCGCCAATTCAGGGGCCGAAGCCAACGAAGCCGCATTGAAACTGGCCCGCAAATTCGCTGCCGACCACTACGGTGCCAAAAAGCAAGAAATCATTGCGTTTACTCAATCCTTTCACGGTCGCACCCTGTTTACCGTGACCGTTGGGGGGCAACCCAAGTACACCGAAGGTTTCGAACCACTGCCCGGTGGGATCACGCATCTACCATACAATGATCTCGCTACGCTGGAGCAGGCTATTTCCGACCAGACCTGTGCCGTCATTATCGAGCCCATCCTTGGAGAAGGCGGAGTTATTTGTGCCACTGCGGAATTTTTGCAGGGGGTCCGCGAGTTATGTACTCGCCATAATGCCGTATTAATTTTCGATGAAGTCCAGACAGGTATCGGGCGCACCGGTCATCTTTACGCTTACATGAGCAGTGGCGTGACTCCAGATATCTTAACCAGCGCAAAAGGTCTGGGGGGAGGTTTTCCTATCGGGGCATTATTGACGACCACCGCCATTGCCGACAGTTTCAGCGTCGGCACTCATGGTTCAACCTATGGCGGTAATCCGCTCGCTTGCGCAGTAGCCGAAGCGGTCATTGACACGGTCAACGATCCCACTGTGTTGCTAGGCGTGCGGAATAAACAGCAGCTATTCACCGACAGCTTGCAGGCTATTGCTGAAAGCTATCCACTATTCGCCGAGATTCGCGGGCAAGGGTTACTGCTGGGTTGTGTTTTGCGAGAAGCTTGGCGAGGCCGCGCCATGGACATTGTTAAAGCTGCCGAACGGCAGGGCTTGCTGGTGCTTGCAGCCGGTCCCGATGTGGTGAGGTTGGCTCCTGCGCTGATTATTCCTGATGATGTGATTGAGGAAGGCTTGCAGCGCTTTGCCCAAGCACTCACACAACTCACCGAGTCGGCAAACTGAACCAATGGCCTAGCGTTAACCGTGCTATTATTAGCGCTAAGACAGCCCCCGGCGGTAAATACTCTGCGGGCTACCATTGAAACATGCTCAGGGCAACCACGCTTATGACCCCACCGCTGGATGAGGACACCCTCGAAGCTTACCAAACAAGGCTCGGTGAATTACGGACTGAGCACCGAGACTTGGATGATGTCATCACCCGCTTGACCCAAGACGCTTATGTAGATCAACTGCAGCTGCGCCGCTTAAAAAAGCGCAAGCTCTGGTTGAAAGACATGATCGCTCGCTTGGAAAGCAAGCTTATTCCCGATCTTGACGCTTAACCTGCTACCTACCCATACTCCCTAGGTACAGCATCCCTTCAACAGCCGGCTTCAGGAGAGAACGCTTGCCTGTAGCTATAGCTGCTCTTGATATTTTTTGGCGTGCAAGGCTTTGGCTTGTTCTACCCAACGATCACGAGAAATCCGGCCAGCCGAATGAATAACCTCGTTTTCTACCCGCTCAATATCAGCCTTACTCCATAGCGCAACTTGACGGTAATTCACAATACCTTCGGCGTATAGTTTGCCGGCCAGGGTCGGGCCAATACCGGATATCTGTTGCAAATCGTCTGTTTCGCTTGACAGAATCTCTGACTGAGCCGTTTCGCTGTTGATCAAGGTTTTCACGCTCTCGTTGAGCACCTCAAGGCGTTTAGCTATGGCATGAAAATCATCGCTGGTGGGAATGCCCAAGCGTTTTAGTACCCGAGACACCCGATCTTCAAAAATTTGCTCCAGATTATCAACGGTATCAGCTGCTTTGTTTCTCACCTCGCCCACTTTTTCTTTTAAATCATCCACCATCTCTTCGGCCATTTTTTGGGTTTGATCCTTCATTTTCCCGCCTTCTTCAGCAAGGGAATTCAACAGCTTACTGCCTTCTACATGTACTTTGTCAACGGCTTCCTGGGCTCTTTCGACGGCTTCCTGGGCTCTTTCCAGCGCAGCTTTACCGGCTGCTGCGAATTGATCGGCGGCGGCTTCCAGCGGTTGTTTTGGGGCGGATTGTTTTTTTGCCACGGTAATCTCTCCAAATAAAACGGGTTGCAGGATTTTAAATTGCAGCGGGTCGTGTCGTTGTTGGCCAAATACTCAACGGACTTCGACTAATCCCCGCAACAAACAATATTTTAGGAGTGCGCCCTAGTATAAACATACTAATCCAATCTTTTTTAATCTTGCAGGTTATTTCGGTTAATTGCCAATTCGTATCAACCCCCCTAATCCATACCCTTCCAGCACCGCATTGAGCCGCTCACGAATAAGGCTAGTCTCTTCCATCACCATGACTTCGGCTAGTAACTCACGGGCGCGCTGATAAGGGATGGTGCGAATGACCCACTTAACTTTTAGTAGATTCCCTAAACTCATACTTAAATTATCCACGCCCATCGCTAATAGCAGTAACACAGCAGCTGGATCACCGGCCATTTCACCACACACACTGACCGGCCGTTCCAACCTATGCACCCGTTCCACGACATGTTGGATAGCTTGTAAAACAGCCGGATGCAAACTGTCGTAGAGCTTGGCGACCCGATCATTGTTGCGATCCACTGCCAGCAAGTACTGAGTTAAATCGTTACTACCAATGGAAACAAAGTCAACGCGTTGGGCCAGCGCGTCGATCTGATAAACAGCGGCAGGTATTTCGACCATAATGCCGACTTGAGGCATGACCACAGGCAAGCCATCTTCCAGCAATTCATGATGTGCGCTATGCAACATGGCCAGTGCGTCGGTTAATTCGTTGACCGCCGTAATCATGGGAAACAAAATAGACAGATTGGTATATTCCGCACCCGCCCGCAATATGGCCCTTAATTGGGTCTTAAAAATATCCGGCTGATCCAAACTGACGCGAATTCCCCGCCAACCAAGAAAAGGATTTTGTTCCTCAATAGGGAAATAAGGCAGCGGCTTATCGCCACCGACATCTAAGGTGCGCAACATAACCGGACGAGGCGCCATAGCCTTCAAGATCCGCATATAGTTGGCCGTTTGTTCTTCCTCGCTGGGGAAAAAACTACGCAGACAAAAATGCAGCTCTGAACGGTATAAACCAATTCCCTCAGCACCACTTTCCCGGGCAGCGGTAATATCAGCGAACAGTCCAGAATTGGCCATCAACTGCAAGCAGTGGCCGTCGGGTGTTTGCGCCGGTAAATCACGCAGTTCCTGCAGCCCAACCGAAAGCGCGGTTTCTTCTTCAGCCAACTTGAGATAATGCTGACGCAAGGTTGGGCTCGGTTGCACGCAGACGCGCGCTGAATACCCGTCCACCACGACTTCCCGGCCATGCAAGCGACCCAAAGCCATGTCGCTAACGCCGAATACTGCGGGAATACCTAATCCTCTGGCCAATAGCGCAACATGAGAAGCACTCGTGCCATGCTTTGAGACTAAGCCGGCCAATTTTTCCGGCGGCACTTCCAAAAACTGCGAAACGCCGATTTCCTCACCCATCAAAATAGTGCGTTCCGGATAGACGCGGGGCACGGCTTGTTCCTTTTGCAAGCGCCTGAGCAAGCGTTGCCCCAGATCACGAATATCGGCAGCGCGTCCCTGTAGATAGGGATCATCCATTTCTTCAAAACGATTGGCGTATTCGACAATGGTTGTGCGCAGCGCTCCTGGCGCCCAACTGCCTTCAGCGATACGATCCAATGTGCCGTTAACCAAGCTATCACTGCCTAAGAGCAGCGCATACGCATCGAACAACGCCCGGTCACCAGCAGACAGTAGCGATTGCATGCGCCGGCCTAGGCGATCAATTTCCTGTAGTTCAGTGTCTACTGCCTTGCGGAATCGCAGTGCTTCTGCCTCGGTATCATGAATCGTTTTGTCCGGCACGGAATTAAGGTCGGTTTCCGGGAACACCACCATGGCCTCACCTATCCCTAGACCTTTAGCACTAGCAATACCTTCTAAAAATAAAGTGCCGGTTAACATATCCCTGTCCAACCGCCCCAAGGCTTGGCGTATCTCTGCCTGACTGAGAGAACCCGCTAGCTGGGCTGCCAACGTAACGATAAACGACTCTTCTTCTTGAGTGTATTTGCGCTCCAAGCGTTGTTGCACCACCAGCACGCCAAGTAACTTACGCCGGCGAATAATCGGCACACCTAAGAAACCGTGAAAGCAAGACTCTCCGGTGATGGGAACATAGTGGAAATAACTATGCATGGGTGCGTTTTGTACATTGACCGGTTCCGCACGGCTCGCCGCCAAGCCGACTAAGCCTTGACCGAACTTGAGGCGCACCTCGCCTACCGCTTCGGCACTCAAGCCGTCGGTTGCCACCAACACATGCTCATGACGCTCGTAGTCGGTCATATAAACCGAGCACACATCAGCTTGAACGGCCGCTTTGACGCGCTTTACAATCAACGTCAACGCATCGTCCAAATCGCGCGTCGAATCAACCTCCTGCACAATACGCCGCAAGAGATGCAACATCAGGTTATCCTCACGGCTTAGCAAGCTTAGCGTTTTGGCACATAGTACGCTCGTGGAGTGATGCAATAGGGTGTGGCTTGGCCTTTCGGAAATAGCAGCGGCGCCAGTTCACGCAGGGCCTGAAAATACACCTGTCGCTTAAAGGGGACCACCGCCTTTAGCGGATACCAGTAGTCGACCCAACGCCAATGGTCGAATTCCGGTCGCTCCGATAAATCCAAACGCACATCGTTTTCATCACCCACCATGCGCAGCAAAAACCACACCTGTTTTTGCCCGATACAGGTCGGCCTGCTATCACGCCGGATCAACCGTTTAGGTAACCGATAGTGTAGCCAACCCTCGGTACGCCCCATGATCTGAACGTGTTCAGGGAGCAAACCGACCTCTTCAGTTAACTCCCGAAACATCGCATGTTCAGGCAACTCCTCGCGGTGAATGCCACCTTGAGGAAATTGCCAGGAACGCTGGCCAATACGCTTAGCCCAGAAAACGCGGTTGTGTGCATTGCACAGGATGATCCCGACGTTTGCTCTATAACCCTCCGAATCAATCACTTGCAAACCAATTTTGAAAAATTGCCATTCGTTTAATTGTTTCACAAGAAACGCTTTTTTACCATGCTCTAGCGCACAGTCAGGATTTCGTGGATTGCTCGTTCAGTCGCAATCCTTTAAGGTGATCCTCCGTTTGCGTAACAGGAGTTTACCGGTGAGCTTGGCTCTTTTCGATCTGGATAACACGTTGTTGGGCGGTGACAGTGATTATCTATGGGGACAATTCCTCGTCGCTGAGGGTATCGTGGCCCCTACCTATACGCTCGAAAATCAACGCTATTATCAAGCCTATGAAGCCGGCACTTTGGATATAGCCGATTTTTTGCAATTTTCTTTGCGCGTATTAGCCGACCATGATCCCGGGATTTTACACGGGTGGCGAACCCGCTTTATCGAAACTCGGATTCGTCCCGTGTTATTGCCCAAAGCGCAAGCGTTGCTTCAGCGCCACCGGGATGCGGGCGATACCTTATTGATCATCACCGCGACCAACCGGTTCGTTACCCAACCTATTGCTGATTTACTCAACGTGCCGCACTTACTGGCCACCGAAGTCGAAATGCAACAAGACCGTTATACGGGTCGATTCACCGGCACGCCTTGTTTTCAAGAAGGCAAAGTACAGCGCTTGAGGACATGGTTACAGCAAACCGGTCATACTTTGGAAAACAGTTGGTTTTACAGCGACTCCCATAACGATCTCCCTTTGTTGCAACAAGTGACTCATCCTGTTGCCGTCAATCCCGATACTATTCTAGCCGACACTGCGCGGACGTGCGGTTGGCCCATCATCAGTCTGCGAGATTAGCGACTCAGCCACAGCTTAGCGTCGTAGGCTTGACGCCAGGGCATCCGTAACGTACAAAACCTCACTCTCTGAATCCCGTATCGCGCGGGTCTGTGAAACTAGGAATTCAGCATGCAAACTGATCAGATTTACAATATAAACGTCGCTTCTCAAGAAGTTTTGATAACCCCGGAGGCGCTTAAGCAACGCCTCCCGCTTACCGACACAGCAGCGCAAACCGTACTGACTGCTCGACACACTCTGCAACGCATTCTTGATCGTCAAGACCCCCGGCTATTCGTAGTTGTGGGACCTTGTTCGATCCATGATCTAGAGGCCGCGCGTGATTACGCACAGCGCCTTAAATCGCTGGCAGAGGCGGTTGGCGATACATTGTTCATTATCATGCGCGTGTATTTCGAGAAACCCCGGACCACCACGGGTTGGAAAGGCTTGATCAATGATCCACAGATGAACGATTCATTCCAAATTGAAGAGGGCTTAGAGAAAGCGCGCGCCTTGCTCATTGAATTGGCCGAAATGGGATTACCCACCGGAACCGAGGCCCTGGATCCGATTTGTCCGCAATATTTATCCGACCTCATCTGTTGGAACGCCATCGGCGCCCGGACTACCGAATCCCAAACCCACCGAGAAATTGCCAGCGGGCTGTCCACTCCGGTCGGCTTTAAAAACGGCACCGACGGTAATCTCACTGTGGCGATCAATGCCTTGCACTCGGCAGCCAAACCGCACAGTTTTCTGGGCATCAACGGCCAAGGTCAATGTGCGGTCATTCGTACTGCCGGCAATCATTATGGTCACATTGTGCTGCGTGGCGGCAGCCAACCGAATTACGATTCAATCGCCGTGGCTTTGTGCGAAAAGGAGTTAGCTGCAGCCAAGCTGCCTGCTAATATCGTGGTGGATTGCAGTCACAGCAATTCCAATAAAGATCCTTCTTTGCAACCGTTGGTCATGAATGAGATCGTGCACCAAATCGTGGAGGGTAACCGCTCCATTGTGGGCGTAATGATTGAAAGCAATATCGAAGCAGGTAATCAGCCCATTCCTACTGACCTGTCCCAGCTCAAGTATGGGGTGTCAGTGACGGATGCGTGTGTCGGCTGGAACACCACCGAGAAAATGATCCGCAGCGCGCGGTCCAAGTTGCGCGTCGTGCTCCCTAAACGAGAGGCCTCATCAAACCCGTAACAAGCTACGTACCCCAGCTGAAGTACACACCCGACCTTCACCGGTATACGCTTCGTGATTCGCCTCAATGTCGGCCAGCTTATAGCGATAATTCACCATCAGGCCGAGCGCTTGAGCTAGGCCCTCGGGTGAGGTATTCGCTAACCAGTTGACGCGCTCTACACGGGCTCCGTTGGATAAGTGAAAATGGGCGACCCGATCACGGGCACAATTTCCAGGGCGTTTTTCTTCAACTAAATACTGCGCACACAGGCGGGTGAGCGGGTACTTCAACGCTTTAACAAACTGAGGGTTGTCGTGCCAGTTGGGTAATTCGAGGAGAGTCTGGAATTTGCCGTATTCGCCACTGGTTACCGGCAACCCCGCCAACGCTTTACGCTCGGCAGGCGTTAAAAACGCCGGCTCCCCATCTTCCTCCAACGGCGTATCCCACTGCTTATCCAGCCAATTACGAAAGCCGGGGATCGGAGACAGGGTGGCAAACGCCTTCAATCCTTTGAACTCAGCGGTTAGTAAATCGACCACCCGTTTGATCAGAAAATTGCCGAAGCTGATACCACTAAGCCCTGCTTGGGTATTCGAGATGGAATAAAAAATAGCTGTGTCTGCAGTATTCGGGTCAATGACCGGCGCATCCTCATTCAATAAGGCCTGAATGCTGGTAGCCATCCCGTTGACCAACGCGACCTCGACAAAAATCAACGGCTCATCCGGCATGCGGGGATGAAAAAACGCGAAGCAGCGGCGGTCGGTGTCGAGTCGTTTCTTTAAGTTATCCCAACTTTCGATGGCATGAACCGCCTCATATTCGATGAGCTTTTCCAGTAACGAAGCCGGTGAACTCCATGTGATTCGCCGTAATTCCAGAAAACCAACGTCAAACCAAGAAACCAAGAGATTTTTCAAGTCCCGCTCTAAGGCAGCCAGATCTGAATCTTTGCGGCAGAACAGCAACAACTCCTCACGCAAATTCACCAAGAAGTGAATACCCTCAGGCAAGCCGTTAAACTGGGTTAACAGCTTGACCCGCGCCGGTCGCAAGGCTTGGCGTAAGGATTGTTCAGCGGCAAGCCGCTCGACTGCCGCCATGTCCTGATCATGCAAAGCAGCCACCGCTTGGTCTACCGCAGCGTGATCAACATCGAAGTCCTGGGCCAGCACTTTAAGGAATCGTCTACGACCCTGGGTATTCAGCGACAAGTAGGTACCACCCAAATTAGCCGCACGCGAACGGGCTGAAACTTCGCCGCCACGCCCTTCCAAGCAATCGCGTAGTTGCGTCCGCAGCGGTTCCAGATCTTTGTCAGGCAACCCGGGCGCCGGTGCGGCGGAGAAAATACCACTGGTCCGCTCCGCGACATCGCGCCACACATAGCGCAAATTTTGCACCGTGCGATTCAGCAAACCAACTCGCTCACTTTTCTCAGCCATAGCCCTTAGCCTTGCCCGCCTAGTCGATGAATACAAATCAGGCCGCTGGTTTCCCGGCTCACCAATCCAGGCCGGGAAACCTCCGACCGGGGTGTGTTAGGCAAAAAACTCTTTCATGCGTGGACCGATCTCTGCCGGTGAACGCACAATGGCGACTCCGGCCGCATCCAATGCAGCGAACTTATCCTTGGCGGTGCCTTTGCCGCCGGTAATGATCGCCCCAGCGTGACCCATCCGTTTCCCAGGAGGCGCAGTGACGCCGGCAATATAAGCCACGACCGGTTTGCGCACATGGGCTTTGATATACTCCGCCGCTTCTTCCTCAGCAGTACCGCCTATTTCACCGACCATGACGATACCCTTGGTCTGACGATCAGCTTCGAACATCTCCAAGCAATCAATGAAACTCAGCCCGTGGATAGGATCGCCGCCGATACCGACACAGGTGCTTTGCCCTAAACCGGCTTGGGTAGTCTGATGAACTGCTTCGTAAGTTAGTGTGCCGGAGCGGGACACAATACCAATACTGCCCGGTTTATGAATATAGCCCGGCATGATGCCCATCTTGCAATCGCCGGGAGTGATGACCCCGGGACAGTTGGGACCGATCAGTTTGACGTCGGACCCCTGCAAAGCGGCTTTGACCTTGAGCATGTCCAGCACTGGGATCCCTTCGGTAATGCAGGCAACGACTTTGATACCGGCATCGGCTGCTTCAAGAATCGCATCGCCTGCAAAAGGTGCCGGCACATAAATCATGGTAGCGTTAGCCCCTACATCAGCGACCGCATCGTGACAGGTATTGAAAACGGGCTTACCCAGATGGGTTTCGCCACCCCGCCCCGGGGTAACACCACCCACAAGATTGGTTCCGTAAGCCATCGCCTGCTCAGCATGAAAGGTACCCTGTTTACCCGTAAACCCCTGGCAAATCACTTTGGTGTTCTTGTCTACTAAAATACTCATAATGGTGTTGACTCGTATGCGTTGTATTCGGAATGTTCGGATGGATTTAACGCGCTGCTGCAACTGCTTTTTGCGCGGCGTCAGTTAAATCGTCGGCGGTATCAATATTCATACCGGATTCGGCCAGCAGTTTGCGTCCCGCATCGACATTGGTCCCTTGCAAACGCACCACCACCGGGATAGCCAGACCGACTTCTTTTACCGCTTGGATAATGCCTTCGGCAATTACATCGCAACGCACGATACCGCCGAAAATGTTCACCAGGATCGCTTTGACTTTCTCGCTGGAAAGAATCAGCTTGAAGGCTCGCGAGACCCGCTCTTCATCAGCCGCACCGCCCACGTCCAAGAAATTGGCCGGGTCACCACCGTGCAACTTGACGATATCCATCGTCGCCATGGCCAAACCAGCACCATTCACCATACAGCCGATATTGCCATCCAGGGCGACATAGTTTAGGCCGATCTCGTGGGCGATATGTTCGCGTTCGTCTTCTTGAGTGGGATCGCGCATCTCGGCCAGCTCTTTATGCCGGTAGAGGGCGTTATCGTCCAGATTGATTTTACCGTCCAGGGCCAATAGTCTGCCGTCACCGGTGACGATCAGCGGATTGATTTCAAGCAGGCTAGCATCCTTGGCGATAAACATGTTGTACAGGCCAGTCATTACCTTAACGAGGTTATTGACTTCCTTCTGGGTGAGTCCCATGCTAAATCCCATCTGCCGGCATTGATAAGCTTGTATGCCGGTCGTAGGATCAATACTGATGGTTTGGATTTTCTCCGGGGTTTTGTCAGCTACTTCCTCAATGTCCATGCCACCCTCGGAAGAGCCCATAAACACGATGCGTTTACGGCTGCGATCAACCAGGGCGCTGAGATACAATTCATTGGCGATATCCAGACCTTCTTCGATGAGCAGGGCGTGAATCGGCAAACCCTCTGGACCAGTCTGAATAGTTTTGAGCTGGGAACCCAGCATCTGGCCCGCCATGGCTTCTACTTCCGCTAGGCTGCGGGCTAACTTGACGCCACCGGCTTTACCGCGACCACCGGCGTGGACCTGGGCTTTAACCACCCAAACCGAACCGCCCAACTCCTTGGCCGCATCGACTGCTTGTTGTTGTGAAGTGACCTTGATGCCGCGGGGAACCGCTACGCCGAATTCCTGGAATAGTTGTTTAGCTTGATATTCGTGTAGGTTCATGCGCTTTTTTTCCGATTATTGCTTAAGAAACAATTATTTTAACAAACTTGTCGAGAAAGAGCCGAATTTCTTGACAGCTGCGTTTCATGGGCCGGTTATAAGAACATAATGAACCCGGCGAACCGTAACGACTTCAACTGGCAAACCCCTTTTCAAAACGTGCTGTCAGGCAGTGCGATGGATCGTCGTCGCGCCTGGTATGTGTTGCGCGCATTCAATATTTATCGCCTGGTCATGGCGTTGATCTTACTGTGCATCTATTTATTGGATCAGCGCAGCCGGGTATTTGGGAAAGATGACCCAACACTTTTCCTATGGACAACTTTGCTCTACATGGCTGTTGTTCTATTAGCCATTGTGGGCAGCTTTCTGCGTCGTCCGGCATTCTCTTGGCAAACGCATCTCCAAACCCTGGTCGATTTAATTGCATTGAGTCTACTGATCCATGCCTCGGGCGGGATTACCAGCAGCTTAAGCATTCTGCTGGTCACCGCCATTGCGGCCAGCGGTATCCTGTTGCCGTTATATTCGGCATTAGCTGCTGCGGCATTGGCGTTTTTTATCATGCTGGGGTATTGGTTTCTCGATAGTTCGGATTTTGCTTTATCGGGTTGGAATGATGCTGTTTCCTTTAGCAACTGGATCGCCGGTTTTTTTCAAAATCGCACCGATACTCTAGGTCGAGTGGGTATTCTCGGGGCTTCGTTTTTCATCGCCGCTTTGTTGACCTATACGCTGGCCGAGCGAGCAAGGCGCAGTGACGCTTTAGTTCACGAACGGTCGCGGGAATTGTTAGAGATGGCGGAACTCAACCAAGTGATTATCCGCCACTTACAATCCGGCATCATCGTAGTCGATAATTTCGCCCGCGTGCGTCTGATCAACGACAAGGCCCGTGAGTTGCTCAACTACACCCTGCCAATCCAGGGATCCGCGCTAAGGGATGTATCACCGCAACTCAGTCAAGACCTGACCACTTGGTTGGTTGCGGAAACAGCGCCCAAACCCTTTCGCCAAGCGCAACACCTACCGGATATTACCCCCACCTTCAGTCTGTTGGGGAGTAGCCAGACAGCGGACACCTTGATATTTTTAGAAGACACCACCCAAGTTGTGCAACGCTTGCAGCAAATCAAACTGGCGGCACTGGGACGGATGACGGCGGGGATCGCTCACGAAATCCGCAATCCCTTGACCGCAATTAGCCACGCTGCCCAATTGCTGCAAGAGTCAATTATCTTGTCTGACTCTGATCAGCGCTTGGGAGAAATTATTCATATTAATGTCAAACGCGCTAACCGTATTATTAGCGATGTGCTGGACCTATCCCGCCGGGATCAGATTAAACAGGAAGATGTTGTC
>JAZBPA010000063.1:0-7902 GCA_036351435.1 Candidatus Competibacteraceae bacterium
CGCGACAACACCAAGCCCGGAATCGCTCCCTCGCGAAACTCGCCGTACAGTCGTTCGCGCTCTAATTGCGGGGTTTTACCGGTCAACAGCGGAAAACCGGTTACTTCGGCCAAAGTCTGCAATTGGCTGATATATTCCCCAATGACCAGAATGCGATGACCCGCTTCCCGCTCCAGCAAGTCTTTGACGACTTCCTGCTTGGCAGGATTTTCCGCCGCTAGCCGGAACTGTTGGCGACGCGGGGCCAGGGCATATTCCATTTGATCCTCAGCATTTTGAGCAACCCGCCATTCGCTGCAATCGGCGGCGGCGATGAAGCCCTGACCTTCCAGTTCGCGCCAGGGAACATCGTAACGCTTGGGGCCAATCAAGGCGAATACATCGCTTTCCAAGCCGTCTTCGCGAATCAGCGTGGCGGTCAGGCCCAAGCGGCGGCGCGATTGCAATTCGGCGGTAACCCGAAATACCGGCGCGGGTAGCAGATGCACCTCGTCGTAAATAATCAGTCCCCAGGGGCGAGCGTGAAACAGCTCGAAATGGACGAAATCGCTGTCCCGCGTCGGCCGGTAAGTCAGCATCTGATAAGTGGCCAGGGTCACCGGGCCGGTGTCTTTACGCTGACTGCTGTATTCCGCGACGGCATCGGCCGGCAGGTCAGTTTTGTCCAGCAATTCCCGCCGCCATTGTTCCATGGAGGTCTGGCTGGTGGTCAGAATCAGGGTGTTTTCCTGGACTTGCGCCATCACCGCCATGCCGACAATGGTTTTTCCCGCTCCGCAGGGCAACACAATCACCCCGCTGCCCCCCTGAACCCGACCGTCTTGATAAAAAGCGACCGCCGCTTGCTGCTGATACGGACGGACCACGAAAGGTTCACCATTGCCGATGACGGTGCGCAATTGCAGCGGCAGTTCCTGACCCTCACTATACCCGGCTAAATCCTCTGCAGGATAACCCGCATTGACCAGGGCTTGTTTCAACAGGCCCCGCACCCCGAGTTTGATCCGAAACTGTAATCCCGCCAGCCGTTCACCCAATAGCGGTCCGACCTGGCGGTTACGAACCAGCAACTCGGCCAGCGGCACATCGGCTACCCTTAGCAACAAACCGGTATCGTCTCGCTCAATGACGGTCAATCCGTACCGCTTGCCCAGCGCTGCGATTTCCTGAGCGACGCCCTCCGGCACCGGATATTTGGCGTAATGTTGCAACGTTTCCAACATTGCCGAAGCACTCAGACCGGCAGCGCGGGCATTCCAGATGCTGAGCGGCGTGATCCGGTAAGTGTGAATATGTTCCGGGCTTTTGATCAGCTCAGCGAACGGGGCTATGGCTTCGCGCGCTGCTTCGGCCTTAGGCGAATGCACTTCCAGCAGCAACGTCTGATCACTCTGGACGATCAGCGGATTATCCGGGATAAACTCGCTCATCGGGCCAGACTGTAACCCAACTTGCGCAGGGCGTTACGGAAGCGGGTTTCGGATTCGGCTGGGACAACTAGGTGGCGCTCGCCCGCCGGCAAGCAAAACGGTTTGGTTCGGGAATCATTCGCGATCAACATGGCCAGCGCAGCGTCGGCACATTCCAGCAAACGAGCGCCGCCAAGTTCTTGCACGCTTTGCGAGCGTTTTTCCATATCGCTCAGGAACCGCTCTACCGTTTCGGGCAGCGGTTGGCCGCTAAGCGAGTGCAACCAGTCTCGCAGAGTGGCGACTTTGTGACCGGCTTCCACCGCCTCCAGCAAACGATCCTGAGTCAATTTCCACAGCGCGTCGGATACTTGTTCGGCATAGCTGTTCAACAATAACGCATCCGCCGGTTCTAGCGCTCCGCCGATAACCGCGATTTCCAAGTTAGGCAATACCCGCAATAGTTGGCGCTGTTCCAACGGAGCGGGGATGTACTCTTTGGTCAGACCCAGACAATATTCGCCCAGCGGATTAACCCGCAGATACAATAAGCCGTCGTAACGGCTAAAAAAGTCCAGATCGTCGGTGCCCCACAAATCGCCGTAATCCCGCCGGGTGTTGTAGGGCGAAATGTAAGCGATATCAATGAGTCCCAACGTGGAAGCGTATTCGAATAAGAAACACAGGGCGTACCGGGCTTGCAGAATTTTCCAGTCGTGAAAGCCATCGTATCCCAAGCTGCCGTAGTGTTGTTCGGAGATATAGAGATTCCAAGGGTTGCGAGTAACTTCGAAATCAAGCTCGGTGGCGCGCATATAGCGGAACAGGTCGTCAACGGCAATCCAACGTCCGGGTGGGCACAGGCACAGGGCTTGGCGGATGATTTCCCGGCGGCCTGAGGTGGCGGTCAGCCCGCGCTGGCCTTTGCCGCTCTGGCCCTTGATCACATCGACCCGGCGCAGCTCGTCCAACAGGGTGGTTTTCAGCCAGCGCTTCCAAATCTGTGCCAGCGCTTGCTCGGGCGCATCGGTCAGGGCCTTCTGCCCGGCACGGGTCAATACTAGGTTCTTACCGTCAAGTTTGGCTAATCCGCCGGCTTGTAACAGCAGCGGCCAAGCAAATGCCTTGATGGGACCGATGGTTTGATAGGCGTCGGGGCCGGGATTCAGATCAGCGTAATAATCCCCTCCAAGCAATAACCCGCTGAGATTGCGCATGGTTGCAGCGCTGGGTTGGCTGGTCTTGTCACTGACCGCCACTTTGCCAGTCTCCACCAGTCGTAACAACGCCTTCAAATCATGAACGGCGGCGCGTTCAGTGAGTTGCCGGGTGATGGGAAGTATCTCGGTTTGTGTTTCGTCCTGGCGGGTTTGGTAGTTCCAGCTACGCAACACCAACTCCCAAGAATCGGGAGCCTCATCCAGACTTTTCAACTGGGTCTCAGCGGGTTTAGGCACGAAGCGCCGGCAACGCTTGCGCAAATCGTCCGGCATCACCGTCCCGGAGAAAAACAAGGCCAACAGCGAAGGACTCTGGCGGTAGCCATACCGATCGGATGTGCCCCAGCTGGGTGCCTGTCCGTACTTAGCGACGAATTTACTTTGATTGAAGAACGGTTCAGGACCGTGCACCGCTTCGGCAACGGCGGATTGCTGGGTTGTATCCAACCTTCGCCATAAGGCTTCCAGCTTATCGTCGTCGTTTAAATGTCGGCGAATAAACTCAATCAATTCCGCCTTGCGAGTCGGTACGCCTTTCTCGTTGAGCAGGGCTGCGAGTGCTTTCAGTGAATCCACCGTATTGCTTTGCAGCGCTTCCGCAACAGTGGAGATCGGTTGGGGTCCGTTTTGGTAGTTCATCGCATTCACTTCACGGTGTTATTGTGATTTTAAGGTCTTTAACAACTCCTCCACCTCCCGCACCCGAGCTTCGGCATCGGAGAGCGCTTTGTGGATACGTAGCTTGTCTTGACCGTCTAGTTTGTAAATCTGTGGTTGTTGTTGTATCAGGGTCAGCAGTTTACCGACATCAATATGCGGTTCCGGCGCGAACACGATACGCCCACCTCGCGGACCCATCTCGATTTTACGAATTCCGAGCGGCGTAGCCAGCAGTTTCAACCCGGTGCTGCGAAACAAGGTGGTGACCGGTTTCGGCAGCAGGCCCAGACGGTCGATCATTTCAACTTGTAGTTCGCGCAATTCCTCGGCGTTTTTGGCGCTGGCAATGCGTTTGTACAAAATCAGTCGGCTGTGAACGTCGGGCAGATAGTCGTCCGGGATCAACGCCGGACTGTGTAGATTGATCTCCGGGCCGTGATCCGGGGCATAATCCAAAGTCGGGGTCTGTCCGCTGCGGATCGCCTGCACTGCCCGTTCCAACAGTTCCATATAGAGGGTAAAGCCGATCTCCTGGATTTGCCCGCTTTGCTCTTCGCCCAGCAATTCACCGGCACCGCGGATTTCCATATCGTGGGTGGCCAACATAAAGCCTGCCCCTAAATCTTCCAGCGCTTCGATGGCCTCCAGACGTTTGACGGCATCCTTGCTCATCGCGCCCTTCGCGGGAACGATTAAATAGGCGTAGGCGCGATGATGAGAACGCCCGACCCGACCCCGTAATTGATGCAACTGAGCCAATCCCAGCTTGTCGGCACGGTTGATTAAAATGGTATTGGCGTTGGGCACGTCGATGCCGCTTTCGATGATGGTAGAACACACCAGAATATGGCAACGACGGTGATAGAAATCCAGCATCACCTGCTCTAGCTCGCGTTCTCGCATCTGACCGTGGGCGATGGCGATACGCGCTTCCGGCATCAACGCCTGCAGATCGCCTGCTTGCCGTTCGATAGTCTCCACTTCGTTATGGAGAAAATACACTTGCCCGCCGCGCTTGAGTTCGCGCTGACAAGCTTCTTGGACCAGGGCTTTGTTCCACGGGCCGACGAAGGTTTTGACTGCCAACCGTTGCGCCGGTGGGGTAGCGATGATGGATAATTCGCGCAAACCGGCCATCGACATATTCAGGGTACGGGGAATGGGGGTGGCGGTCAGGGTGAGAATATCCACTTCGGCGCGCAAGGCTTTTAAGCGTTCTTTCTGACGGACCCCGAAACGGTGTTCCTCGTCAATGATCAGAAAGCCCAACTGCTTGAATTTGACATTGCTTTGCAACAGCTTATGCGTACCGATGACAATATCAATCGTGCCTTCTTGTAACCCCTGCAATACTGTATCTTGTTGTTTCTTGGTGTTAAAACGGGACAATATTCCGACCTGGACCGGCCAATCGGCAAACCGGTCGAGGAAGTTCTGATGGTGTTGCTGCGCCAGCAGCGTAGTAGGTACCAGCATCGCCACCTGTCGACCGTCTTGTACCGCGACAAAGGCGGCACGCATAGCGACCTCGGTTTTGCCAAAGCCGACATCGCCACAGACCAACCGGTCCATCGGTTTACCCGACCGCAAATCGTCTAACACCGCGTCAATGGCCGCTTGTTGATCCGGGGTTTCTTCGAAGGGAAAGCCGGCGGCGAACGCCGCATAATCGGCGTCGTCGAGCCGGCACGCTTGACCGGCGCGGGATTCGCGGCGCGCATACAGATCCAGCAACTCCGCCGCCACGTCGGTGACCTTTTCGGCGGCTTTACGTTTGACTCGTTCCCATTGTTCGCTACCCAGTTTATGCAACGGCGCGGCTTCGGGACTGGAGCCAGTGTAACGACTTAACAAGTGCAGCATAGCAACCGGAACGTATAAGGTGCCGTCGCCAGCGTATTTCAACACCACGTATTCCGCTTCAACGCCCGCCGCTTCCAGGCGTTGCAAGCCGACGTAACGACCTACCCCATGCTCTTCATGCACTACCGGAGCGCCCGGATTCAGATCGGTGAGATTGCGAATCAGCGTTTCGGGATCGCGGCCCGGAGTTCGGCGACGCGATTGACCGACCCGTTCGCCGTACAATTGCGGTTCGGCGATAACCGCCAATGCCGGTTCCGCCAGCATTAATCCCTGTTCCAACGACGCCAGGGTGATGGCCAGTTTAGCGTCGTGATGCAGAAAATCCTGCCAGGTGTCACAGGGTTGGGGTTTGAGGCCAGCCTTTTTCAGCGTATCCAATAAGACTTCGCGTCGTCCCGGCGACTCGGCAGTCAGCAACACCCGGCCGGAAAATTCTTGTAGAAATGCCTCTAACGCTGCGATTGGCCGCTCAGCGCGGGGTTGGAATCGCACCTCCGGAAGGGGTTCGGTCGCACACGGATTAGGCTGTCCAGCTTGTGAGTCCAATTCGATGGCAGGATGAGCCCGCAATGCCTGTTGAACTTGAGATTGATCGATAAACAACCGATTCGGCGCCAGCAATGGTCTTTCTAAGTCATGACGGCGCTGTTCATAGCGTTCCAGCAGTTGTTCTTGGAAGGCGGCGATGGCCGTTTCCATCCCGGCTAAGGCGATGACCAGGGTCGTTGCCGGCAAATAATCGAATAGCGTTTCGGTAGTCTCGAAAAACAGCGGCAAGTAATATTCCAGCCCCCCCGGTACATGACCGTTGCTGACTTCGCGATAAATCAAGCTGCGTTGCGGATCGCCTTCGAAGCGACTGCGGTAGGACTTGCGGAACCGAGTTATCGCTGCTTTGGACAGCGGAAACTCACGCGCCGGCAGTAGTTCGATAACTTCAGCTTTGGCGATGGAGCGTTGCGATTCCGGATTGAAGGTGCGGATGCTCTCCACCTCGTCATCGAACAAATCGATGCGAAAGGGATATTCGCACCCCATCGGAAACAAATCGATCAGCGAACCGCGCACGGCAAATTCACCGTGTTCCATCACCTGAGAAACGCAGTTGTAACCGGCAGCTTCCAGGCGCTGCCGGAACTCGTCCTGATCCAACCGTTCGCCCACACTGAGTAAAAATACATGACCATCCAGATGGGCGCGCGGGGCAAGCCGCTGCAACAACGTGGCTACCGGGACAATCAGCACGCCTCGCCGCTGCGCCGGTAGGCGATACAACGTTTCCAGGCGTTGCGAGATAATATCTTGATGGGGTGAAAAAATATCGTAGGGCAACGTTTCCCAATCCGGGAATATCCCTATCGGCAAGTCGCTGCCTGCAGTGAAAAACCGCAACTCCGTTTCCAAGCGTAATGCGGTTTGACTGTCGGGTGCGATGGTCAGCACCGGCCCGCTGTGATTAGCAGCCGCTGCCGCAATCAGCAGCGCATCGCTACAACCGTAAAGCCCGCCCCAGCGTAAGGTTTCACCTGCCCGGCGGGGCAACTGAGGAATGAGTAAAGTTTGGCTAGTCAAAACGGTATTGAAATGATCTCTCAGGGCGATGCCGGTGAAGTGGTAACAAGGCGTTCTCCAAGCAGGGCTTTGGCCTCGCCCAAATGCCAATCCACAGCGTCTAAATCCTGGTGCGCCTTGTAAATCCAGGCTTCTCCCCAATAAATATTGCAGCTGGTCTCGGCCCGCAACAGATGCCAATGCGCTTGATTGATCAGTCGAGTGAGTTCGCCATTCGGCTCCGGCAGCGTTGCCGCGCTGTCAGCAATGCGATGGAATTCCCGGCTGACCTCATGAATCCGCCGCGAGGTATCGCGTTGCGCCTGAGAACCCTGCCATTGATGAAAGTCCCAACCGTGATGGACATCGGTGTTCCACGCACCACGCCGCACCGTGACCTTGCCTTCGGCGCCGAACTGATCAAGGTAGGCGCTAATAAAGGTGGGGCGCATGTTGGAATTACCCGCCCGTATTTCGTCCAGCGCGTGACGATAAAAATAGGTCCAGAAATTGGCTGAGGGATGGACATTGCGGAACCAGCCACCATTATCACCGTCGGTGGCGGTGGTGACCAAGGGCGGGAAATCGCACCATTTGGTACGCTCTTGCAGTTCGTTATAAAACCAACCGTAATCCATACCGGCCAATTGCGCATCCGACAACGAGCGGTCGCGGACCACGATAACGATCTCAGCACCGTCGTATTCGGCGATATGCGGCCGATACAGCAACTCATGCCAACTCATGTCATCGACCGGGTCGACGTATTCACAGTCCACCATGACGTAGCGGTAGCCGGCTTTTTGCAAATGCGGAATGAGCGCCATATCGAAGCCCATTTCGGGTGGCCAAAAGCCGTTGAATTGACTGCGCCAGAAGGCATGTTTGGCCATCGCCTGCCAGCGGGCGATCTGTTCGTCCCAGTCCGCCTCCGGCGTCAACGCCAACACGGGGTGGTAATAACCGGTGCCGAGAATTTCGAATAGCTGTTGGTTTTGCAAATACCACAACAACGAACCGCAATCGACCATCCCGTAAGTTCGGCTCTGAAATTCGGGATTAGCCAGCGACTCCAGCAACGTGCCGGAGAACGATAAATTTACCCGGGCAATATCTTCATAGCCCCACAAGGTGCGGGGCATTCGGTCATAAGCGAATAGGATCTCTTTGGCTTCCCATTCGTTGGTATCCAACAA
>JAZBPA010000064.1:0-2590 GCA_036351435.1 Candidatus Competibacteraceae bacterium
TCCTCATAACGATCAGTTTCAGGATGCAGCACAGTGATATAGGCGGAATCAATTTCTGCTAATTTCAGCGCCGTTTCCCTGGGGATCAGCAGATAATCGTAGTCGTTCTCGGGAGAGCGTGCGATACCGAGACGACCCATAGCCAGTTGTTTTTGCTGTTGCGGGGTGACCCGGAGATAGCGAATCATCCGTTCATCGGCCAGAAAGTTATAACAAATCTCCGCTTTCGAATCGTTTTGGCGCTGACTGTCCATCAGTTGACGGGCGCGGGCCGACGCCTCCCGGCGTTTTTTATCAGCTTCACGTTCCCGGTTTAATTGCCGATCACGTTCCCGCTTACGCTCGATTTCCAATGCCAGCAGGCGGCGTTTTTGCGCCTGTTCAGCGGCTTCGGCGGCAGCGATTTTCTTGTTCTTCTTGGCTTGATGTGCCTGTTTACGGGTATCCGCCTCGACCTGTTTGACTTTGTCTTTGGTCACCAAGCCGGATTTCAGCAACTGATCGCGCAGCGACATCTCATGCCCCTCCAAGACCGATAACGTGGTGTGGTCAGTATAGAATACGCGACCGGATGGTGCCCTTGATCGCCCGCAGTTGTTGCAATGCCTGATTACCGATTTCGGCGTCGGCATCCACGTCAATGACGACGTAACCGATTTTGCCGGTAGTTTGCAAATATTGCCCGGCGATATTGATCTGATTGTTGGAAAACACTTCGTTGATCTGCGACAGAATACCCGGCGCATTACGATGAATATGCAACAGGCGGCGCTTGCCGGGATGCTCGGGTAGCGAGACTTCGGGAAAATTCACCGAAGACAGCGTCGAACCGTTATTGCTGTATTTGATCAGTTTTTCCGCCACTTCCCGACCGATGTTTTCCTGCGCTTCGACGGTACTGCCGCCGACATGCGGGGTCAGAATCACATTATCGAAACGCCGCAGAGGCGAGATGAACTCATCGTCGTTGCCTTTCGGCTCGGTCGGGAATACATCAAGGGCGGCGCCCGCCACCTGCCCGGATTCCAATGCCGGCACCAAGGCGTCCACATCCACCACCGTACCGCGCGCGGCATTGAGCAGTACCACGCCACGCCGCATCCGGTTAAGTTGTTCAGTACCGATCATGTGATAGGTCTGCGGAGTTTCCGGGACATGCAGCGAGACCACATCGGCTAATTCCAAGATTTCTTCCAGAGTTCTGACCGGCATTGCATTACCTAGCGCTAGCTTGGTCTCGATATCGTAGTAATACACCTGCATACCCATCGCTTCGGCCAGAAGGCCGACTTGGGTACCGATATGACCGTAGCCGATCAGGCCCAGCCGTTTGCCGCGTGCTTCATAGGAACCGGCAGCGGATTTCGACCAGCCGCCGCGATGCACCAGCGCATTTTTTTCCGGAATGCCGCGCAACAGCAATACCACCTCTGCCACCACCAGTTCCGCGACGCTGCGGGTGTTGGAGAACGGCGCGTTGAATACGGGCACACCGCGGTCCTGCGCGAAGTCCAAATCTACCTGATTGGTGCCGATGCAAAAGCAACCGATGCCGATCAGTCTCCGCGTCTGTTCCAACAACGAGGCCCGCAATTCAGTGCGGGAACGAATGCCGACGAAATGCGCCTCTTGGAGACGCGGCAGCAACTCGTGCTCCGGTAGGGCTTGCGCGTGGCACTCGATATTGGTATAGCCATCGGCTTCGAAGCTTGCTACGGCGCTTGGATGGATGCCTTCCAATAACAGGACTTTGATATTGCGTTTGGGAAAAGACGTTTGTTTCGCCATCGCCGTTCGGGTTCTCCGCTGCGCTATGATGTCAATCGATCAGGGCGAGCAACCATAACCTTTCTGTTTGTTACAGACAACCGTTGAGACACAGCTAACTATGAGCACACCCCATTCGGAGTCCTTGCTGGCGGGTATCCGCACCTTGCTTGATAGCACCCAGATTCGTACCGACACCGATAGCTTGCTGTATTACGGCCAGGATTGGACCCGCTGGTATACCCCGCAACCGTTGGCGATTGTGTTCCCAGACTCCGTGGAACAGGTACAGCTGCTGGTTAAATATGCGAATGAACATCGCCTGGGCTTGGTCCCATCGGGCGGGCGCACCGGCTTGAGCGGGGCGGCAGTCGCTACCGCCGGAGAGTTGGTGGTGTCTTTCGAGCGGATGAATCGTATTCTCGACTTCGATCCCATTGATCGCAGCGTGACTTGCGAACCCGGTGTCATTACCGAGGCGTTGCAAAACTACGCGCATGAGCGCGGTTTGTACTACCCGGTCGACTTCGCCGCCCGGGGTTCCAGCCATATCGGCGGCAATATCGCCACCAATGCCGGCGGCATCAAAGTGATCCGCTACGGATTAACCCGTGATTGGGTGATGGGCTTGAAGGTGGTGACCGGTAAGGGCGATGTGCTGGATCTAAACAAAGGCCTGGTAAAAAACGCTAGCGGATACGATTTGCGACATTTGTTCATCGGTAGCGAAGGGACTCTCGGACTCATTGTTGAAGCAACGATCAAGCTCACATCCCCGCCCCGCGAAAACAGCGTCATGTTGCTTGGCGTACCGGTATTGGAA
>JAZBPA010000065.1:0-84393 GCA_036351435.1 Candidatus Competibacteraceae bacterium
GCCAGCAATGCGATTAATGTGACCGAATTTCATTGCCTTGACTGTGGTTCAAAACGGCAAGTACGGCAGTTATTGTTGCGTGCCTGCGCCCGTAGATTAGGAGCTGCAGACTGATTGATGGATCAACGACAAGATACATTTTGAGCATAACGCTACTGGAGAAACGCTATGACCGAAGCGATCGAAAAAGAAAAAGTTCTGGCTACCCTGAACAAGATTATGGAGTTCGAACTGGCCGGGGTAGTGCGTTATACCCACTACTCATTAATGGTCTATGGGTATGGCCGCATTCCAATCGTTTCCTGGCTGCGAGAGCAGGCTGACGAGTCCTTGCAACACGCGCAACAGGCGGGCGAACTCATTACCCATTTAGGCGGTCATCCATCGCTAGGCATCGGTCCGCTGTTGGAAACCCACCGCCACGAAATTGGCGATATTTTGCGCGAATCACTGGAACATGAGCAGGCGGCGCTTGATCATTATCATGAGTTATTAACGCTTACTCAGGACCGTTCCGTGCTGGTAGAAGAGTACGCTAGGCAAATGATCGCTGCCGAGGAAGCCCATCGCGGTGAGGTTGACAAAATGCTGCGCGCACCGGGTGACGTGCGGCCGTTTTCCGATCGCTAGGCAGTTGGACTGATTCATGAAAGAACCCATCAGTAGCGTGCAAATAGCCCCGTCTGTCGGCCAAATCTGCAAAACGCCACAGCGTTTTGACAGCCGAGCCCTATTTCATGACGCTCAGGAGATTGTGATCATTCATGCCGGGCAAGAGTACCGGATGCGTATCACCCGTTCCGGGAAGCTGATTCTGACCAAATAGAGCCAAACCGCATCCACTCCGGTGGACAATCCGCCAGCCACCTCACACCTTTTGGTGAAGGAAGCCAGCTTAAACGCTAGCAACAGCGAGGTGCCGCAGACCATGAATAACCTCCTCATCACCCGGTCGACTGTGAGACTGATGCCGCAGCAGATAGAAGCTCGCGTTGCCGAACTCATTCATGATTGCCTAAGCCAACGTTCCACGGCTATGGCGGATGCTATCGTACAGCACGTCGAACTGCTCTGTGCACATCCGGACTATAACGGTTCCTGGGAGGAGCGCTGCGCATACCGCCGCTTGGCGCGACGCTGGCGTTGCCTGGCTTGGTTGGCTGCGGATCAAGCACGGTAACCCGTCAATTGCTAGCGCCGTTGTCTCCGCTTACGCAAAAACTCCATCAGATCGAAGTTCAAAAAGAGCTTGATCTGCGGCTGCGGCATACCGGGCTTTAGATCGACATCGTATGATAGATTCATCCCGGGCAGAGCAAAAGGTGAAGTAATACCGCCTCCGGTCCGCCGCACCCGAAACGAGAGTCCCTCAATGCCGGGGACAGGCAGATTTTTTCCCTCGATAAATGAAAAGGCTTTTTGCCGGGTATCCTGACGCGCCAGAATTCCTGCCACCACGCCCGATGCCAACAGGGTTGTATGGGTGATTAACAATGCCTTTTCGCCCGTGTTCGCTCCATTCCAGATCGACTCGACGGTTTTCTTACCCTGTTCCTCAATATGCTTGACTCCATTCTTGACTACCGGCAACTTGCCGACCGCTTTGACCAGGTCCGACACCTCACCTGCTCTAGGTTTATCGGGTCCTTTCGCCGGCGGCTTGGCGGGCGGCGACTGCGGTTGCGGCGCCGTTAACATACGTTGAAAACGCCAATCCTGTTCCAGTTTGCTCCAATCGGGTTGTTCAAAAAGCATAAAGGGCTTTTTCTCAATGATGAGCAACCCCAACGCTTCCATTTCCGCCCTAATTTGAGGATCCAGCTTCAGTTTAAATTCGGGATTCAATAAAGAGATGCTGCCCGCGTGCGGTGCGTTGATAACAGAAGGTTTCTTCGGTGGGTTCAGATTATAGGGGCTGCCCATAGCTGCCTCCGGGTTTGCGAGTGGTAAAAAAAGTCTGGCAATCAATTGCTTCGCGATTTTTATATTCCCTTTCCGCCTAGCGGTCAATGGCTAGCAAGCACAAATCATAATTCTTCATAATTCTTCATCCTGCGTCCTAAATCCTCCCGGTTTCTTGCCAGCACCATCAGCTCCACAACGTTAATCTAAGCTGGTTTTGATCATACCGAGCGGAGGAAAAAACCGATGGCTTACCAAATCTGGCTGGGCAACCCTTACGAACTCCATTACAACTGGAGCAAGCTGTGCGCTGAAGTGAAAAAGTTGTTCATACCCGTGATCAATAAATTCGACGAATCCCATAAGAATCACAAACTCAACACAGTCAATTGCAACTCACGATTTGATAAGCCAGCAATTGGTCCCAATGATTTAGTCATCTACGTCGTTCCTGCACCGAACTTCGGATTTGTCGGTGTTGATTTCGGCACCGGTGGACGAGCTCATGCTGCTGGACTGACAATGCAGTATGGTGGCCAGGTTTGCTCGGAAGTTTATGTCAGTGATGGGCAGATCAACGGCGAAGGCGTTAAACTGCGGGTTGATCGGATGTCTAACGAACCACCGGTAATCAACGTCAAAAACAAACGAGACCCGGAACTGCTAGCCAGAGTCATCTTCCACGAAGCGTTGCATAACTTAACGGGTTTTGGCGATCACAAATTACATAATGCATCCGGGGTCGAAATCGGCCAAGCGTCTGTCAGCGCGGCGATGGAACCATCACTAAAAGACAAACAACTGATGGCGAATAATCTGTTAAACAAGAAAGCCAATCAATGGAAAGGTGGTTGGGAAGCACTTAATGCACGTTGGGGAGAAAAAGTACGTCCATCTAAACCCCAGAATCCGTGATCCAGCGTTCGTAATCATAGCGTACTCAATTGATAATTTGGCAGTCGCTGCGTACCATCTCAAGCAAGGCCGTAGTATTCAGCTGTGGCCCCCACATTCAACCCTCCGATGATGAAGAAGAGATGATTATGCGATGAACTATGCCCGCGCCGCTGCCGCTAGCCTGCGCACCTTGACGGAACATGCGCCGCGCGTGCACTGCATCACTAATTTAGCCGCATCCGCGTACACAGCGAACCTTCTGCTCGCTGTAGGCGCTATCCCGAGTTTATCGCTCTCTCCTACGGAACTGGCCAGCTTTGTGGGCAGGGCGGACGGTCTGTGCATCAACCTCGGCACATTGGACGAACAACGCCGACAAGCCATTGGGCTGGCCCTGGAAACCGCTGCCATTTACGGTAAACCCTGGGTGCTTGATCCGGTACTGGTGGATGTCTCCCCGGAACGGTGTCGTTACGCGCAAACCTTGCTGGCCCAAGGTCCCACAATCATTCGTGGCAATCGTGCTGAAATCGAAGCGCTGGCCGAACGGGAAGAGCAAGCCGCTGAACAATTGGCTATTAAATGCAACGCGGTTGTTGCGCAGACCGGATCGGTGGATTTGATTACCGACGGTTATCGCCGTATTGAGATCGCTAACGGCCATCCGCTAATGAGCCGGGTAACCGGCCTGGGATGCGCCGGTTCCGCTTTGATTGCGGCGTTTCTGGCCGTCGTCGAGGACGGGTACGCTGCCGCAACCCAGGCATTGCTCAGTTTGGGAGTGGCTGGCGAACAAGCGGCTCTGCAAGTAACCGGACCCGGCAGTTTTCAATGGGCTATTCTGGATGAACTGTACCGGCTTGACGAATCCCTGCTCGAACAACAAGGCAAAGTGCGCGAAATAGCGCTTGGCTGATCTACCTACCTATCAGGCGAAATCAATGACTGCTTATCCTATGAATCGGCGGGGCTTTATGGCTTTGACGGGAGCCTTGGTGGCGGCTCCGCTGACCACTGTAGCGGCTGAAAAGCCCGCCTTTGAATGGAAAATGGTCACTTCCTGGCCCAAAAACAGCCCTGGACCCGGTCTCACTGCTGAGCGACTGGCCCAGCGGATCAACATCATGAGCGGCGGACGGTTGCTGGTCAAAGTTTACGGTGCGGGTGAATTGGTGCCTGCATTGGAAGTGTTCGATGCCGTATCGCGCGGTACGGCGGAACTCGGCCATACCGCATCCTTCTTCTGGCGCGGCAAGATTCCGGCCAGTGTGTTTTTTACTACCGTACCGTTTGGCTTGATTGCGGCTGAGCATGCCGCCTGGATTGATCACGGCGGTGGCCAAGCACTCTGGGAAGAATTGTACGGCGATTTCGGCCTGCTACCCTTCATGGCGGGTAATACCGGAATGGGAATGGGCGGTTGGTTCAAACGCGAGATCAACAGCCTAGCGGATTTAAAGGGACTCAAATATCGAATACCCGGTCTCGGCGGCGAGGTATTAAAACGCTTGGGGGCAACCACAGTTACCCTGCCCCCCGGTGAGATTTTCTCGGCGCTGCAAGCGGGCGTTGTGGATGGCGCCGAATGGGTTGGTCCCTGGAGTGATATGGCGCTGGGTTTATATAAAGCTGCGCCTTACTACTACTGGCCTGGATTCCATGAACCCAACGGCACGGGGGAATGTTTAGTTCACCGCCAAAGTTGGGCGAAATTGCCTGCTGATTTACAGGCCATCGTCAGTAATGCTTGCGCCGTGGAACATGCCTATTCACTGGCGGAAGCCGAGTGGCAGAATGCGGAAGCCGTGGAACTGCTGGTACGTCAACACGGTGTTAAAATCCGCGCCTTTCCACAAGATGTCATCACTGCTGCTCTTAGTGCCGCCAGCGAGGTACTCGCTGAGTTCGGCCAGGGCGATGCCATTAGCCGCCGCATTTATCAATCCTATGAGGCGGCTCGGCAACGAGTTATAGGTTGGTCCCAAATCTCCACGCTGGCTCTGTTGAAAGCACGTGCGGAGTAATTTCCGAGTTCATGGCAGGCGGTCAATTAACAGCTTGACCACCGATCACATTGGGAAACAAGGTATTCAGTGAAGAAATTGCCGAAGCCTGTTCCAGTCCCGTTATCTCATCCAAATCTGACTGTTTGGCAACCATTACCAGAATGACTATAATATTGGTCTTTAATTTGCCTAATGATTAATATGCCGGTCACTGAGCCTAATACCGGTAAGCTAGCCTTCAGACTGAATAGCAGACATGGCAAAACCGCGCACCTTTTC
The DNA here is from genome assembly GCA_036351435.1 of Candidatus Competibacteraceae bacterium. Lineage (GTDB taxonomy): Bacteria > Pseudomonadota > Gammaproteobacteria > Competibacterales > Competibacteraceae > JAAUQA01. The sequence goes on from JAZBPA010000065.1 coordinate 5,085, forward strand.
CAAATACGCCCAGGAAGCTGCCGTTCTGATGGGCAAGCAGATCAAGCTGGGGCGCAAGCAGCGTCAATGGACAGAGAAGAATCTCGCTGAACGCGCAGGAATCTCCAGAGCCACACTGCAACAAATCGAAAATGGTGAGATGAGTTGCGCCATCGGCTTAGTCTTCGAAGTCGCCACTCTGGTCGGTGTCAACTTGTTTGATCAGGACAAACTTCCTCTAGCAACACATATTGAGCAAACACGCGACAAAATTGCGTTGCTACCGCAACGTATCAAAACCAAGACAAAGGTGATTTACGATGACTTCTAGCCATTTCAAAGAAGCCTTTGTCTGGATATGGCTGCCGGATGAAATCGAGCCGGTCGTGGCTGGGAGGCTAGAAGCAGAAAACAACAATATCCTGTTTAACTACGGTAAGAGCTACCTCGAACGTAGCAGAGACATCAAGCCTGCGATGTCGATTTATGAGCCGGAATTGCCGTTGCAGGCTGGAGTCTTGCCTCTGCCCGAGGGCTTGAGTATGCCCGGTTGTATCCGCGATGCCGCGCCCGATGCGTGGGGACGACGCGTTATTATCAACAAAATGATAGGGCTCAAGGGCACAAGCACCGATACGGCCGAGCTGGATGAATTGACATACTTGCTGGAATCCGGTTCTGATCGTATTGGTGCGCTCGACTTTCAACGCTCACCATCCGAGTATGTACCCCGTGCCGTGAACAATGTAAGCATGGAGGAGCTGCTTGAATCCGCTGAACGGGTAGAGCAAGGTGTACCGCTCACGCCGGAACTGGATCAAGCATTATTCCATGGCAGTTCTATCGGCGGTGCGCGCCCCAAAGCCCTGATCGGAGATCAAGGCAAAAAGTACGTCGCCAAATTTTCCTCCAGCACTGACCTGTATAGCGTTGTCAAAGCCGAATTCATAGCCATGAAGCTGGCGGCTCTTGCAGGGCTAAACGTTGCACCTGTCGAACTGGCCAGGGTGGCTAATAAGGATGTACTACTCATTGAGCGTTTTGACCGAATACCCACCGATCAGGGCTGGGCACGCAAAGCTATGGTCTCCGCGCTCACGCTATTTGGCCTGGATGACATGATGGCGCGCTATGCGAGCTATGAAACATTTGCCGAGATTATCCGGCACCGTTTTGCTGATCCAAAAGCAACGCTTGAGGAAGTCTTTTCACGGCTCGTTTTTAATATTCTCTGCGGAAACACCGATGACCATGCCCGGAATCACGCGGCGTTCTGGGATGGTAAAGAACTGACGCTAACGCCAGCCTATGATATATGTCCGCAGGGCCGGACAGGCAATGAAGCATCACAGTCTATGCGGATATCCGGCGATAATAATCTCAGTCAGCTTAAATCTTGCCTGGATGCCGCCTATCACTTTCTGTTATCTGAGCAGGATGCCCGCGCTATTTTCGACAAGCTGATCCATGGCATTGAACAACACTGGGATTGGGTGTGCGAGGAAGCCCAACTGAGCAAAGTGGATAAAAAACTGTTGTGGGGGCGGCAGTTTTTAAACTCGTTTTCAATGATTGATTAGTATCCCGCTGACCGCCGTATCCGCCAATCACGCAAACGCCTAAATAACAGACACCCCAGCAGAATGACGGCGATGACTAATGTCAACCCTGCGGCCAAAGCCGGATTGGCGCCGAGGAACCCGATGCCTGCCACCAGCAGCATTATCCCTAACCAACATACCAAGGCCGACTGCCTTATTCGGAATAATCGTGCGACGACTGCTTCGAGGTGCGATTAGGCACCCAATCCGGTTCGGTCCCAGTGCCGTAATCGCCCTGCCAACAAACGAATGGCCGGATCGCCAGGAATATAGGTATTGGCCCAATAGCCGTTAGCTGGTTGGAAACTGAGATTTTCTAACGATTCGCGTTGCGTTAGAAATCCTTGAGCGGCCAAGGCAGTTGATTCATGGGAATGGTATTCAGAGTGTATCGGTGATTCTTGCGACTTTCGGGTAGCTGTAATAACTGTTTCTCGTTGCGGTTTTCGGCTGTCTTCATCAACTTGAGATTGCCGTTCGGCTTTTGCCTCCAAACCGGCGCCCAATAATCGTATTTTGGCTTGCGCTTCGGGGGCGTCGGCTATTTGTTGATCACGTGGGTCACGGCGCCCGGATATAGGGCCATCAAGATCCTTGCCGATAGCTATCACTTCTTGCTCAGATATTTTCCGGGCAAAGCGTAGACCGTTGTCGGGCATCTCATCTCGAATCGGACGAGGGGCATTAATGTCGTGCCGACTGATCGGTTCCTCCGCAGAATCAGCCAGTTCGAACTCATCGCCATGGGGCAGGTTGTCAGCTTCTGTCTTGATACGCGCAATGCGTTCCTCCGCATTCGCGAAACCCTGAACAAACTGAGAAGTATCCATCATGTCAGCGGCGGATCGTTGCTTTTTAGAGAACTCCTTGGTCGTTTCAACTGCTTGGAGTTCTGAACCCACAGTTTTCATGGACTTTGGACCGGTCTGTCCTAGCGCTAGAACAGCTAATAGCACAAGAAGTACAGCAAAGATTAAGGCCATATGCTGCTGTTTGGCTTTTTGCATAGCAGAATTCCGCTAATATAGGTAATCAACACTGGTTTGCTTGAAATAAACGTCTTAACTTGGCATTCGGGGTTAAATCTTGTTCCCTTACTCAACATCTTCAAAATAAGGCATGGATGAGCAAACACTTTCTCCAAATACTTTTAACATCGAACTGATCGATGATACCCGTCTAACTCCACTGATCGTTGATCTTGACGGGACCTTAACACCAACAGATACTTTGGTTGAAAGTGTCATTGAACTGATCAGGCAATCCCCGTTCTACTTCATACGATTACCCCTATGGCTGCTGAAAGGTAGAGCCGGATTTAAGGAAGCTGTAGCTAATCGAGTGCGTATTGATGCGCAAAGCCTACCCTACAATATCCCATTATTGACTTATTTAGGGACCGAGAAGAGTAAAGGCCGCCAAATCGTTTTAGCCACGGCAGCGCACCATTCCATTGCCGCAGCTGTTGCAACCCATCTTGACCTGTTTGATGAAGTGATAGCGACTCAGCACCGCCAAAATATTAAAGGATGCGCTAAACTCGCGGCTATTCAACAGAAAGTCGGTGAGACATTTGTTTATGCCGGAGATAGCAAAGCTGACATTCCTATTTGGAGAGCTGCAGAAGGGGCTATATTAGTCGGCGTATCGAAACGTTTAGCGGATAAAATTCGCCGGGATCGTAGTATCTGGATTGAGCGAGAATTTGAAAGAGCGATAAATCCACGCGGGAGTTGGTCACGTATTCTGTTGCGATAACTTGCCAGGATGCAAAATAATAATATTTGAGTAGAATAAAATGCTATTTAATCGTCTTCCTTTGTTTTTTCTTTTTTACTCTATACCATCTGTATTATTTCTTTGCTTTATTATTCCTCCAATGCAAGCTCCAGACGAATTTGCGCATTTTTTCCGTGCAGAGCAACTAAGTGCTGGTGAAATTATTGGGGTTAAACAAGAAATAAATGGCAGGATTGTAAGTGGCGGGTATGTTGACAGCAATCTATTTAAAGTAATCGGACGGTTTACGTACCTCGTTCATGATCAGAGCATAAAAATATCCGACGAAGTCTTGCAAGGAGCAGGCACGTTGAGCTGGACCGATAGTCGGATATTGAATTTATTCCCTAACACGGTTGTCTATCCACCCTTCTGCTACTCATCCCAAGTTGTGGGAATATGGATTGGAAAGTTTTTCAATCTAAGCATTCTTGATACGTATTATCTTTGCCGAACGTTAACTGCATTAAGCTGTGTACTGATTTGCTTTTTGGCACTCCACTGGTGCCACCGTGGACGTATTGTAATGTTCACTGTGCTGCTATTCCCTATGACACTCTTTCTTTTTTCATCGTGCTCTCAAGATGCACTTCTAATCAGTTTGATCGTATTAATTATTGCTATTTTTTCACGGCTATCTGAAGCTAAACGGCAGACAACGGCGACGGAGTATCTACTGATTCTAATCGGGATGGCAGCTGTGCTCACAACGCGACCACCTTACATTGGTTTGATTATTCTATTCTTCTGGGATTCTGTGAAATATCAGCTTCAACCAGTGCGGCGAAGTATCGGCACGACAGGAACCCGTAACATTGCCGTAATTTTTGTTTTATCGACTCTAGTTGGCTGGGCTACTCTGGTTTCCCATCTTGAAGTCACCATGATCCCAGGAGCATCTGTTTCCGGGCAGTTAACATATCTGATCAACAATCCAACCTCTATTTATTATACGGCAGTCAACACGATATCGGAACACACGATATCATACGTTATGGGTACTATCGGGGTTTTAGGATGGTTGGATACTTATTTTCCGATGTTTTATTATATCACTACTGTTGTTATTATTTTTATTGCTCTTATCGCGGAATCAATTACCTCAAACACGCTCAGCAGTCGTGCTAGAATTATTGCTTTACTGGCTCTATTAACATGTATCCTTGGCGTTTTTGCTGCACTTTACTTAAGATGGTCGCCAGTAGGTTCTGAGATGGTTGATGGTGTTCAGGGACGTTATTTTATCCCGTTAATTCCATTATTAACGTTCTTAGTGCCTTCCGTTTCTGAGAGAGTGGCTACTAAAATAAAGATAACGCTTATTGTCGTCACTCTCTTTCCATTAATGAGTACGGTTCTAATGAATATCTTAATTGTCGAACGTTATTATCTGTCGTTCCATATACCGAAATATCAATCCGTAATAGGCGACTGGGATAATGACGGTTTTCTCGAAGTCGGCATTAAGCGTGGTAGCCAATGGTTTCTCGATAACGGTAATGGTGTTTGGGACGAGTGCGGCACCTTTCCTACTCACGATGTATGTATTGCTAATTACGGGTCGGCCAGTGATCAGCCGGTAGCGGGCGACTGGAATAGCGATGGCTTCACCGAGATCGGCATCGCTCGTGGGACGCATTGGTTTCTCGATAACGGTAATGGTATCCGGGATAAATGCGGCGCGTTCCCTGATCATGACGTTTGTATCAATATGGGGCTGCGAGGATTTCCAATCAATAAATCGAGAGCCCCCTTTAAGGCTGGAAAAAAATAGCACCGAACTTACAGCAGTCCTAACCGGTTGAGTTACTGGGCAAACGTGTAATGTTTGTTGATAACAAAGTTAAAAATGAACACCACTCCAGTCGCCACACCTTGCGCCATCAGATAAGGAATACCGGCAGGCCCTTCCAAACCCCAGAAAACCAGCGCGTTAACTCCCATCATGAGCAACGTCACTGCGAGATAACGCGGGAAGCGCTTACTATGAGCATCTTCAGCACGGAAGGTCCAGTGATATTGGAGCAAGTAATTGACAACTAAACCAACGGCGAAGCCACAAGTCGTTGCTAGTGTCGGATCGGCTGCGAACAGCTCAACGAGTAGGATCAGGACCAGAAAGTGAACCCCGACCGCGGCTGACCCAGCCACGAAGTAACGGCCAATAATCGCAAAGCCATGTTCGCCCTGCACGTCAATAACTCAGGGGTTCTACAAGAATATTAAGCCAAGGAATATCTATCACAAACAGGGCAACTACGATCAACCCCAACAGGAACACATAACCCACGAACACGGGCTCCTGATAAAGTCGTTCCGGGGCTTGGCTTGCTGAATGGCGCTTCATGGCGATGTGCAGATACCAGACATATAGCAGGGTGAAAAACGGCAGAGACAAGATGAACTCAATGCGGTACTTGATCAGAAAAATTCCTAAGAAGAATGCGGATAAAATCGCATAGAAGAAAGAAGACAGCAGCAGTGTCTCCTCGGTGTAAAAACGGAACGAACGCCGATACAGCGCGGCACTCTCCGGGTTGTCAATGAATCGGTACTCCGCATAGCGTTTCATGGCCATGAGAAAGGCACCACCCATCCAGTAACTGAGGAGTATTGAGGACGGTGGTAAGCGACCGCTGATAATGGCACTCCAGCCTAACAACAGGCGGATTGGGTTATTGACCGATTCGCTGATCACATCCAGCAATATGCGATCCTTGGTCCGGAAGGGACGCACGTTATACAACACGCCCATCATTAACAGGAGCCACGAAAAGAAAACAAACTCAGGATTTAACAGACTGGCTAGGCCCATACCCAGACCAACAAACAACAAATACTCAATAAAAACGTAGCGCCCTCGCACACTACCCGAAGCTGAAGGCCTATTTCGCTTGATAGGGTGGTGGCGATCAAACTCCGCGTCCAACCATTCGTTAATGACGTAGTTAGCCGAGGCAATAAAACCGGTGCTAAGCAGCGCAATCAGAGCCGACGTTAAAATGCTTTCGGCTGGAACGTCTACCAACAGCCAAGCCAATGCGAGGCCGGGCAACATGAATACATTTTTGAACCAGTGGTCGAAACGCGCAATTCTGATATAAGGGTGTAACCTACCCCAAAGCCACATCTCCCGCTTGTTTGTTTCCATTGCGAAGTGTTTTTCTGTTGTTTTTATTGATTATTCGAATCCAGTCAGGCAAAAGTAATCCACCGGGCAAAAGTCTAGCCTAAGACGCTTGCAAAGTGGATAAGTAATGCGCGGCCAGCACTTGTGCCACACAACCGGTCAATTTCCGCGCTGTAGTGATATGCAAAAACTCATTGGGGCCATGAGCATTCGCACCCGGCCCTAAAACACCAGTAATCAAAAATTGAGCCTTGGGATACCGTAGTCCGAGCATATTCATAAATGGAATAGTGCCGCCTTCCCCCATATACAGGGCATCTCGCCCAAACCAAGAGTGCGAGGCCTGTTCCAAAGACTTTGCAAGCCATGGTTTCAAAGGGGGCGCATTCCAACCGGTGCCAGTTTGTTCAGGCTGGAAAGAGACGTGAGCCCCTTGCTGGGGATGATCTTCCAGCAGCGCCTTAACGGTTTGCATAGCCGCTTCGGCATTGCAGGTCGGCGGCAAGCGTAAAGACAGTCTGAGTGTTGTTGAAGGTCGGGCCACGTTGCCCGCATTCGTCAGTGGCGGCAGACCGGCAGCACCGGTAACTTCCAAGGCGCTGCGCCAAGTACGGTTCAGCACTAGCTCTGTTGGGTCGCCGCGGACTGGGCGTACTCCAGATACAAAAGGGAAGCGTTGATACGCCTGTTCGCCTAAAACCTTTGCAGCACGGGCGGCCTGCATACGCCGCTCATCAGGTATCTCGTCGGCCAACGCCTCGGGCAATATCTCCCCGGTTTCCGCATCCTCCAGCCGATCCAGTAAATGGCGTGCTATTCGGAAACTGGACGGCACAATGCCCCCGGCATCCCCCGAATGCACGCCTTCTTCAAGCACAGTTACCGTTAAATCACCCGAGATTAAGCCGCGTAACGAAGTAGTGCACCATAATTGTTCATAGTTGCCGCAACCGGAGTCCAGACAAATCACCAACGAAGGCGTACCGATTGTATCGGCCAATTCATCCATGTAAGCCGGCAGATCTGGACTGCCGCTTTCTTCGGATGCTTCGATCAGAACCACACAGCGGGCGTGAGGAACCCCTTGCGCCTGTAAAGCTCCGATTGCCGCCAGCGAAGCGAATATGGCATAACCGTCATCGGCTCCGCCGCGACCGTAGAGCCGATCATTTTCCAACACCGGCTTCCACGGCCCCAAATCATCTCGCCAACCGTGCATCTCGGGTTGCTTGTCTAAATGCCCGTACAGCAATACCGTTTCCGCATTGGTATCTTGGCCGGGAATCTCAATACATAGTACCGGTGTGCGTCCAGCAAGCCGCACAGTGCGTATGGTCATATCTCTGATCGCCTGTTGCTGACACCAACTTTCCAACAACACGATAGCCTGCTCCATATAGCCATTAGCTTCCCAGTCTGCATCAAAAGCCGGGGACTTGTTAGGAATGCGGATATACTCAACTAAGGTGGGCAGGATAGAATCATGCCAAAGCTGGTCAATAAATGCGCGGGCGTGAGTGGTATCCATAGATGGACTCCGAGTTCATGGCTGAATAAAATTCGGGCTTATCGCGCTGCTGTGACTGGCGGCGCTGAATTATTGATTGTGGAGATGAACAACCCATGCCGATTCGAATAGCATTCATTCTATACCTTATGTTCATGGTTAGCCTTGTCAGCGCCACCGAATCCGTGTCGACTCAGAACGCTGGGGGTGAGGCCAAAGCGACCTTTGCCGGCGGGTGTTTTTGGTGCATGGAACCGCCGTTCGACAAACTGGAAGGAGTGATTTCAACCACTTCAGGCTATATCGGCGGACATAAAGACAACCCCACCTATAAAGAAGTTTCGGCTGGCGTTACCGGGCATACTGAAGCGGTGCAAGTGGTTTACGATCCCACCGTTATCAGCTACGAAGAACTATTGAAAGTGTTTTGGCGAAATGTCGATCCATTGACCGCTAACCGCCAATTCTGTGATTCGGGTAGCCAATATCGAACCGGGATATTTTTTCACAATGAAACCCAGCAACGCTTGGCCGAGCAATCGAAACAGGTGTTAGAACAATCCGGTCGGTTTCAGCAACCGATTGTGACTGAGATTACTACAGCCACCACGTTTTATCCGGCTGAGACATATCATCAGGATTACTATCAGAAAAACCCGTTGCGCTATAAGTTTTATCGTCATGGATGCGGTCGTGACCAGCGGCTTGAGGAGCTGTGGGGCAGTGCGACCAAGTGATGTTTGATGACCAAGCGTTACTACCCGAACCGTTAGAACGGTTGCTGATTCCCGCAGAACTGGATGGTCGTCATGGGGGCAACCGGGCGCGCGGTGGGGTGTGTCAATTGGCTGCGGATAATGATATGCAGGCTATTCAGTCCTGGTTGGCAGAATTCAGCGATTCTCCGCAAACCTTGCGTCATTACCGCAAGGAAGCTGAACGTTTGCTACTTTGGGCGTTGTTGGAACGGCGTAAACCTTTATCTGGTCTGACCCGCGAAGATTGCTTGCTCTACGAGACATTTCTAGCCGATCCTCAACCCGACGAACGGTGGTGTGCGCCTAAAGCGCCCCGCTTCAGCTCGCGCTGGCGACCGTTTCAAGGACCATTGAGCGCTGCCAGCCGCCGCACCGCACTATTGGTCATCAATTCCTTGCTTAGTTATTTGGTAAAAGCCGGTTATCTGGCCGGCAATCCTTTGGCTTTGATCAAGCGGAGGGTGCGGGAAGGCACAATCGCACAGCCCACGGTAGAACGGTATCTGGAAGGCGATCAATGGCAGGCATTGCTGGATACTGTAGCAGCCTTGCCGCAGGATACGGATAGACAACGACAATATTACGAAAGGGCACGGTTTTTGTTAGCTTTATTATATCTATTGGGACCACGGGTTAACGAAGTCGCTACTCATACGATGGGCAGTTTTGTTCAGGTCCGCAGTCGTTGGTGGTGGGTCGTGACCGGCAAAGGTCGCAAAACCGCTCGGGTACCAGTTAATCGGGATATGTTGCAGGCCCTTAGGGTATATCGCGCTTCGTTGGGCCTATCGCCCTTGCCGGAGCCGGGCGACGATACACCATTAATCATGAATCTGCGTGGCACCGGGGGTATCACCGATAATATGATTTACCGTATTGTTAAGGAGTTGGTTAACCAAGCCGCCGAACGCTTACAACACAATGATCCTTGGCAGGCAAATAAATTACGGCGGGCATCAACCCATTGGCTTCGCCATACCAGTATTACCCATCAAGCGGATGCTGGTATTGAGCTAAATTATCTGCGCCGTAATGCTCGTCATGCCAAGTTAGATACCACGGGATTGTATTTACACGCTGAAGATGAGCAGTGGCATGATGCGATGGAGCAGCATCGTCTGAAAAAATAGCCGGCTATCGACCCTGTCGAGCTATTCCATTAAACTCCTCGGCCATGAGTGAAGTAATTGACTTGCTAGAACCAAATCCGGTTCGCCGCCAGAGCGTGTCCAACAAAACTAAGCTTGCAATAATTGCTGGAATATTTTTGCTATCCACAACAGCCGCTGTCGCCCAGCAGCCTCCACGCGGCACGTTTAATCTACTGATCGAGAACGATAAATTTACCGGTACCGACCGCCATTACACTAATGGCGTGCAACTCAGTTATCTGTCCGGCAAAGACAGAGTACCTCGTTGGTTGCGTAACACTGCGCGCTATCTCCCCGGCATACAAACTACCGCCGCGCTCCGAACCGGATACGTATTGGGCCATAGTATTTTCACCCCAGATGATATTACCACGGCCGAACCATTACCGGATGAGCGTCCCTATGCCGGTTGGCTCTATGGCGGCGTCGCCTTAGTTGCGGAGACCGAGAACCGGCTTGACACCTGGGAACTGGACTTGGGTATTGTGGGCCCATCGGCGCGTGGTGAAGAAGTCCAAAATTCGTTTCACCGCTTAATAGGGGTCAATGAAGCCAACGGCTGGGACAATCAGCTTAAAGATGAGTTTGGTTATGCTCTGATCTATGAACGTAAGTGGCGTAACCTATGGGAACATCGTCGAACCGGTTTCGGCTTGGACTTGATTCCCCATATCGGAGGCAGCCTGGGCAATGTCGGGACTTATTTGGATTTAGGCGCAACCTTGCGTATCGGCAACGATTTGCCCAATGATTTTGGCGCGCCCCGCATCCGCCCCAGCCTGCCGGGATCGAACTTTTTCTTGCCACGGGATAACTTCGGCTGGTATTTGTTTGCGGGGGTCAGCGGCCGCGCTGTGGCGTACACGATTTTTCTCGATGGGAATACCATTAAAAATAGCCTCAGCGTAGACAGAGAACCGCTGGTTGGCGATTTACAAGCTGGTCTGGTGACCAACCTCGGCTGGGCACGATTAGCCTACACCTATGTCTATCGCACTCGGGAGTTTAAAGGCCAGGAAGAACCTGATCATTTTGGTTCTATTGGGCTATCGGTAAAATTCTAGAACCTAGCCCATGCCCGCAACCATGATTAATCGCACCAATTTAGCGCATGATATTGGTATTCCAGGGTGGCGTTGCACCTAATTCCTAAGGTCTTTACGCAGAAACTGCACTCCGAAGGCGTTATAGGCCTGGCCCCAGTTTTGCTTGCTTTGGCATAATTCGGCGTTTGCAGACGCCCTGCTTTTTTTGAGCATTGGCGCCCGGTGAACCATCCAGTGCGTTTATACCCGCCTTGCACCGATCAATATGATTGTGTTGAGGGTCTAGCCGCATGACCAATAAGAGGGCATACGCCTCATGAGTGATTTAACAGGCAAACAAGGACTGTACGATCCGCGTTACGAACACGACGCCTGCGGCATCGGTTTTGTCGCTAATATAAAAAACCGCCAAAGCCATGCGATTGTTCGGCAAGGTCTTCAGATTCTGAACAATCTCAACCATCGCGGAGCGGTGGGTGCTGACCCGCTGGCTGGTGACGGGGCTGGCATCCAAATCCAGATTCCCGATAAGTTGTTGCGGGAAGAGTGCGCAACGCAGGGCATAACTTTACCCGACCTCGGACACTACGCTGTTGGCATGGTGTTTTTGCCGCGAACGCAAGACACGTTAAACAAATGCTATGAAGCAATAAACCAGTACATTGAAGCTGAAGGTCAGACCCTGCTCGGCTGGCGTGATGTGCCTACTGACAATACCTGCTTGGGTGAGAGCGTCAAACCCCAAGAACCGTTGATCCGTCAAGTGCTGATCGGGCGAGGTGACAACTGTCCCGACGGCGACGTGTTCGAACGCAAGTTGTTGGTGATCCGCAAGCAAGCGCATCATTTCATTTGGGACCCTGATTTGCCCGGTAAAGAGCACTTCTACATGCCGTCCCTGTCTGCCCGCACTTTGGTGTTCAAGGGCATGGTGTTGGCGAAACACCTGGATACCTACTATCGCGATCTACAGGATCCGCGCACAGAGTCGGCACTGGCGCTGGTGCACCAGCGTTTCTCCACTAACACTTTTCCTTCTTGGAAGTTGGCCCAACCGTTCCGCTACCTCTGCCACAACGGCGAGATCAATACGCTGCGCGGCAATATCAATTGGATGTTAGCGCGCCGTCATACCATGTCTTCTCAGCTATTGGATGACGATTTAGAAAAACTCTGGCCGCTGATCGGTGATGGCAGTTCTGACTCGGCGACTTTCGACAATGCCTTGGAACTGTTGGTGGCTGGTGGGTATTCGCTGGTCCATGCCATGATGTTAATGATTCCAGAAGCCTGGACCGATAACCCGCTAATGGACGAACAACGCCGGGCTTTTTACGAATACCACGCGGCATTGATGGAGCCCTGGGACGGACCAGCGGCAGTGGCGTTTACCGATGGACGGCAAATCGGGGCGACTTTGGATCGGAATGGATTAAGACCTGCGCGTTATATCGTGACCGATGATGATCGGGTCATCATGGCATCGGAAACCGGCGTACTGCCGGTACCGGAAGACCGCATTGTTAAGAAATGGCGGTTGCAGCCGGGTAAGATGTTTCTGATTGATCTGGAGCAGGGTCGTATCATTGACGATGCGGAAGTAAAAGCACAGCTGGCTTCCGCTCAGCCCTATCAAACATGGCTTAATAAAACCCAGATTCGCTTGGCGGATCTACCGACCGAGGTCGGTCCCATGCCTCCGGATGCGAAGACTTTATTGGATCGCCAGCAAGCCTTTGGCTATACCCAGGAAGACATCAAGTTTTTCCTGGTACCGATGGCCCTCACTGGGCAAGACCCGGTCGGCGCGATGGGACGCGACACACCGCAGGCCGTGCTTTCCCAACGGCCCAAGTTGCTATACGACTATTTTAAGCAGAACTTCGCTCAGGTTACCAATCCACCCATCGACTCCATTCGCGAAGAATTGGTGATGTCGCTGGTCTCCTTAATCGGCCCGCGCCCCAATTTGTTGGATCTGCACAGTGGCGGTACGCATAAACGACTGGAGGTGAACCAGCCGATTCTCGCCAATGTCGATTTGGAACGTATCCGGCACATTGAGAATCATGTCGATCAGGTGTTCCGTACCTTTACCCTGGATATGGTGTGCCCGGCGGAACGCGGCGCAGCCGGCATGGACAACGCGCTGAGTGCGCTATGTCGGCAGGCGACCGAGGTAGTGCGCCAAGGCTATAACATCTTGATTTTGTCCGATCGGCGGGTCGATGCCGATCACATTCCTATCCCCTCGCTGTTGGCAACTGCCGCCGTGCATCATCATCTGATCCGGGAAGGCTTGCGTACCTCGGTGGGGTTGGTGGTGGAGACCGGCGAAGCGCGCCAAGTGCACGATTTTTGTCTATTAGCCGGCTATGGTGCCGAAGCGATTAATCCCTATCTGGCCTTTGACACGCTTTCCGCTTTAGCTCCCACTTTGGCAGAACCTCTGAGTGAATTCGAGGCTCACCAGCGTTATATCAAGGCTGTTGCCAAGGGCATTCTTAAAGTCATGGCCAAGATGGGCATTTCGACCTATCAGTCTTACTGTGGCGCACAGATTTTCGATGCGGTGGGGTTATCCACAACCTTTGTAAGCCAGTATTTCACCGGCACCAAAAGTTTAGTGGAAGGGGTTGGATTGCCTGAAATCGCTGAAGAGGCCTTGCGTCGCCACCAAGCCGCTTATGGTGACGACCTGCTTTACCGTAACGCCCTGGATGTGGGCGGTGACCTGGCTTGGCGGATTCGTGGAGAAGAACACGTTTGGACCCCGGAAACCATCTCGGTACTACAGCATGCGGTGCGCAAAGGTGATTACGATCAATACAAAGTTTACTCCCGCCAAGTGGATGACCAAAGCGAACGGCTCACCACCTTGCGAGGGTTATTTGAGCTCAAAGCCGCTCCTACCCCGCTGCCTTTAGACGAAGTCGAACCGGCTTCCGCAATCGTTAAGCGCTTTGCTTCCGGTGCGATGTCTTTTGGCGCGTTATCCTGGGAATCCCATGCTAATTTGGCTATTGCCATGAACCGCATCGGTGGATTTTCCAACACCGGTGAGGGTGGCGAAGATCCTGAACGTTATGTTCCGCTAGCCAATGGCGACTCCATGCGTTCGTCGATCAAACAGGTGGCCTCGGGTCGGTTTGGCGTGACAACCGAATATTTAGTCAACGCGGACGGGATACAGATCAAAATGGCGCAAGGCGCCAAACCCGGCGAAGGTGGCCAATTACCCGGCCATAAAGTCGATGATTGGATTGCCCGAGTTCGTCATTCCACTCCAGGAGTTGGATTGATTTCCCCGCCACCGCACCATGATATTTACTCGATTGAGGATCTGGCGCAACTGATTTACGATCTTAAAAGCGTCAATCCGGCTGCCAATATCAGCGTAAAGCTGGTTTCCGAAAGCGGTGTCGGTACCATTGCCGCTGGAGTGTCCAAAGCCCATGCCGATCAAGTCACCATTTCCGGCGATGACGGCGGCACCGGCGCCAGTCCACTGAGTTCCATTCATCATGCCGGCTGCCCCTGGGAATTGGGCTTGGCGGAAACTCATCAAACCTTGGTGATGAATCGATTGCGCGGGCGGATTGCCGTACAAGCAGACGGCGGCTTACGCACCGGTCGTGATGTGGTTATTGCCACATTGCTAGGGGCGGATCAATTCGCCTTCGGTACCGTAGCATTGATCGCCGAGGGCTGTTTGATGATGCGCAAATGCCACCTCAATACCTGCCCGGTGGGCATTGCCACCCAAGATCCTGAACTGCGCAAACTGTTTCCTGGAGAGCCGGAGCATGTCATTAATTACATGCTGTTCGTGGCCGAGGAAGTGCGCGAACTGATGGCTAAGCTCGGATTCCGGACCATCAATGACATGATCGGCCGTACCGATCGCCTAGATATGCGCCGCGCCGTCCATCATTGGAAGGCCCGTGGCTTGGATTTCAGCCGCGTTTTACACCACGCCGAAGCCCCGCCTGGGGTCGCCGTTTACCATAGCGAGCAACAGGATCACGGTTTGGAAAGTGCGTTGGATCATCAGTTGATTGAGGAGGCTCGACCGGCATTGGAACGCGGCACACCGGTGTTGATCGAAGCGGCTGTGCAGAATACCAACCGAACTGTCGGCGCGATGCTCTCAGGCCAGGTAGCTAAACGTTACGGTCATAAAGGGCTGCCGGATGACACCATCTATATCAAACTCAACGGGACAGCGGGACAGAGCTTCGGTGCATTCCTAGCGCATGGAGTCACCCTTGAGCTTGCCGGCGAAACCAACGACTACACCGGCAAGGGTCTGGCGGGTGGGCGACTGATTGTTGCGCCACCGGCGGAAGCCCGTTATGAGCCGCATGACAATATCATTATCGGCAATACCGTGTTGTATGGAGCGACCGGTGGCGAATGTTATTTCCGAGGGGTGGCCGGTGAACGGTTTGCCGTACGTAATTCGGGTGCCACTGCGGTGGTCGAAGGCGTAGGCGATCACGGTTGCGAGTATATGACCGGCGGAGTGGTGGTAGTGTTAGGCCAAACAGGTCGAAACTTCGCCGCTGCCATGAGCGGTGGTGTGGCCTACGTGCTGGATGAAGTCGGTGATTTTGAACGCCGGGTTAATCTGGCCATGGTGGAACTGGAACCCATCGCTGCCGAAGATTTGGCGTTGGAACGTACCGAGAATCAAGGCGGTGACCTGCAAACTCATGGTCGGGTCGATGTTATGCGCGATATGACTCGTTTTGATGCCTTACGCCTGCAGAAATTGGTCGAACAGCATCACCGTTATACCGGCAGTCGCCGAGCTAAAGATATTCTCGACCACTGGCACGATTATCTGCCCAAGTTCGTCAAGGTCATGCCGGTCGAATACCGTCGAGCTTTGCAGGAGATGGAGGCGCAAGCCAAAGCAGCGCCACCGGAAGTTAGTCTGACAATGGGAGCATAACTGAATGGGCAAACCCACCGGTTTCTTAGAAATTCCCCGCCAGGATCGTAGCTATGCTCCGGTCACCGAGCGGGTCCGACACTTCCAGGAATTCGTAATCCCGTTGGCGGATGCCGAGGTGCGTCGTCAGGGTGCCCGCTGCATGGACTGCGGCATTCCCTATTGCCACCAAGGTTGTCCGATCAACAACATCATCCCGGACTGGAATGATTTGGTGTACCGCGGTAACTGGCGCGAAGCGCTGGACGTTTTGCACTCCACCAATAACTTTCCCGAATTCACCGGTCGAGTTTGTCCGGCGCCCTGTGAGACGGCATGCACGCTTAACCTCACCGATACCCCAGTTACCATCAAGACGATTGAGTGTGCCATTATCGACAAGGGCTGGGAGATGGGCTGGATTACCCCGCAGATCGCCTCCCATCGTACCGGTAAGCGTGTCGCCGTGATCGGTTCCGGTCCTGCGGGATTGTCTTGCGCTCAACAGTTAGCCCGTGCCGGACACAGCGTGGTGGTTTATGAGAAACATCCGCGGATCGGTGGGTTACTCGCCTATGGGATTCCGGATTTCAAACTCGGTAATCAGTTGATTGATCAGCGTGTCGCGCAGATGTTAGCGGAAGGCGTGGAATTCCGACCCAATTGCCATGTCGGCTCCGGCCTGCCGACCGAAAAACTATTGGATGAATTTGATGCTCTGGTTTTAGCGGGTGGCGCCGAGCATCCGCGCGACTTAAACCTACCAGGCAGAGATTATTTTGGCATCCATTTCGCGATGGATTATCTGATCCAGCAAAATCAGCGTGACGAAGGGCGAACCGTTTCCAAGGACGTCGAAATTCTCGCTCACGACAAGGACGTCGTGGTCATCGGCGGCGGTGATACCGGTTCTGATTGCGTAGGCACTGCGGTTCGCCAAGGAGCGCGTTCGGTAATCCAATTGGAAATTATGCCCAAGCCCCCTGCACGGGAGAATAAATTGCTTACTTGGCCACATTGGCCAATGAAAATGCGCACTTCCACTTCTCATGAAGAAGGTTGCGAGCGGGACTGGGCCGTGGGCACCAAGGCTTTCGAAGGCGAAAATGGCTGGGTCACCGCAGTACAGGGGATACGTCTGGAATGGCATCAACAGGCGGACGGTCAGTGGGTTACGCAGGAAGTAGTGGGTAGTGAATTCGCTATCAAAGCGGAACTGGTGCTGTTAGCCATGGGCTTTAGCCATCCGGTTCACGACGGGTTGCTCAGCGATTTAGGCGTCGCGTTAGACCCCGACAAAAATGTCCAGGCTAACACCGAAAATTATCAAACCTCGCTCAATCGGGTATTTGCTGCGGGTGATATACGTCGCGGTCAATCTTTAGTCGTGTGGGCTATTCGTGAAGGGCGGCAATGCGCACGTGCGGTTGATGAATATCTGATGGGCCAATCAGATTTACCTAATTAGTGGCATTGCTTTTCATTCTCAACAGCGTTGCCGGCACGACGAATGCCGTGCCGGCAACGCTGTTAGAAGCTAAACTTCCTCATCTACGTATTCGTCTATTTCCTCTGCTACTTGCCGATAGATGGAGTCCTCGATTGAGCACTCATTTTTCACCATCTCATCGGTAATCACAATCTCCTGGCCGTTTTCCAATACTAGGGTGGAAATATATAATTCAGAGCTAACTGTATAAGCAGCTATGTACGTCGCAGTCAGTTCTTTTGATAATAACATGACACCTTTCGCCTTTTGGGTTATCTTAATAAATCAACTGGTTATATGATTTTTTAGGTTTCCGAAGAAGCGGCGGGCAATAATCCATTGAGCACCATTTCTTGTTGGGGTACCGTTATTATAGAACGGTCTATGACCGCACGTGCTTCCGCCCCCTCGCGATCAAAGGGCAGGGAAGGCCGTCTAGATAGGACTTTATGATTCATCCAACCGCTATTGTTCATCCCGATGCTCGGCTAGGGAACCATGTCGGCATTGGTGCATACGCCGTCATCGAAGCCGGAGTAGTTATTGGGGACGATTGTCATATCGGACACCACGCCGTCATCGAAGGTCCAACCCAACTGGGTCGTAATAACCACATCTCTCCTCATGTCTGCATCGGAACAGCCCCGCAAGAACTCAATCCAGGCAAACGAGCTACCCAACTCGTAGTCGGCGACAACAACATCTTTCGGGAATTCGTCGCGATCCATCGAGGCAGCAGCAAAGCCCAGGGTATTACCCAAATTGGCAACAATAATTTCTTCATGACTTACACTCATGTCGGCCACGACTGCACGGTCGGCGACCATGTGATTATGGCCAATGCCGCCGCGCTGGGTGGCCATGTGAGTGTGGACAATCACGTTAATATCGGCGGTTCATGCGCTGTCCATCAATTTACTCGCATCGGTGCCTATGCCATGGTTGGGGGAGGCAGCATGGTTACTCTGGATATTCTGCCTTTTATGATGGCGGTCGGTGATCGCGTCAAGCTCCATGGGCTAAATCGGGTAGGTTTAAAACGTCATGGCTTTAGTGCGACCACGTTACAACAGTTAAAACGAGCGTATAAGTTATTGTTTCGTTCCAATCTACGTTTAGAAGAAGCAATCACCGCTATTAATCAATCAGATTTGAGTGAGTGTTCGGAGGTCGCCCAGTTGCTTACTTTTATAGCTGAGTCCAAAAGAGGCATAGCCCGTTGACTGCGCTCAACTCACAAGAAAAGGTCCGCACCGCTGTAGTCGGTGTAGGCTATTTGGGCACGTTTCACGCAGAGAAATATGCGGCGTTACCGGACGCTGAACTGTGCGCCGTAGTGGACACCAATCCCGACCAAGCTGCTGCCGTAGCGCAGCGTTTGGATGTTGCGGCGTTAACTGATTATCGTGCACTTTTGGGTCAGGTGGATGCCGTCAGCGTGGTGGTGCCCACGCAAAACCATTTCGAAGTCGCCAAATTCTTCCTAGAGCATAAGGTGCATGTACTCGTCGATAAACCGATGACCACCACCGTTGTTCAAGCGAAACAACTGATAAATGCGGCTAAACAGAACGGCTGTTTGTTGCAGGTAGGCCACTTGGAGCGGTTTAATCCAGCCTTCACTGCAACCCGGCCTTTGCTGTATCAACCACGATTTATAGAGTCGCATCGCTTAGCGCCATTCAAGCCACGCGGTACCGATGTCAACGTGGTGCTTGATCTGATGATTCACGATATTGATCTAGTGCTGAGCATAGTCAGCGCTCCCCTAAGCCAAATCAGCGCGATCGGTGTACCAGTGTTGACCGCTGGGGCGGATATTGCCAACGCGCGCCTTGAATTCACCAATGGTTGCGTTGCTAATCTCACTGCCAGCCGGGTCAGTAATAAAAGCGAACGCAAGTTGCGTATTTTCCAACCCAATGCCTATTTCAGCCTTGATTTGCAGGACAAAAGCATGACTGTGCACCGTAAACAAGGGAACGACGATGAATTGCAGATAACAGTGGAAACCCAGCATTATCCGCAAGCAGATGCGCTCTACCTGCAATTGCAAGCATTCTTACAGGCCGTGCAACAAGACTCTGCACCTGAAGTCACCGGGGAGGACGGTAAGCAAGCATTAGCAGCGGCAATGCAAATCACCACTGAAATCAAGCAACAGGCTAACTCGGTAGCGATTACGGGAGCACAATGAATAACCCGATTCCAATGGTGGATGTGACGGCACAGTACGCCCGGCTGAAAGAGGAGTTAGATCAGGCTATCGCGGATGTATTATCCAGCGGGCGGTTTATTCTTGGTCCCCAAGTACACGCTTTCGAGCAAGAGACTGCAGACTATCTCGGTGTCAAACATGCGGTAGCTGTCGCTTCCGGCACCGATGCACTTCATCTGGCATTGGTCGCCGCAGGTTTAGGACCCGGCGATGAAGTCATCACCACCCCGTTTACCTTTATCGCAACAGCAGAAGCGATTCGCTACGTGGGTGCGCGGCCGGTATTTGTCGATATTGATCCGCGCACCTTCAATATTGATCCGGCGGGTATCGAAGCAGCGCTAACCCCAGTCACTAAAGCGCTTCTGCCGGTACATTTATTCGGTCAGCCAGCGCAACTGGAGACACTGACAGCGTTGTGCGAGCAACATCAATTAACCATGATTGAAGATTGTGCTCAGTCCTTTGGGGCTGAACGGCAGGGCCGCAAAACTGGTGGATGGGGGGACTTGGGTTGCTTCAGTTTTTTTCCCAGTAAAAATTTAGGGGCCTTCGGTGACGGAGGATTAATCACTACAAATTCACCCCAGCAGGCGGAGCGGCTAAGAGCGCTGCGTAACCACGGCAGCCGCCAATACGCTCATCATGATGAACTCGGTTTCAACAGTCGCCTGGATGAGTTGCAAGCAGCAATCCTACGCGTCAAGCTAAAGTTAATTGATGATTTCAACGCTGGTCGCCGCCGTGTCGCAGAATCTTATGAACACCTGTTACAGAATTTGCCGCTTACGCTCCCCTATGAGACTCCGGCCGGTGAGCATGTTTATCACCAGTACACCGTCTTGTTCGGACCTCACCGCGATGCGGTTCAGGCGGCACTGCAGCAGGCCGGGATTGCCTCGGCAATTTATTATCCATTGCCGTTACATCGACAAAAAGTCTTTGCCGAGGACTATGCCCAAGTTTCCTTGCCAGTTGCCGAATCGGTTGCCCGGCAGTGCCTCTCATTACCGATCTATCCAGAGCTCAGTGATGCGGACATTGCACGGGTGACTGATATGGTTAGAACAGCTTTGGCTAGCGTTTAGCCTGGTGCCGCGCCCATCCAGGCCTGCCGTTCCCAGGTAGTGTCGATGTCAGTCTCAACCGTCGGGAGCAACCCACATTTCTTGGCGAAATAGCGGTGGAATGCCAGACAGGACGTTAATTCCGGATGAAAAACAGTAACTAATGTCTGTTCGTCTTCCGCAGCAGCGACATAGTCATTAATTCTGATCAGTTCACTGACACCGACACCAACGCGGGTAATCTTGGGCGCACGAATGAAGGTCAACGGCACGGGGTCCGGCGAGACCCGCGGCACGTTAGCATGACATTGAAAACTGTCTAATTGGCTACCGAACGCATTACGCTGCACGGCAATATCAATAAGTCCGAGATAAGCTGTGTCCCCACTATTTTCCTGCGCCAGCAAAATAGCACCAGCGCAGGTACCCCACAACTTTAATCCTCGTTGGTACTCCCGCACGATCACGTCGTGTAAACTGAAAATTTTCAATAACCGAGCCAAGCAAGTGCTCTCACCCCCCGGAATAATGAGACCAGCCAGATGATTGAAATCGTCGACCTGCTTAACTGCTTTGCCGACAACACCGATACGGCGTAAATGATCGAGGTGTTCCTGTACGCCACCTTGCAGATCTAGAACCCCGATGGCAGTCGGCTGCGTCATGCTTTGCTCACCACCCGCGTTCCGCAAACAATTCGGCTTTGGGGATCTGGCCGATTTCCAGACTCTGCATCGGTTCACCTAGGTTCATTGAAGCTTCCAACAGTTTATCTTTATCATTGTAATACGCGGTTGCCATCACAATGGCACGAGCGCGTTCAGCCGGATCAGTCGATTTAAAAATACCGGAGCCGACGAAGACCCCATCGCATCCCAACTGCATCATAAGCGCCGCATCAGCAGGTGTAGCAATGCCCCCAGCAGCGAAGTTGACCACTGGCAGGCGTCCGAGCCGTTTGACTTCCAAAGCCAATTCATAGGGGACACCGTGATTTTTAGCGAAGCTGATGACTTCTTCCTGAGGCAAGCCGACTAATTGACGGATCTCGCGGTTCATGGTGCGCATATGCCGAACGGCTTCGACCACATTGCCGGTGCCGGCTTCCCCTTTGGTGCGGATCATGGCAGCGCCTTCCGCAACCCGCCGCAATGCCTCGCCCAAATTACGCGCCCCGCAGACAAACGGCACACTGAACGGAGTTTTGTCGATATGACACTCTTCATCAGCCGGGGTAAGCACTTCACTTTCGTCAATATAATCAATCGCGAGCGCTTCTAGGATTTGCGCTTCGACAAAATGGCCGATACGGGCCTTGGCCATTACCGGGATGGTGACTGATTCTTTGATGCGCTTGACCAAGGCCGGATCCGCCATACGCGCCACACCGCCTTCCTTGCGAATATCAGCCGGTACCCGTTCCAACGCCATTACCGCTACTGCACCAGCTTCCTGGGCGATAACGGCTTGTTCTGGATTCACCACATCCATGATCACGCCGCCCTTGAGCATCTGGGCCAATTGCGCGTTGAGTTGATAGCGATTCTCTGTCATTTAGCTTCTCACTTAAAAAAATACTTAATCAGCAGACTGGGATAAATTGGTCTTGGAGCGTTTAACCCATCATATTCCCATTATTCAGACCATCAGGAAAGACTCAGAATTCCATACTGTGATTCGTGGATGCTGTTGCGCCCTGAGTCTTTCCTCTTCAGTGTTGTAACCCCAACTTGCCAGGTATAACTGTACTGCTGCCAGCCGGTCTCGTTCGACGACCCGCAATAGCGTCGCTAACCGGTCTTCCACAAAATGGAAACGAGCGCCGCTAAAGTTAGGATCACGTAACCAATAGTCTAAGGTTACTTCTTTAGATTGGTTGCGTTCTAATCCGAAAATGCGTTCGCCAGGAACATTGATCCCTGCCTGAGACAACAACAACTGTGCGAATCGCTCTTGTTTAGTGGTCAGAATGAACCACTCTGTGTCAGGCGGCAGGTTCATCAGGTTGTCAAGAACATCAGGATAAAACCGTTGCCGGTCGAGCCATCCCGGTAAATCACGTTCGATCCACTCATCCCGAGCCGTGCCAAATATTTGCGCAAGATAAGCTGCCGGATAGTGAATTTCTTCGAGTAATTGTTCGCTTAGTTTATGGAATTGCCGACTGATTACTGCGTCGGAGTGGCCTAACGCGATCAAACGCAACAGTAACACTGTTTGATAACCGGTTTCGATCAACGACCTAAGCGCTAAGAACCGATTAAAGTAGTCTGGCGGCGGCTCTAAACCGTGCCAATCCGGCCAGATCTGTGTCCCTGCGCGCCATGCGGTGACCACGCTCTCGGATGCACTGTCACACAGAACCCCATCAAAATCCAACGCAAAAATATGCACTTATTTCACCTGCTTGCGGTATAAAAACCCAAGTTTTGGTGCAATGCGATAACTAGCATTCGAAGTGCACCCGTCAATCGGAGTATAATGCTAAGCGAATCATCGCAGCGATGCGTTACTAAGACATAATAAATAAATTGACAACCCTTTTATATCAGTTTTCAGCAGCTCGCTTTGACTGTACTTAACTGTATCAATCAAGCAGTTATTGAAGAGGGTGCGTGCTTTACAACTTCCTAGAGAGGTTTTCCTATGAATCCGAACACACCTCGTTTTGTCAGCCGATTAACGCGAGAGACTCTGGCGTTGATTTTAGCGGGTGGACGGGGCAGTCGACTCAAACACCTGACCCAGTGGCGAGCAAAGCCTGCCACTCCGTTTGGGGGTAAATTTCGCATTATCGACTTTCCGTTATCTAATTGCATGAACTCGGATATTCGACGGATGGCGGTATTGACGCAGTACAAGGCACATTCCTTGATCTTGCATACGCAAAAAGGCTGGGGGTTTTTGCGTGGCGAGTTCGGAGAATTCGTCGAACTGTGGCCTGCCCAGCAACGCCTAGCTTCTTCGTGGTATCAAGGGACGGCTGATGCGGTTTATCAAAACCTGGATATTATGCGCAGCCACGCGCCAGAATATGTATTGATTCTGGCGGGTGATCATATCTATAAGATGGATTATGGTCCTATGATCGCCACCCACGTTGAGCAACAAGCTGATGTCACTGTGGGTTGTATTGAAGTGCCTCGGGCGCGGGCAGCCGGCGAATTTGGCATTATTACTGTGGACGATGAAGACCGGGTACTGCGCTTCACGGAAAAACCTGCCGATCCGGAACCGCTGCCGGGTAAAGAGGACACTACGCTGGCCTCAATGGGAATCTATGTCTTCAACGCAAAATTCCTGTATGAGCAACTCATTAAGGATGCCGACACATCAACCTCGAATCACGACTTTGGCAAAGACATTATCCCAGCGGCAATTGACCGTTACCGGGTATACGCTCACGCCTTCCGGGATGTGCAAACCGGCAAACAAAACTATTGGCGTGATGTGGGTACGGTAGATGCGTTCTGGGAAGCGAATCTTGAACTAGCCGGAGTCAGCCCAGAACTGAATTTGTATGATGAGCAATGGCCGATTTGGACTTACCAGGCCCAATTACCGCCCGCCAAATTCGTGTTCGATGATGATAACCGTCGCGGCATGGCGGTCGATACTATGGTCTCCGGCGGTTGCCTGATCAGCGGAGGTTACGTAAGCCGTTCAATATTATTCTCCAATGTAAAAGTCCATTCTTATGCCCATTTAGAGGATGCCGTCGTATTACCTGATGTGGATATTGGTCGGCATTGCCGGCTCAAAAAAGTCATTATAGATGAAGGTTGTATCATCCCACCAGGCACGGTAATCGGTGAGAATCTCGCCGAAGATGCTAAGCGGTACTATGTATCAGAAGGTGGCGTGGTCTTGGTAACTCCTGAAATGCTGGGTCAGGAGTTGCATCAGGTTCGTTGAGTTGTTCACCCGCCGCCGGAAATACTATCCATGAAAATCCTTTTTTTGACCAATGAATACCCGCCGTACATCTACGGCGGCGCTGGAGTACATGTAGAGCACTTGGTGCCGGAGTTGGCGCAGCTGGATAATGGGGCCCATACGGTTCAGGTGCTCTGCTTCGGCGACCAACAGATACGGCAGGATAATTTCAATGTGCAGGGCATATCGGGTATCGAATCGGAATTGCCTTACCAGGATCGCCGTCATCAAAAATATTTTGACACGCTAGTGCGGAATATTGTGATGGCCGGTTCCGTAGCGGAAGCGGATATTGTTCATTGTCACACGTGGTACTCGCACTTAGCCGGTTGCCTGCTCAAATCATTAGTAGGCGCTAAGCTGGTACTCACCACGCATTCTCTGGAACCTCACCGGCCCTGGAAAGTGGAACAATTAGGTAGTGCTTATCAGGGCAGCACCTGGGTGGAAAAGACGGCTTATCAGAATGCCGATGGTGTGGTTGCCGTTTCTAACGCCATGAGTACTGATGTTCAGACGTTATATGGCGTACCGCGTGAAAAAGTTCAGGTCATCCACAACGGTATTGACTTGAACCACTTTAAACCTACGCCTAACCCTGCGGTGCTGCAAACCTACGGAGTCGATCCTGACCGGTCTTACATTCTTTTTGTCGGGCGAATTACTCGGCAAAAAGGCATCATTCATTTGGTTAATGCGATTAAATACGTGCATCCGGGTATTCAAATTGTGCTATGCGCCGGTACCCCTGATACGGTAGAAATCGGTCAGGAGATGGATGCTAAAGTAAGGGAGGCGCGCGCTGCCACGCCAAATGAGGTGATTTGGATTTCGCAGAATCTGAGCAAAGCGGACTTGGTTACTTTATATACCCACGCGACGTTATTTGTCTGTCCTTCTGTCTATGAGCCGTTCGGCATCATTAATTTAGAGGCGATGGCTTGCGAAACTCCTGTAGTGGCCGCTGCCGTGGGCGGTATTCCAGAAGTTGTAGTGCCGGTAGAAACCGGCTTGCTGGTTCGTCTTGAGTCCGCTGGTCAGGGAGATTTTGAACCTTTGAATCCCGAGCTGTTCTCTCAGGATTTAGCGACTAGCATTAATTTGCTCCTGGATTCACCGGACACGTTGCAGGCTATGGGACGCAAGGCTCGAGAACGGGTGGAACGACACTTCAGTTGGACATACATCGCACAACAAACATTGGAGTTTTATAAAACTCTGCTAAGTTGAGTTACGGTTGAACCCACTCTTCGTTGCTAGCCTCGCTGGCTAGCGATTTCCTAACGTATTACTAGGTGTTGAGAATGATGCGCTTGCTGTTAATTGCAGCGTTATTTGTAGTGTTGAATCCGGTTTACGCGGAAAGAACCCAATCATTTGGATTGCACGCCGGAGTCTCTCTGAACGAGAACAAGGAGTTTTATAGCGCGGTATTTTTTACCAGCCATCCGCTTTTTGAGCCTATGCAGACAGTAATTGGGAAAGTATATCCTCGGATTAATACTGGTCTGGGGTTATTGTGGAACGATGAAAAAACAGGAGTTGTGGGTTCGTTGGGCCCAAGCGTTATATTTTTTGGGATGCAGGAAAGACTGAGGTTGGGGTTAGGGATCGATGTGGCCTTGCTGAGTCGTACTCAATTTGAAGAAACCGATTTCGGTAGCGCTTTGGAATTTATATCTTATGTCAATATTGCTTGGGGGATTGTTGAAGGATTAACTGCAGGCTATCGCTTTCAACACATGTCTAATGCAGGTCTTAGCTCTATTAACCCCGGTCTAAACTTGCATGTATTATCACTTGAGTACTCTTACTGATGGAGTTGGCAGCGTTGTGAAATTACAGCAACTTCGCTACTTAACAGCTATTGCCAAGAATAATCTAAATATCTCAGCAGCTGCTGAGGCGCTCTTTACTTCACAACCCGGGGTCAGTAAGCAGATTCGATTACTGGAAGATGAATTAGGCGTCGAGTTGTTCAACCGCAATGGCAAACATTTGACCCATATTACGCCGGTGGGACGACGCATTATCGAAAAAGCCGAACGGATTTTAGGAGAAGTACGCAACATTCAGACCCTGGCGGCGGAGTTCCGTGATGAGCAGCGGGGCAACTTGTCTATCGCCACCACTCATACTCAAGCGCGTTACGCCCTGCCGAGCGTTATCCAAACCTTTAGAGCTCGTTATCCGGCAGTCACTTTACAATTGCACCAAGGTTCGCCTGCCCAGATTGCTGAGATGGCCTCGTCCGGCTTAGTGGATTTTGCGATCGCTACCGAAGCTTTAGAGTTGTTCGAAGATCTGATAATGCTGCCTTGTTATCTTTGGCATCGGTGTATTTTAGTGCCTCATGGTCATCCACTTACCCAGTTAACCGAGTTGAGTTTGCAGGATGTCGCAGCTTATCCATTGGTGACTTATGTGTTTGGGTTCACCGGCCGATCTCAATTAGATGAAGCGTTTAAAGCCGCTCGATTAAAACCCACTGTTGCGTTTACGGCAACTGATGCTGATGTGCTAAAAACTTATGTCCGGCTTGGGCTGGGGGTTGGTATTATCGCTAGGATGGCACATGACCCTAAATTTGATCAGGATTTGGTTCCATTAGACGCTAGTCATTTGTTTGCTCCTAATACCACGATGATTGGATTTCGTCGCGGAACTTTTTTACGCAGCTATATGTATGATTTTATTTCGCTTTTTGCGCCTCACTTGACCTTGCAAGTGGTACAATCTGCAGAACGAAGTGACTCAGATGATGGCATTGATAATTTGTTCGAGTCGTTAGAGTTACCGATGCGGTAATTAATCATCAGATGTTATTGTGTAGTGGTATTTATGTAAAGATGATGATATAAGAGCGATATTGAATCATATGAATAGCAACCCGGCCACCTTACGCATCGACCTTCTGGAAAATTTTCAACACCTGCTCAGCAGCCTGAATCAATTTTGCACTGCTTTACGCAACGACAATCGCTTACCCGCCTGGGTCTCGCGCACTGAGCAGGAAATAAATGCCAGTCTTGCACCGCGCACCAAAGCCATTTCACTGTATCAGGCGTTATGGTATGAGGGTGATCAAGATGGCCGAGAAACGCTAACTTGCCCAGGTATCATCGGTGCCAGCCCGGCTACTCTGGAAGCTGCTCGCACCTGTAACACCAAGAAAGATAAATTTAAAGCGATTGTGCTCCAACTAAAAATCCTCAGCAAAGCTGAAGCCAGCCTAATAATGGCAGATCTGCACAGCCGTAACGAGGAAGTTGCAACGGCAATGAAACGTATGGGCGCAGCCCGATTGAACCTGAAACAAGCGTATCGGCATATTCCGTTACTAGACCGTCGCCCATTAAAAATCGGCTTCACCTGGTCGAAACAAGGCCGTACTATTCAGCGTACCAATGTCAGTGAAACCCGCCGACTGCTGGAACGCCGCAGGGAAACGCCTCAAATCAGGCAGGAACTGAACCAACTGAGCACACTGCCGGACAATGAGCAACTCGCCCGAGTCCGCGGGGTTTGCCCCCATCTACGCGCCAATATAGTATTTGCTGAGGGCGGTAAGGCGTCGAATCGCAGACGGTTAATCCAAGCGCCCTTGCCCATTCTTGTCCCATTGCAAGGCAATGAAGCATTGCCGGATTTCGTACCGATTGAGACAGAACCTCAGGATAATCCAAGGCTCCGCCGTTCCGATGTTCGCATTGAAGACGATGTATTTCTTCCGTCTATCCGTGTTTACCGCTACCGAGAACCCTATCGATGAACCAGGGAAGCATGTTGTCGCCATCTAGCGAGGCGTTTTACCAACGCCATTGGCTGCTCATCGTCATCACCCTCTTGCTATTGTTCTGCCAACCCGCGTTTGCCAGTATGCCGTTGAACCGCGTTCCCATTCCCCTGCAACCTTGGGTGGATTGGGTGCTGTACGGGATCACTGAAACCCGCTGCCCTTTGGTATACAAGCAAACTGAGCAGTACCAATGCACTTGGCCATCCTCGCTAACGCTTAATGTTGGTCCACAAGGTGGGGAATTCGTGCAACGCTGGTGGATCGATACGGAAAGTTGGTTAACCTTGCCGGGCGATCTCAATCATTGGCCGCAGCAGGTTCGTTTTGATGGTTATCCGACCATCGTCTTAGAACGAGATGGGCGCCCGGCGCTTAAGGCAGGAGTAGGCGCACATACTGTCAGTGGGCGCTTTATATGGCGTGAGTTACCGGATTCTCTAGCTGTTCCTTCCGATACGGCACTGTTATCTCTGACCTTAGCAGGTCGAGCGATTGCCGAACCCCGGTTAGAAAGAGACGGTCGAGTTCGCTTGCAACCGCAAGCCGTTGCCGCTGATTTGCAAAATCATCAGGAAATACGGGTTTTTCGCAAGATCATCGACGCTATTCCTTTACTGCTGCACACTCGGGTAGAACTTCGCATCTCCGGGCAAGCACGAGAGGAATTATTAGGGAGAGCTTTGCCGTCAGGCTTCATCCCTCTTGAATTGAAGAGCCCATTGTCGGCTCGCTTAGAAGCCGACGGTCGCTTGCGGGTGCAAGTCAAACCCGGCACTTGGACGGTGCAATACAATGCCCGCCATACCGGCCCGGTCAGCGAACTTTCCGCGCCAATCCCAGACGGACCTTGGGCCAAGCAGGAAATTTGGGTGTTTGAAGCACGACCTGCATTGCGGGTGGTTACGGTACAAGGTGCGCCTAGTTTGGACCCGGCGCAAACCAACTTGCCCGAGGACTGGCGACAGCTACCCGCTTATCTAATGCAACCTGGGCAGGAACTCACCTTAGTGACTCGAAAGCGCGGCGATGCCGATCCGGTTCCAGACCGGTTGCATTTGGAACGCACCTTGTGGCTCGATTTCGCCGGTAGGGGCTACACTGTACAGGATCGCTTGAACGGCACCATCTCCCGCAGCGCCCGACTGGAAGCAGCACCGCCTTTGTTGCTAGGCCAAGTGATGATCAATGGACAACCGCAGTTCATCACCCGCCTACCTGACAGCGCCCTTGACGGTATTGAAGTTCGTCAAGGGCAGATTCAACTCACCGCGGACAGTCGCTTGGAACCGGCAAGAATTAATAGTTTACCGGCTGTCGGCTGGCAAATTGATCCTGCCAGTCTGCGCAATACTATCAATCTACCACCGGGATGGCGGCTATTGACCGCCCTGGGCACTGACCAAGCCTCAAAGACTTGGCTACAACGTTGGACCCTGCTGGACTTATTCGTTGTGCTGATTGCCGCGCTCAGTGTTGGCCGGTTATGGAGCTGGAACTATGGCGCTCTGGCGCTGGTCGGTCTGCTGCTCAGTTATCATGAGCCGAATGCCCCTCGGTTACTGTGGTTGAACGTATTAGCCGCCATCGCCCTGCTGCGGGTATTGCCGACGGGCCGGTTGTATGTACTCACTCAATGGTATTGGCGCGCATCCTGGCTAGCCCTGCTAGTCGTTACGCTGGCGTTTACCGTGCAACAAGTGCGCGGTGCGCTTTATTTGCAACTGTCTCAGTCTGCAGTAACCGACTTTAGCTTGTCAGACTTCGCCCCTATACCCTCTTCAACGCCGGCACCTGCCTTGGCGAAGCGTGCACCGGCGAGTTCACCGCCGGCCAGGGTTGCGGAAGAAGCCGTGAAACAGGACTATGACTCTACCATTCAGTTACAAACCGGTCCTGGTCTTCCTGATTGGCGTTGGAATCAGGCCGTATTAAGTTGGAATGGACCGGTTGCTGCCGATCAACGGCTGCGACTCTGGTTCTCTCCACCCTGGGCGACCCGGTTATGGATGTTCATCAGCGCCGCATTGCTGCTTGCTTTACTCGTTAGAACAGCTCGGCCAGTCCGACCACCACCCAAATCAGAATCTGAGTTACTGCCAATCGCACCGGCAGCCTCCCTGGTCCTCGCGCTACCTTTGTTGCTAACGACGTCTATCCTTCATGCCGAAACCTTACCTATGCCGTCTCTGGAACTGCTGGAAGAATTGCGCGAGCGGCTGACCGAACCACCGGATTGCCAACCCCGCTGCACTCATCTGGCCACTCTGAACGTGTCTGCTACAGCGCAGGAACTACGACTCAAGCTGTTGTTGAACAGCCAAATCGATAGCGCTATCCCATTACCGTTACTGAGTGATCGAGCAATCCCGCTGAGTGCCAGTTTGGATGGACAACCATTTGCGCCACTGTTTCGCGCATCGGATCATGGCCTGTGGGCAAGGGTACCCGCCGGCCAACACGAATTGGAGCTACGTGCGTTGCTACCGGCCGAGCTGCTCAGCTTTCAATTGCCTCTACCAATGAAACCCGGCTGGGTCAATGCTGAGATCACAGGTTGGGATATGGAAGGACTCTATGTCAGGGGCGAGATCGGCGATTCTATTCAGTTGACTCGCCAGCGTGGAGAGGGCTCAACAGTTGCGCTGCAACCCGGGGTAATACCACCATTTGTTATGCTGGAACGGGAATTAATTTTGGGCGTCGATTGGCAAGTGCACTCTCGGGTGCGACGCATGAGCCAAGCAAACTCAGCCATCATACTGGCCGTCCCGCTGTTATCCGGAGAACGGGTCACAAGTCCGGGAGTTCGGGTACAAAACAATCAAGTATTGCTTAATTTGTCGCCATCCGAGTCTGCAACTGAGTGGACAGCAACCCTAGATAAGGCCTCGGAACTGACCTTAAACGCTGCATTGACCCAGAGCTTCGTCGAGATCTGGCGACTTCGCGCCAGCCCGCTTTGGCACATCGAAGCCGCCGGCTTACCCATCATTCATCGACATGACAGCAGTGGCCAATGGTTACCGGAGTGGCGTCCCTGGCCCGGAGAATCGTTGCAACTTACCATCAGCCGCCCGGCGGGGATCGCGGGTAAGACCGTAACCATTGACTCCGCTCACTTGACTGTCGTACCCGGTCAACGGGCTACCGCCACGACGCTAGCACTATCCGTCCGTAGCAGTCGGGGCAGCGAACAAACGTTAACCCTACCTGCAGGTGCTGAATTATCCGGCTTTGCAGTAAACGGCGTTTCGCAACCCTTACGATTGCAAAACCAGCGTTTAACTCTCGCGCTTAATCCCGGCGAGCAGCGGGTAACTGTGGATTGGCGTATTGAACAAGGCATATCAACACGTTACTTTACCCCCACCGTCGATTTAGGTTCGGATAGCGTGAATACTCGCATCGTGCTTAAGCCACCCAACGACCGTTGGATACTCTTCACAGCAGGGCCACAGCTAGGACCAGCAGTATTGTTTTGGGGTATGTTAGTCGTCATTGCTTGTGGTGCACTGGCCTTAGGACGCTATGGGCAAACTCCATTATCGACCGGCCAGTGGTTCTTACTAGGCATCGGGCTGAGTCAGGCGGGCATTGCAGCAACGGTGTTGGTCATTGGCTGGCTGCTGTTGCTAGGTCGGCGTAAAGTGGCCGGCGAAACCTGGAATAAATGGTCATTCAATCTGCTGCAAATTGGCTTAGGGTTGCTCACCCTAGCCGCCTTAGTTGCTCTGTTATATGCCATCAATCAAGGTTTGCTGGGACCGCCAACCATGCAAATCGCTGGTAATGGCTCCAGTGCTTACCAATTGCAATGGTATCAAGACCGATCAGCGGCGCAATTGCCTCAGGCTTGGGTGCTTTCCGTACCATTGATTGTGTATCGCGGTCTGATGTTGGCATGGGCGTTGTGGTTGGCTTTTGCCCTGTTACGCTGGCTAAACTGGGGTTGGCAATGCTTCAGCAGTGGCGGAATTTGGCGGCAGCTGCGTGCACAGCAAACCGATCCGGTAGAAGGCTGATTCGTTTGGGTTTAAACAATACGGAGAAATAAATATGTCCACTTCAGAACGGGTCACTTTCCCCGGATTTCAGGGCGATTTACTCGCTGCACGATTAGATCACCCCGCTGGGGAATGTCGTGGTTATGCTTTATTTGCGCATTGTTTCAGTTGTTCTAAAGAAGTGCTGACCGCAGTACGCATCAGTCGGGCTTTGGCTGAACGCGGCATTGCCGTCTTGCGCTTCGACTTTACTGGATTGGGCAGTAGCGGCGGGGAATTTGCCAATACAAATTTCTCCTCTAACGTGCAGGATTTAATACAAGCAGCCCAGTTTTTACGGGAGCATTATCAAGCGCCTGCGATTATGATTGGCCATAGCTTAGGCGGCGCGGCTGTATTAGCAGCAGCCGGATCGATTCCCGAAGTTCGTGCGGTTACCACCCTTAACGCACCCAGCGATGTCGCTCACGTGAGTCATTTTTTCGCCGCCGCCATCCCTGCGATTCAAACCCAAGGTGAAATGGAGGTCACCCTGGTTGGGCGCAAGTTCCGCATCAAGAAACAATTCTTAGACGACATCACAGAGCAAAATTTGCTCCAGCAAGTTGCTGAGCTACGTAAACCGTTATTGATCTTTCATTCCCCTGTCGACGAAGTGGTGGGCGTTGATCATGCGGCGCGGCTTTATGGTGCCGCCAAACACCCGAAAAGCTTTATTTCTTTGGACGATGCTGATCACATGGTATCGCGGGTTAGCGATGCGGATTTCGTTGCCAATGTACTGACAGCTTGGGCTAGCCGTTACCTCACAGTCGCAGCGCAACCCGAAGTCATTGAGACAGCACCCAATTCTGTGCAGGTGAGAGAAACCTTGCAAAGCCCTCTGGCGCAGGAAATCAAGGTCGGCTCTCACACCTTTCCGGCCGACGAGCCGGTCTCTTTAGGCGGCAAAGACTCTGGGCCTAATCCCTATGATTATTTGCTAGCCGCATTGGGCGCTTGCACGAATATGACCCTACGCATGTATGCCCAGCATAAGGGATTACCCGTGCAGCGGATCAGTGCCGAACTGAAGCACGATAAAATACATGCCAAGGATTGTGCGTATTGCGCAACCAAGACCGGCAAAATTGATCGGATTGAGCGCACGATCACTATCGAAGGCGATTTAAACGAAGAGCAACGAGCCCGGCTATTGGAGATAGCTGACCGTTGCCCGGTACATCGCACCCTACACTCGGAAGTGCTGATTGAAACCCGTTCGAAACCTACAGCAACGTAATCAATCAGCCAGCGAACTGCTGGGCTGCGGTATTGTTGCTGGCAATCTGCGCGATAAACGCAGCATGGGCTTGGCTGTCAGATTCCTTTAACTCTTGCAAAGCGGTTCTGAAACGCTGTACTTGAGCATCATGTGCTTGTAGTAGCTCGTTTAATTGAGTCGCTTCCTCGGTATTGGGCTGGCCATATTTTTGGTATTTGTCAGTCAGCTGCTGCATATAAGCGAAATGGGCTTGCTTGGTCAGTTTCATTTGCTCATAAGCCGAGCAGGCTGATTGCGCCGCCATTGGTAAATCGTCATTCATTGCTAATCCTCACAGTGGTCACTGATCTGCCTCAACCACCTTCGATGCTATCTTATCAAGCGCTGCGACTATCATCATGCCTTTGACATCCAGTCGGGTTATCGCGGAAATCCTGGCATTGCTGCGCTTGGGTGGTCCGCTTATGGTAGCCCAGATTTCTTATATGTTAATGGGTTTTGCCGATACCGTAATGGTGGGTAAAGTCGGCGCCTTGGAGTTAGCTGCTGTCGCGATTGGTACCAGTTTCTGGCATCCCCTGTATTTATTGAATTTGGGGATATTGATGGCGACCAGTCCTTCTGTTGCGCATCTGTATGGGGCCGGCAAACCATTGGAAATCGGTGGCTTAGTTCGTCAGGGCTTGTGGTTAAGCCTGTTGTTGAGCATACCGGCTTTCTTGTTGCTGCGAAGCACAACTGGATTTATGCATTGGCTAGCGGTCGACCCGCCCATCATCCCGGTAACTGATGACTATCTTGAAGCACTGTCCTGGGGGATTCCCGCTGTATTCGCGTATACCGTGTTGCGTTTTCTGAGCGAGGGCATTGGTTTTACCCGCCCTATCATGGTCATTGGTTTTATTGGATTGTTGATTAACGTAGCTCTTAATTACCTTCTCATCTATGGCAAATGGGGATTACCGGCGTTAGGGGCAACAGGATGTGGTTTGGCGACTGCGTTGACGCTGTGGATCATGTTGGCTTGTATGCTGGCGCTAAATATGCGGCATTACCGTTATCACACGTTTGCCTGTTTTGCTAGTTGGGATTGGCCCCATTGGCAAGAACTACGACCTTTGTTAGCTCTGGGGCTACCGATCGGGTTCAGTATTTTCGCAGAATCCAGCATTTTTGCTGCTGTCGCGTTAGCTTTAGGCTTCTTGGGAGCTACTGTAGTTGCAGGCCATCAGATCGCGTTGAATGTGGCTGGGATGAGTTTTATGTTACCACTCAGCTTGGCGATGGCGATTACTGTCCGAGTTGGGCAAGCGATGGGACGCGGTTCACCGATTGAGGCCCGATTTAGCGGTGCTATCGGCATCATGCTGGGTGGCGTGATTATGGCTGTCATGGCGGTGCTTATATTCACACTCGCTGAGCCGATTAGTAGCATTTATACCGAGGATGTTGAAGTGCTTGCCATCGCGACTCATTTGCTGCTATTCGCGGCGCTTTTTCAAATTTCAGATGGCTTGCAAGTTTCAGCTAATGGTGCCCTGCGTGGCTTTAAAGACACCCGTATTCCGTTCTTGGTGACTGTGTTGGCTTACTGGATAGTGGGATTTCCTACCGGTTATATTCTGGGCGTTATGCTAATGATGGGAGCTTCAGGGATGTGGCTAGGTTTGCTTGCCGGTTTGTCAGTTGCCGCAGTTTTATTGAATGTCCGTTTTTGGTTGATCTCCAAAAAGATGATGGTATAAGAACAAACTAATCACAGCACAAAAAAACATAAAAACCCCGCACCCATATTCTCTGATGATGGTATAAGAAGGGGTTATTTATAGGCCGCCTATCGACAACTGCTACCGCCGGTCTCCGCTGATTAAATCGCCCAACCCTCCTAGCACGGAACCTTCGCCCTGCCTTCGGTTACCTGATTGTGGCGAACAGGCCAGCATACGGCCTGCTAGGCGGGAGAACGGCAAGGATTGCAACCATACATGGCCCGGCCCACGCAGATTCGCGAAAAACAGCCCCTCACCACCAAACAGACCCGTTTTAATTCCACCCACCTGCTGGATGTCGAACGCTACGCTCTCCTGAAAAGCGACAACACAACCGGTATCGACGTGTAATTCTTCACCAGAAGCTAACTGTTTCTCGTGAATGGTGCCGCCAGCATGAACGAACACCATACCGTCACCTTCTAGTTTCTGCATGATAAATCCTTCACCGCCAAACAACCCGGTCAGAATTTTACGTTGAAAGTGAATGCCGATACTGACGCCACGTGCGGCCGCCAGAAAACTATCCTTCTGGCAGATCAACCGCCCGCCCAGCTTTTCTAAAGACAATGCCAGGATATTCCCCGGAAAAGGCGCAGCGAACGCAACATGTGCTTTGCCGTGATTACCAGCATGAGTAAACACAGTGATGAACAGACTTTCCCCGGTCAGCAGCCGCTTACCCGCGCCGAGCAATTTACCCATGAAACCGGTATTCGCAGCTTCTTGAGAACCGTCCCCAAAGATACTTTGCATCTGTATACAAGTATCCTTGTACATCATTGCACCGGCTTCAGACACTGCACTTTCGCCGGGATCCAGTTCTACTTCCACGAACTGCATCTCGTGACCGTGAATCACATAATCAATTTCATCGTTACGCAGTGTGGATGAGGGCGGGCTGGGGACGGCGGGTGAATTAGCCTGGGTCAAGTCGGCCACCTCGTTTATCGGTAGCCAACCGGACAAACCATCGTGCCAAGCATGACCCTGGGGATTAGCTGAAGCTTGGGAGCGGGCCTGCTCAAGTGTCATCGGACCGGTCTGTTGACCGTTATAGCTGAGGTACCATTGCTGCGCCATCAACAACCCCTTTCAACGAAATCACACCAATAAAATGGACTTTGGTTTTATTTGAATTTTTGCGAATTTGCACCAGGCTTGCAAACCTGCCTCTAAACATAGAGCCCAACACTGGGTTTAATTAGCCAACGCAGGAGTCAGATGCGGCTTTATTGTTTGCAGCAAAACTTTGAATAGTTTTGCATTACCCGCGACAATGTTGCCATTTTTTAGGAAATTATGACCGCCACTGAAATCACTCACCAATCCGCCCGCTTCTTGTACCAACAGAGCACCTGCCCCAATATCCCAAGCGTTGAGGCCGATCTCCCAAAATCCATCCAAGCGCCCTGCCGCTACATATGACAAATCCAAGGCTGCTGCACCGGCTCGCCGCAACTCGCCACAGCGCGTGAATAGGCTTCCGAACATATTAAGATAAGCGGGGATATGCTCGGGTTGACGAAGCGGAAATCCTGTACCTAACAGCGCTGATTCTAAATTCGGCACAGCTTTAACCCGAATTCGCCGATCATTTAGGCGTGCTCCATTACCGCGTGCGGCAGTGAACATTTCCTGTCTGAGAGGATCATAAACCACGCCTATTTCCAATCGCCCTTTGAAGCGCAAGGCAATGGATACAGCGAAGTGGGGAAATCCATGGATAAAATTGGTGGTGCCATCCAAAGGATCAATCAGCCACTGATATTCGTCATCAGTGCCTTGTGTATTGCCCCGTTCCTCAGCCAGGATGCTGTGGCTAGGAAAGGCCTTGCGCAGGACATAAATAATCTCTTGTTCCGCTTGAACATCGGCTTCGGTGACAAAATCATTGCGTTGCTTGACATTAACGGTAAGTCTGTCTAACCGTTCCCAATAGCGCAGTATAACCTTGCCCGCATTGAGCGCAGCACGTTGGGCAATAGTAACCGTAGGATGCATATTAATTCAGTTTGCAAAGACCAACATGATAGCAGAATCCTATATTTCAAAATGAATTTACAGCGCGTGCGCATCATTCTGGTGGAAACCTCTCACCCCGGTAACATCGGGGCTGTAGCCCGGTCCATGAAAACCATGGGTTTGGAACGTCTCGTTTTGGTCGATCCAGTACACTTCCCTCACAGCGAAGCAATTGCACGATCTACCGGGGCCATTGATGTATTGGAACGAGCGCAGGTGGTCAGTAGCCTTACAGAAGCACTGGCGGGTTGTCAGCTAGTGATCGGCACCACGGCTCGTCAACGGGGCATGTCGGTGCCGGTGTTGGAACCGCGCGAGTGCGCAGCACTGGCCAGTTCACAAGGAGGAGCAGTTGAGGTCGCTGTGGTATTCGGCAGGGAACGTTCCGGCTTGCACAACGAGGAGACAGATCAATGCAACTTTTTGGTGCGCATTCCGACTAATCCAGCATTCAGTTCGTTAAATTTAGCGGCGGCGGTGCAAGTGCTGGCTTACGAACTACATTTAGCAGCCCGCTCGGCTCAGCCTAGCCCAGCCCAGCACGATGCTGAACTGCTGGCACCTGCTGATGAAATGGCACGCTTTTATCATCATTTAGAGCAAGTTTTGCTAACAACCGGATTTCTGGACCCCACCAACCCCCGCCTGATTATGCGCCGTCTACGACGCTTGTTTAACCGAACGCAACCGGACCAGCGTGAGGTTAACATATTGCGCGGCATTCTGACCTCGGTACAACAGGCGCTAAAGCATCCTTCGTGAAGCTGCGCACAGGCTTGGCTTACTTGGCCCTGCTTACTAACTCTCCACTGGCAAACCAAGGTCAGCCAATACTCCGACAGCCACTGCCGGGATTAAAATAATGCAACTTACTTAAACGAACTTGGTCCGTTAATTGCTGAGACACAGCGTTATATGCACTCTGACAGTGCGCTTATAGCCATCTTGAGGTGACCCAATTATGAGCATATTCAGCCGTTACCAATCGCGCTATGAAAAGGCCCGTGAAGAGGTTTATACCATCCAAGAATATTTAGAGATCTGTAAAAACGATCCCAGTGCTTATGCAACGTCTGCCGAGCGCCTGCTAATGGCAATCGGCGAACCTGAGTTAGTTGATACCCGTCTGGATCCCCGTTTAAGTCGAATTTTTTCCAACAAAGTGGTCAAAAAATACCCGGCTTTCGAGGAGTTTTATGGCATGGAAGAAGCCATTGAACAAATCGTTTCTTACTTGAAACACGCCGCCCAAGGTTTGGAAGAGAAGAAACAGATCCTGTATTTGTTGGGCCCGGTGGGTGGCGGTAAATCATCACTGGCTGAGCGCCTCAAAGCGCTGATGGAAAAAGTACCTTTCTATGCTATTCAGGATTCGCCGGTGTTCGAATCTCCGCTAAGTCTGTTCTCTCCTGAGGAAGATGGCCCCATTCTGGAAGAAGATTACGGTATTCCGCGTCGCTATCTGAAAAACATCATGTCGCCCTGGGCAGTAAAACGCTTGCATGAATTCAACGGCGACATCACCCAATTCAAGGTTGTTAAACACTACCCGTCTATTTTGAATTTAATTGCCATCGCGAAAACCGAGCCGGGCGATGAAAACAACCAAGATATTTCCGCATTAGTGGGCAAGGTGGATATCCGACAGTTAGAGCACTACGCTCAGAACGACCCCGATGCTTATAGCTATTCGGGCGCCCTATGTCGTGCTAATCGGGGCATGATGGAATTTGTGGAGATGTTTAAAGCGCCTATCAAAGTCTTGCATCCCCTACTGACTGCAACGCAGGAAGGCAATTACAACGGTACCGAAGGCTTATCAGGCTTACCTTTTGACGGCATCATTCTGGCGCACTCCAATGAATCGGAATGGCAAACCTTCAAGAACAACAAAAACAACGAGGCGTTCATTGACCGCGTTTATATCGTTAAGGTGCCCTACTGCTTGCGCGTTTCGGAAGAGGTGCGGATCTATGAAAAATTACTTTGGGAAAGCTCTCTAAATGATGCCCCTTGCGCACCCGGCACCTTGGAAATGCTGGCACAGTTCACTATTCTGTCGCGCCTGAAGGAACCCGACAACTCCAGTATTTTCTCCAAGATGCGCGTGTATGACGGAGAGAACCTCAAAGACACCGATCCCAAAGCCAAATCTATGCAGGAATACCGTGACTACGCCGGCGTAGACGAAGGCATGGCCGGCATTTCAACTCGGTTTGCCTTCAAAATTCTGTCCCAGGTCTTCAACTTCGATAATAGCGAAGTGGCTGCTAATCCGGTGCATCTGCTCTACATCCTAGAGCGACAAATAGAGCGCGAACAGTTCCCGCCGGAAATAGAGGAAAAACATCTGGGTTTCCTCAAGGGTTATCTTGCCCCGCGGTATGCTGAATTTATCGGCAAGGAGTTGCAAACGGCTTATCTGGAATCTTATGCCGAATACGGTCAGAATATCTTTGATCGCTATGTCACGTATGCGGACTATTGGATTCAAGATCAAGAGTTTCGCGACCCGGATACCGGCGAGATCTTCGACCGTGCTTCACTGAACACTGAGTTGGAGAAAATCGAGAAACCGGCAGGTATCAGCAATCCAAAGGATTTTCGCAACGAAATCGTCAACTTCGTGTTGCGGGCACGGGCCAATAACAACGGCCGGAACCCGAACTGGACCAGCTACGAGAAGTTACGCACCGTTATTGAGAAGAAAATGTTCTCCAATACGGAAGAGTTGCTGCCGGTGATCTCGTTCAACACCAAAGCCTCTACTGAGGATCAGAAGAAGCATGAAGAGTTCGTCAACCGCATGGTGACTAAAGGGTACACGCCAAAGCAAGTGCGCCTGTTGTCAGAATGGTATCTGCGAGTACGTAAAGCTTCCTGAGGGTATTCGGCATGCCAACCGTTATTGACAGACGTCTGGACGGAAAAAACAAGAGCGCCGTCAATCGGCAGCGTTTCATTCGCCGCTTCAAGCATCAGCTCAAAAGAGCGGTAAATGACGCGATGAACGGCCGCTCTATCACCGATATGAATAGCGGTGAGAAAGTCAGCATTCCGACTCGCGATATTTCCGAACCGGTTTTTCACCATGGTCCGGGAGGACGCCGTGAAATCGTTCATCCCGGCAACAAGGAGTTCGTAACCGGTGACCGTGTCCCCCGGCCACGAGGGGGCCGCGGTGGCGGCGGTGGTAGCGGCCAGGCGAGCAATAGCGGTGCAGGCGAAGATGAGTTCGTGTTCCAGCTGTCCCGGGAAGAATTCCTGGAATTGTTTTTCGAGGATCTGGAACTGCCTAACTTAGTCAAAACTCAGTTGGCCAAAGCGCAAGAATTCAAACCGATACGCGCCGGGTTTTCCACAGCCGGCATTCCACCTAATATTCATATCGTGCGTTCGTTGAAAAGCGCCCTGGCACGCCGTATAGCACTCTCGGCTCCTCATAGCGGACGGTTAAAAGAGAAAGAACACGAATTGGAGTTGCTGCTGGCAGATACGGAAGAATCCGATCCTCGCGTGCTGGCCTTACGCGAAGAAATCAGCCGGTTGAAAACGCGCATTCGCGCTATTCCGTTTATCGATACTTTCGATTTACGTTACGCCAATCGAGTTTTGCAACCTCAACCTACCACCCAGGCAGTGATGTTTTGCCTGATGGATGTCTCCGGTTCCATGGACAAAACCCGTAA
The DNA here is from genome assembly GCA_036351435.1 of Candidatus Competibacteraceae bacterium. Lineage (GTDB taxonomy): Bacteria > Pseudomonadota > Gammaproteobacteria > Competibacterales > Competibacteraceae > JAAUQA01. The sequence continues at coordinate 46,232 of JAZBPA010000065.1, forward strand.
GGATTTGGCCAAACGTTTCTTTACCCTGTTGTACCTATTTCTGAAGCGCAACTATGAGCGTATCGATGTCGTTTTCATCCGTCATCACACAGTAGCCAAAGAGGTTGACGAAGAAGAGTTTTTCTATTCCCGGGAAACGGGCGGCACCGTGGTTTCCAGTGCGTTGATTCTGATGCGTGAAATTATTCGCGAACGCTACCCGGTCGCCAGTTGGAACATCTACGCAGCGCAAGCGTCGGATGGTGACAACTGGCATCATGACTCGCCGAGTTGCCGCGACCTATTGCTGACTCACATTATCCCGCTGGTGCGCTATTTCGCCTATATTGAAATCACCCCGGATCGGCATCAAAGCCTCTGGGAAGTCTACGAGGAAGTGAAAAATACTTATCCCCAGTTCGCCATGCGACAAATCGACGGTCCCTCGGATATTTACCCGGTTTTCCGAGACTTATTCAAGAGGCGTGTAGCATGACTCATCGCGTGATCTCTGATTCTTCGGAATGGACCTTCCCTTTGCTGGAACGTTACGACCGGGAAATCGGGCGTATTGCCGCAGATTTCGGACTTGATACTTACCCCAATCAGATTGAGATCATCACCGCCGAGCAGATGATGGACGCTTATTCGTCGGTTGGCATGCCGATCGGCTATCACCATTGGTCTTATGGCAAGCAATTCTTGCAAGTCGAACAGGATTACAAACGAGGTCAGATGGGCCTCGCTTATGAAATCGTCATTAATTCCGATCCCTGCATTGCTTATCTGATGGAAGAAAACACCATGGCCATGCAGGCTTTGGTCATCGCCCATGCCAATTACGGTCACAATTCACTGTTTAAGGGCAATTACCTGTTCCGCACCTGGACTAGCGCCGATGCCATTATTGATTATTTGGTTTTTGCCAGAAACTACATCGCTGAATGCGAAGAACGGTATGGTGCGGAAGAAGTTGAACTGCTACTGGATTCTTGTCATACGCTAATGAACTACGGCGTGGACCGTTATAAACGCCCCTCTCCGCTATCTATTGAGGAGGAAAAACGGCGCCAGCATGAACGGGAGGAGTATCTGCAATTCCAGATCAACGACCTGTGGCGCACCATTCCTTCGAAGGAGAACCTAGCTGGCGCTGCGCAATACAGCCAGCGGTTTCCTGAGGAGCCTCAGGAGAATTTACTGTATTTTATTGAGAAAAATGCGCCTTTGTTGGAGCCCTGGCAACGCGAAGTGGTGCGTATTGTCCGTAAGATTGCGCAGTATTTCTATCCCCAACGTCAGACTCAAGTCATGAATGAAGGCTGGGCCACGTTCTGGCACTACACCTTGCTTAATGCGCTATACGATCAAGGGTTCGTCACCGACGGCTTCATGATCGAATTTCTTCAGTCTCACACCAGTGTGGTTTATCAACCCACGTTCGATAGCCCGTACTATTCAGGCATGAATCCTTATGCATTGGGTTTCGCGATGATGAGCGACATCCGGCGTATCTGCGAACAACCGACGGCTGAAGATCGCTATTGGTTCCCGGATATCGCCGGCGGAGATTGGTTGAAAGTGATGGATTTTGCGATGCGGAATTTTAAGGATGAAAGTTTTGTTGCCCAATTCTTATCGCCCAAAATCATTCGTGATTTCAAACTATTCACAGTATTAGACGATGATACCGACGAAAAACTAGAGATTGCCGCTATCCACGACGATACCGGTTATCGTTATGTTCGCCAAGCGCTGGCTGATCAATATAATCTGGGCAGCCGGGAACCAAATATTCAGATATACAATGTCGATCACCGTGGTGATCGTTCGCTGACATTATTACATACTCGGTATAACCGTAAACCGCTTAGCGATAACACCTATGAGGTGTTAAAACATTTACATCGGCTATGGGGTTTTACAGTGCGCTTGGAAGCCATCGACGACCATGGTATGCATGAATTGATTGCGGAATGCCCGGAGCGCTAACTGCTAAACTCTCAGCTATGCTGAATCAACGGCACCAAGGTCGTTCCGATGGCAGGCAGATCGGGAACAATTGTCAACTTTCGATTAATGACCGCCCAGCCCAGCACTCCCTTATTGGGTTCATCCTTTTCGAGCATTTCAAGCGGTGTCTCACCGGTTGTGATTTGGGAACGGTCTAGATTGAGCAGGCGGGGCGCATCAGTACCCAATAGCCCCAGATAAGGCAATGCTTGATGGCCACTCAGCGCATTCACCATGACAATTCGGGAATGTGCTTCCATATCCGGGTCAGCGCCATAAATCAAACCCCCGAGATCCACCAACGGCACATTGAACGCGCGCCATAACATGGCACCTACAACCCAGCCCGGGGCCGCGTCAATTGTTAGTGGATTTGCGAAGGGCAACACTTCAATCATAGAACTACCGGGTAATATCCCCTGTCCGCCCCGAAAGGAAATCAGAAAGCTACGTAATGACTGCATAGTATCTCACTCGGTATAGTTCCTCATCCTCAACATGGCAGCTTAACTGATTGCCAGATCCGAAACTGACCAGTCACTACCTTGTTTATCCAATATGCGCCGAATGGATTGAATCATCTGCTCTTCCTGGTACGGTTTGGTCAGATAATCATTGACGCCCAGCTTAGCGGCACGAGCGCGATGCTTTTCTCCACCACGCGAAGTCACCATAATAATTGGGATATGGTGTAAATGAGCCTGATTCCGAATGTGTGCAGCCACCTCAAAACCATCCATACGAGGCATTTCAATATCCAGGATCACAAGGTCTGGAACTTGCTCTTCCAGTTTCGCCAACGCATCGACCCCATCTTTGGCAGTCGCGACACTCAAATTGTGGCGTTCCAGAAAACGGGCCGTCACCTTGCGCATGGTAATGGAATCGTCAATGACTAACACTTTAATGAGTTCCCGCCGAGTTGCTTCCTGACGCGCCATGCTTAGGGCGCGTGCTTCTTCCTGTTTATGGGATTGGCTGGCTAGATTGCGCACTAAAGCGGCTAATTCCAACACCACCACAACACGCCCGTCACCCAACACGGTGGCACCGGATATCCCATTCAGAGTCTGAAACTGTGGTCCAACCGGTTTAACGATTACTTCCTGATTACCCAGCACCGCATCGACCTGTAGAGCAGCACTGGCCTCGGCACTACGGAACATGAGTACCGGCGGACGTTTATCTTCGGCTTTGTCGAACGAAGTTGCTGCACTCTCCACACCGAACAGAATACCGAGGCTGTGTACCGGATAATCATGGCCGCGATGCTCATATTCTGCCGGCCGGCCTTCTAAGTAGTCTTTATACTGGGCTTCCCCTAACCGGGCCACAGAATTGATACTAAGCAACGGAATCGCGTAGATGTCATCACCAGCCCTAATTAACAGCGCTTGGGTTATCGCCAGCGAGAACGGCAACCGAATCATAAAGTTGGTGCCTTGCCCAGGTTGGGATTGGATCAGCAACGCACCACGCATTTCCTTGATTGCGTTATTTAAGACGTCCATGCCGACCCCACGGCCGGAAATCTGCGTGACCTGGGTAGCGGTCGAAAAACCAGGTCGCAGTAACAAAGCGATGAGTTCATCTTCGCTCGCAGGTTGCCCCGGCTTTAATAGGCCTTGGGCCTCACCCTTGGCACGAATTCTTTCATAATCCAAACCAGCGCCATCGTCTTGAAGGTCCAAAACCAACTCTGCACCTTCTCGACGGATGGACAACACGATGTTGCCGATTTCAGATTTACCTTTTGCGACCCGTTGCTGCGGTTCTTCGATCCCATGGGAAATGGAATTGCGCAACATGTGTTCCAGGGGCGCTACCATGTTATCTAACACAGCACGGTCTATTTCAGCTTCCGACCCTTCGAAAACTAACTCCGCTTTTTTGCCCAATTCTTGGGCGACTTGTCGAACTACCCGGCGTAATCGAGGAGCAGCGCTGTTAAACCGCACCATCCGGGTCCGCATCAAACCCTGCTGCACCTCTTTATTGACCTTAGCCTGCTGGTCCAGTAAAAACCCCATCTCCTGGGTTTGATCATCCAAGGCGGTTTGAATGTTGGCTAGATCATCAACGATTTCAATGAGCGAGCGCGAAAGCTGCTGTAACTCGGAAAATCGATCAAGCTCCAACGGATCGAAATCCTCTTGCGATCCTTTTCCTTCTTCGTAACGGAATAAAATTTGCGCTTCGGTTTCGATCTCCAATCGGCGAAGTTGTTGCCGTAATCGGTGTACGGTCTGTTCCAACTCAGAGAGATTAAACCGTAGGGTACTAACCCCTTGATCTACCCGGGCTCGGTAAATACTGCTTTCGCCCATTTCGTTGACCAGATCGTTCAACAAGGCGGCACTGACCCGAATCGTATCCTCACTGGTCGGCGTTTCAAGCTTTTCAATCGACTGAAGTTGCGGTGTGGGTGCTGCAGCAACCGGTTTGGCAGCTTCACGCGGCTTCTCGCCAAGCAAGCCACGCAACTCGGCTAGCAACTCGTCTGCTGGGAACAGCTCAGCGCCACTTCGAACCCGGCCCAACATATCATGGAGTTTATCCAACGCCAGTTGTAAGGCATTGACGATATCCGGCGTAGGCTGCAGGTTGCGCTTGCCAATGGCATCCAACAAGGATTCCATGGCATGAGCAAGATCGCCTATAACCATAAAGCCGGTCATACGCGAACTGCCCTTAAGGGTATGCATCTCCCGACGCAAGTCGTTCAACAACTCCAAGTCAGATAAATTGGCTCCCCAGCGTTGAAGCGTAACCTCGCTACTGTCGAGGAGTTCAGCAGCCTCATACTGAAATGCCGCAACCAACTCCTGATCCAATTCTGTTAGTTCGCCTCGAACCGCCTTAGAGGTATCTGCATTAGCGACAGCCTCGCCAGGTTCAGGAACAGCGTTTAGCTCTTGCTCCATCTCTACGGTGTCCTGCGCGGTCCTTTCTTCTTCCTCAGTGGTTTCTTCAAACATTGCCAAAGGTTTGCCGGTAATTGGCATTGCGCCAACCAGCTGTTTAAGCTCTGTAATTAAGTCGTCCGCCGCCGCTGGCTGCGCACCCTGACGAGCCGCTGCGACCATGTTATTGAGTCGATCTAAGGACTGCTGTATGACGTTAGTCATGGCAGCTCTGCTCTTGGGTTCGACGTCTGACGACAATACATTCAGCACAGACTCTATTGAATGAGCTAAATCACCGATCGCCATAAAACCGGTCATCCGAGAACTGCCCTTGAGGGTATGCATCTCTCGGCGAAAATCAGTTAACAGGTCATTGTTGTCCTGCTCCAAGCGCCAGCGTTCCAAGATTGTGTCGCTCGCATCAAGAATCTCAGCGGCTTCATAAAGAAAAATCTCGACTAATTCAGGATCTGTTCCGGTAACCGCATCACTGGCGTCAGCGGGCACCGGTTCGGCGGTTGCTAATGGTTCAGGCGTGGATGAAACAGGTGAGGTAAGATCGGCGGTTGTTAATGGTGCGGACTCAGCAGGCGGATGCTGTTCAAGAGCGTGCAGGAGTTCAACAGGATCGCCGCGCAGCAGGGCCTCGGCACGTTGCGTCAGTGCGTCCAGAGACGCCGTTCTTTCGCTTGGGTTGGCCGTGCCATTGACCAGCGGGATTAAAGCCGCTTGTGCAGCATCAACTGCTTCCACAATCACCGACGATGGAGCTAGGGTACTGTCTAAAATCCGATTCAACAACTGCTCATACTGCCAAGCAAACTCGCCAATCGCAACCAAACCCACCATACGACCACTCCCTTTAAGGGTATGGAACGAGCGTCGGATCGTGCTCAATGCCTCTTGATCTTGTAAATTTTCTCGCCATGCAGGCAATTGCTCGCGAATACTCTCCAGTTCCCCTTGCGCTTCCTCAAGAAACACTTCAAGAAATTCAGGGTCTATGTCATCCACCTTTGGCACGGCAGCACTGGGAGCCGGAGGGGGCGCTTCCTGTAAGGAGGTCGTAGTGGTGGTGTTCGTCGGTTCCATCAGCTGTTGCGATTGTGGGGCTGCAGAAGTGATGAATGCTTCAAGTTGGCCTGCCAACTCATTTTCTTCAGCAATCGTTATATCAAGCGGAATAGCGCTAAGGCCTTCCAGGAGGGTTATTTGTCGTTCGGCATAATCCAGTATCCCTTCATCAGGTTGTGCTCCCCCATCAGTCAGGCGGAGATAATATTCCAACGTAGCCACAAACTCGCTGAAAGCATCCATAACCAAAGATTTCTCTTCGACTTTTTCAGATGCTAAAGCTCGGACGACGCGCTGCAGGCGGCTCAGTAAAACAACGGCCCGCTCATGGCCAAGCAATTGCAATAATGCATGGACCTCATGCAAGCCCGCCAATGCCAAGCGCCACGCCTCCATTTCGTCGGAACTGTCTAGGCTGGTACCGGCCAGTTCCCGAGCCCGTCTTAGTTGATTCACTAGTTCCCGAACGATCAGTTTCAAATTCCATTGATACTGATGTCGTTCTAATACTGCTTTTATTCCATCTCCTGACGCCGGTGTAGCTAATTGCTGACCGTAAGCAAATTCGTTCACGCCGTTCAGACTGTCTTCGACCAACACCAGTGAATCGGCAAACTGAGCGATACGCTCAGCCTTGCTATTGGGATCTGTTTCAGTAGACCACTGTTGCAAGACTTCTCCCTGGCGATCAAGTAAAGCGGCCGGTGCATCCATGTTTAATAACATCAGTACATTGGCTATCCCATGCAACGAGAATCGTTGTTCCTCAACGTCACCACCGTCCGCTGTGCCCTCACTCACCATCCCGGAGACACGGTCTTTGACTATCGCTAATGCTTCTTTCAATAAATCAGCGATCTGAAGCAGCGTCTCTACATCAGGCAGGCCTGCCGCTTTGAGCATACTCCGGGAAGCCGCTGTCAAATCTGTGTGGGGAGGATTATAGTTAGTGCGTTCCTTTAAACGCACTAGGCCGCCTTCGCAGTTGGTCAGTTGATCAATAAACCGCTGGCTGAAGGCCCGAGCGGCATCAGCATCATCAAATAAATCACCCGTTTCGATCAGATGCTTGATCCGGACATCAATATCACGCAGCAGCAAATTGATGTTCTGGTCTAATGGTATACCGCCTTTGGAAACTTCTAACAGTAGGCTTTCCGCTAACCATAAAAACCGATACGAACGTTCTTCACTAGTCGCTTCTTTCAGTTGCGAGAATAGGGTGATAATTTGTTCTAGATTCTCAGCCTGCTCCTTGTCCCTCAGCAAACTGAGTAAGGCATTTTGCAGGAGTGGGCGAACCTGCGTCGCTAGTTCTGGCAAATCGGTCGCTGTCGCAGGTGCGGTTGGTTTAGCTCCGTAAGCAGGAAAATTTAATTCAGCCTTGTCTAGCGGGTTCGATCCTCGAATTGATCGAATGTGATTAATGAGGGGCAGCAAATCGAAGCCTTGCTGCCAGCTATCGCGCTGAAGCCACTCCAAATATTGGGTAATCTTGAGCACAGCTTGTAGCAAGGCATCACTACCGAGATTCCAAGCGATCTGCCCACCGGCCAAGCCGTGAACCAACCCAGCCATTTCTTGAGCAAGCGTCGCCGCTTCTACCTTATCCAAGCGGGTGAACGCTTGCCGAATGCGTTCGATACTCCCCTCCAGAGCCTTGAGCGCTGCCTTGTCAGATGGGTTTTCTAAATGAGCCTCCAACTCAGCCTGCAACCGCCTGACCAGCAATTCCAACTCATCCTTAAGCAATTGTTTAGCATCGTCCGCTTTATGGCTGCTGCTCATGTCGTTTCTCCGAGAAACCGGCCAACGCGCTGCAGGTAAAATAACAACTCAACGCTTAATCATTCATTAGTCGCCATGACTTGTTCCGGCAAGCGGAATCCAGCCACCGACTGTTGTAGCTCTTGAGCTAATTGATTGAGCTTACCGATGGAAGACGCGGTAGCGACACTGCTTTCAGAAGTCTGTGCTGTGATTTCATTAATCGAGGTCATGGCGGTGGAAACCCGAGAGGTCATCTCAGTGACTTGCCCCGCGGCCTTGGATACGTCATTGATCAATGCAGCAAGCTTGGCCGATACAGTTTCAATCTCTTCCAGCGCCTCACCGGCTTTTTCAGCAAGATCAGCGCCATTGACCACCTCGGTGGTGCTCTTCTCCATAGAGATAATGGCTTCGTTGGTATCAGCTTGAATGGTTTTAACCAAGGTCTCAATGCGCTTGGTCGCATTGCCGGAGCGTTCCGCTAAACGCTGCACTTCGTCTGCGACCACCCCAAAACCACGACCCGCTTCGCCGGCTGATGACGCCTGAATTGCTGCATTGAGCGCTAAAATATTGGTTTGATCAGAAATATCGTTAATTAAGGCAACAATATCACCGATTTCTTGGGAACTCTCGCCTAAGCGTTTAATGCGCTTAGATGTCTCCTGAATATGTTCGCGAATCACATCCATACCCTGAATAGTGCGGCGTACACGCTCACCACCTTCATGGGCAATTGCTACTGACTTGTCAGCTTCATCCGCCGATGCTGCCGTCTTCCCTGAGACCTCATTCATTGAGTGCGCCATTTGGGTCATTGTGGAACTGGCGGACTCAATTTGCCTCGCCTGCACCTCGCTGGCTCGAGCTAAGCGATCAGCCACTGAACGCGTCTCCTGGGCCGCCGAAGCCATTAATTCAGATGTATAGTTAATGGTGGAAACCAAGTCCCGCAAAGCTTCAATTGCATAGTTGACCGAATCAGCAATCGCGCCGGTAATATCCTCAGTTACCGTTGCCTGCACGGTTAGATCACCCTCAGCCAAATCGCCCAGTTCATCCAACAAACGTAAGATGGCCTCTTGGTTGCGTCGATTTTGCTCTTCGGTATCCCTTTTGCGCAGCTCGCTTTCCCACAAGCGTAACCGAGTATCTCGGTTAGTCTGCAGGACAGACAAAGCTAATAGAATCAGCGCTAGCACCCCGATCCCCAAAACCAAGCGACTATTGACCGGCAACCCCATAATACTGGGCCCACCGCTCATCGTTCCGTATTGCTCCTGCAGCGTACCAATGGCTCCTAGCAATGCGCCGCCTTGATCAGCAATCGCCTGAGCGGCACTTTGTGCCTGAAATAATTCAGGCGCCTCAGCCAGAATCTGATCGGCTGCTACTTTGACCGACTGAAAATCATCACTTAACTCCGCAACCTTAGCGACCGCCGGCCCTCCAGTAATGCGCTGGATTCCAAGTCGGGAATCCCCCGCCGACATGCCTTGTAAAACTCGGTCAAACAATTTGATGTCGCGATCAAAATTATCCAACGCAGCAGCAGTATTCGCACCACCTTCCAGCAAAGTGTTAAAGTAGCTATTGATGCGTTGCGCCAACCAGGGTTGTCTAGTCACCCGATACACTTGACCAACTGAAGCACCGCTTTCGGCCAGGATTTTAGCAATCTCGTCCGAGGTGTTCTCCAATTGCGGCATCACCCCCTCCAGTAGCGGTACAAAATTCCTGATTGAAAGCACTGCATCGCGACTTTCCAGCACGGTGTTCAAACCAGCCTGTACAGGTTGCCACTGCCTGTCAACTTCTTCGAATTCAGGGGATAACGCTGTCGGTAATGCTGACAAACCGGTATCAGCATCTCCCTCCTTTTGGGTGAGTAGTATGTCGTCGAAGCGACTGCGGGCTCTTTCAAGTGAAGCAAAAGCCGACTCATTGCCATTGGCCGCTTCGCGCGCCTGTAGTACCAATTCACGGGACAACAACCCTTGTTCAGAAATTAGCTGCCCGTGAACCTGATAATCGACGTCATATTGACCGATCCAAAAGGAAAAAAGGCCCATCACGATAATCGACATCACCAGACAGGCGATGAGTATGATGTATTTCAGCGAACCACCCTGGGTCGAGGATTCACTTGGGGATTCATGCATTTACTTGTCTCCTCAGCCACTTATATCGTTTTACTTCCCTGCACGCACCCGAACAGTAAATCACCTTCAAATCGCTGCATCCAGGAATTTTGAGTCATTGAGCAGACGATCGATATCAAAAACAAACCACTGTCGGTTCTCACCCTCGAATCCCTCAACGCAATAGGGCGTAAAATTGATATTTTTATCTGTTGCAATATCAGGTAATCGGCTTTGCTCACCGAACTGCCGCATCCCAATGACCTCATGAATCAGCAACCCGTATTCCCACTCTCCAGCGCGAACGATGACAAGCCGGCTATTAGGTGTAGGTGTGCTGGGCTCACCACCCAAAAATTCTTGCAAATCCACCACAGATAAAATCGTACCCCGCAAGTTCGCAATACCTAACAACCAAGTTGCAACACCCGGAATACGGGTAATGCGAGGAATCGGGACGATTTCAGCAACATCGTCCATAGACAACAGTAGATTCCAAGAACCCAAGCGCACAGCCAACCGCCCTTCTTGGCCAGCAGGTTTTGCCTGGGCCGAAGTATCCGTAGTTAACGCTTGGTTGCGTTTATCGATGTCCAGCAGTAGGTCGAACGGGTGAATGACAGCTTGCCCAGTCACAACAACTCGCTCCTATCCAACATTGGCTATCCAGAGATGTTTAGGACAGTGGGACATAGCGTCGGATACTTTCCAGCAAATCTTTGCGCGTAAAGGGCTTACTGATGAACTGCTCAGCACCAACTAACCGGCCTCGCGCTTTATCGAACAAGCCATCCTTACTGGATAACATAACGACCGGGGTCTTCCGAAATAGTCGGCTGTTTTTGATAACGGAACAGGCTTGATAACCATTAAGCCGTGGCATACCCACATCCATGAAGACAATGTCGGGTTGGCTGTCAACCATTTTAGCCAAGGCTTGAAAACCATCCTCTGAGGTGAGGACGGCAAATCCTTCACTGGTCAGTAAGTCTTCTGCAGTGCGCCGTATCGTCGCACTATCATCCACCACCATCACTTTAACTGGACGTTCCTTACCTTGGTCGAACTCGGATTCCTTACCTGCTTCAAACTCCACAACCATCCCCTTTCATTGCACACCCCCACTATCGCTGCACTCAGGCTAGCTAATGATGCATGTTTAACACATCACGGTATATCACACCAAGCATGAAATGTTAATTTTATTGCTCAGCAAGTCGAATATTATGTCTGCTGAACGCCCCCGATGTGCCCACTTAAAGAGAAGCCGCAGCGACATTTCTTAGTCTTTGCAAGTAATAGTAGTATCATTTCACTACTTATGCTGAGATGCGAATGGACTCGCCCCCGGCCTTCAAAACAGCTCAACAGACCAACAAAATATTGTTTTAAAGAGAGAAACCCAAAAAAACATGTCGGTTAGAATCGGTATAGTGATGGACTCTATTGCGTCCATTAACATAAAAAAAGATACTACTTTTGCTCTGTTACTGGCTGCTCAGCAACGCGGCTGGCAGTTGCATTATTTCGAGCAACGAGATCTTTACATGCAAGCTGATCAAGCCTACGGGCGGGCTCGTTTGCTTTCAGTCCAAGACGATAAAAGTAATTGGTTCAGTTTTCAGAAAGAACTGGAGCTACCGCTAGGCACGTTGGATGCGATCCTCATGCGCAAGGATCCACCATTCGACATGGAGTACATTTACACGACTTATTTGCTGGAAAGAGCTGAAACAACCGGCACTCTAGTGGTCAACCGTCCTCAAAGCTTGCGCAACGCCAATGAAAAATTATTCGCGTTATCTTTTCCCCAGTGCTGCCCACCAACCCTGGTCAGTCGTGAAGCAGCGCGGTTTCGAGACTTTTTAAAACAACAAGACGACATCATTGCAAAACCGCTGGACGGCATGGGCGGTGCCTCTATTTTCCGCTTAAGGCGTGACGATCCAAACACCAATGTGATCTTAGAAACTTTGACAAACCATAATCAGCGATTATCCCTGGCTCAGCGTTTTATTCCAGAAATCATCCTAACCGGCGATAAACGTATCCTGTTAATTGATGGTGAACCGATACCTTATGCCTTTGCGCGCCACCCCGCTTCTGGTGAGACTCGCGCCAATCTAGCTGCAGGAGGACGCGGCGAGGGCGTACCACTGAGTGAACGTGATAGGTGGATCTGTGCCCAAGTAGCCCCCAAACTCCGCGAAATGGGCTTGTTATTCGTTGGCTTGGATGTGATCGGTGACTATTTAACCGAGATCAATGTGACCAGCCCCACCTGTGCCCGCGAGTTGAATGCCCAATTTGGGTTAGACATTGGCGCTCAGTTGATGGAATCCATCGCTGCACGTATCGTCTGAGGAAAACGATGACGCTGGTAGTGATCCTTCGCAACGAAGAACAGCGACTAGGTTTGGCATTAACACTAGCCATTGCCTTCCATCTGTTGATTCTATTGGGCGTCAGCTTCACTATCTTGCCGGAAAAAACTCAGCAGGCTGCGTTGAGTTTGCAAATCACTTTGCAAGAAGAGGTCGGTGGGGAACCCGACCTTTCCACGGGGACTGAGCCCAATCAACCCACCGCAGTAGAACCACAACCACCGCAACCATCCCCACAACCCCCCGCAGAACAACCTTCAGCGACTCCGGCAGCGACCGTTACTCCTACGCCGCCGCCCCCCTCTGAACCTAAAGTAGCAACAGCCACACCTACAAAACCGCAGCCCACCCAACCAGCGCCTCCCCGTCAGCCACAGGCCCCGCGAACATTAACTGGGACTGACCTACGCAAGCTCGGCTTGCAAATGGCCCGCTTGAAATCACCGCCTCAACAAAACACCAGCAACTCCCGAGAGAAACACCTCAACCCACGTTCCATGACAACTTTGGAGAAGTTTTACGAGGAAAGCTGGGTACGCAAAGTCGAGCAAGTGGGGAACCTGAATTTTCCAGAAGAAGCACGCCGTCGCAATTTAACTGCAGGACCAATATTGGAGGTTGCTGTTCTTGCAGACGGCAGTGTAGACAGTATCCGTATACTGCGTTCTTCGGGGCATGTTTCGTTGGATGAAGCTGCCAAGCAAATTGTCAGCTTAGCCGCTCCCTATCCTGCTTTTCCCCCGGAGCTACGCCGACAGTATGATATTCTATATATCAAACGCCAGTGGAAATTCGAACAAGGCAAGCTATCCGGCCGTTGAGGAAATAGCTTGACTGAGCAACATCAACCGCAGGCACGGAGGTTCATTAGTCGTCATGCACGAACCGACCTACCTCAGCAATCAGCTGCTAATTGCCATGCCGAGTTTGATGGACCCTAATTTCTATCAAACCGTCACTTATCTCAGCGAACATAACGCCGATGGAGCGTTAGGGATTGTCATCAATCGCCCATTGGAGTTGTCGTTGGGTGAGCTATTGGAACATTTGAACGTTCCGATCACCCAACCTTCCATTGCAACGATGCCCGTGCACTACGGCGGCCCCGTGCAACCCCAACAAGGTTTTGTTGTGCACACCCCGGTGGGCGATTGGGGATCAACGCTCAAAGTAACGGACACCATCGGCATCACCACCTCGCGGGATATTCTGCAATCGCTGGCCTGTGGCGAACAGCCTGAGCATGCCTTAGTTGCATTAGGTTATGCGGGTTGGGGGCCGGGCCAGTTGGAACAAGAGTTGGCGGAAAATGCCTGGCTATCCGGCCCCGCTGACCCCGCTATTTTGTTTAATACGCCCGCCGAACACCGCTGGTCTGCCGCTGCGGCGTTACTCGGGGTGGATCTTAACTTGCTATCTAGCGATGCCGGACATGCCTAAGTCTCGAGGCGTTAAGTTATCTTGAAGCGTTCTCGCACAATCATTGCTTTCGACTTCGGGTTAGCTCGTATCGGTGTAGCAGTAGGTCAAGAACTCATCAATTCGGCTCGACCATTAACTATATTGAGAAATAAACGCCAGCAACCCGATTGGGATGCCATCGGTCGCTTGTTGGCTGAGTGGCAAGCTGATCTAATTATTATCGGATTACCCTGTCATGCTGATAACAGTCCTACAGCGCTGACCGATACGGCTGCCCGCTTCGGCCGTCAATTGCAAGGCCGTTACGGCTTACCCGTTGAAACTATTGATGAGCGCCTCTCGTCCTGGGAAGCGGATTCATACCAAGCGTCCGGAGGAAAATCTCCCCAGGGCGGCCACGACGACGCGCTCGCAGCAGCCCTGATCTTGGAAAGCTGGTTCAATCACAGGCTTGCCGCCACGCAAACCAGTGAACAGTGATCTGCCCGCTCACTTTGTCAGCTGTTAAGCCGCCTTAAAACTATCTGGATTCTTGGCCTTAGTCATAGCATCGTGACGACTGATCTTGCCCGCTCTTACCAAATCCAACAGATGTTGATCCAGCGTCTGCATACCGAAGCCTTTGCCGGTCTGGATCGACGAATACATTTGCGCGACCTTATCTTCGCGGATCAGATTGCGCACGGCTGAAGTACCGATCATGATTTCCCACGCTGCGGTTCGTCCGCCACCTATTTTTTTCATCAGGGTTTGTGAAATGACGGCTTGTATGGATTCGGATAACATTGAGCGTACCAGCGGTTTCTCGCCGGCTGGAAATACGTCGATTACCCGATCTATGGTCTTAGGAGCGGAAGTGGTATGGAGCGTACCGAATACTAAATGGCCAGTCTCTGCAGCGGTTAATGCCAATCGAATGGTCTCTAGATCGCGCAACTCGCCAACCAAAATCGTATCGGGATCTTCCCGCAATGCTGACCGCAGCGCCTCATTGAAGCCCAGCGTATCACGATGCACTTCACGCTGATTAATCAAACATTTCTTGCTTTGATGAACAAATTCAATGGGATCTTCAATCGTTAAAATATGGCCGTATTCACTATCGTTCTTGTAATCCACCATGGCCGCTAATGTGGTCGATTTGCCAGAACCCGTGGGACCGGTCACCAACACAAGACCACGGGGCTTCAAAGTAATATCTCTAAATACTTGGGGACAGCCCAAATCCTCTAGCGACAAGATTTTAGTGGGAATTGTCCGAAAAACCGCCCCCGCACCTCGGTCCTGATTAAAGGCGTTGACCCGGAACCGGGCTAACTTAGGCACTTCGAAGGAAAAGTCACACTCCAGGAACTCGTCGTAATCCTTGCGTTGCTTATCATTCATAATGTCGTAGATTAGGCCGTGTGCCTCCTTATGCTCCAGCACCGGCAAATTGATTCGGCGGATGTCGCCATCGACCCGAATCATGGGAGGTAATCCAGCCGATAAGTGCAAATCGGAAGCACCATTTTTGACTGAAAAGGTCAAAAGATCATCAAGTGTAGGCGTCATAAAAGTTTCCTCTATAATATCCTCAGTCTTACAATAACAAAGCGTGAGTAAATTAGTACCGGTTGGACTCAGAACTATGGAAATCGCTAAGAGTATATATAACAGTTCGTGCCAACCCCAACAGATCGAGTCAGGGGAAGAGATAAATCCCGTAGCGACTAATTTGGCTGCTGTGCGCGCCCGCATCAGATCAGCAGAACGTCGTTTTCACCGCTCAGCAGGCTCGGTAACTCTGCTGGCGGTCAGTAAAGCTAAACCGATTTCACTGATTGCCGCAGCCGCCGCGGCGGGTCAACGTTGCTTCGGGGAAAGCTATCTCCAAGAAGCTGTGGAGAAAATAGCCGAATTACCAGGTTACGCCTTGGAGTGGCATTTTATTGGTCCTATCCAATCCAATAAAACTCGCAGAATTGCTGAGTCCTTCGCTTGGGTACACAGTGTCGACCGCCTGAAAACAGCTGAGCGCCTCAATAGCCAACGTCCTGCACACCTCCCCCCACTCAATATCTGCTTGCAGGTTAACATCAGCGAAGAACCTAGCAAACAGGGGATTGATGTTGCTCATCTTGAAGCTTTGGCACACACCGTTGCAACCTTGCCTCGCTTGCATTTGCGTGGCTTAATGGCGGTGCCCGCCCCGCAGCAAGAATTCTCCGCGCAACGAAGGGCGTTCGCTACATTACGGAACTTACAACAATCCCTCAACGCTGGAGGTCTTGCTTTGGACACGCTATCAATGGGCATGTCCGGTGATCTGGAAGCCGCGATTGCCGAGGGCAGCACTTTAGTCCGAGTAGGCACCGCCCTATTCGGGGAGCGTGTTGCCCGGTCCGAGATATGAAATCCAGCGCCAACCTTTCAGCGAATCTGTCGATTACTAGGCAATACCAACCAGCGATTATGGACTACCGCTAATCCCATGCATGCTCAACTAATGTCAATATTGCGCCATCTAGGTTATCCACTGTTCGGATCGGTGTTCCTGTGCTCGTTCGGACATGCCGCTAACGATACCGATTATCTGCGGCAAATCGAAGAGGCGGCAAAACTTCAAGCGATCACACCAATTATCAATTCCACACAGCCGGCAAACCGTGAACCCGCTGAGAACAACCGGATACCGGCAGGACTGCCCTCATTGGAAGAATTCGAAAAGGCTTTACGCCAGCAATTTGCCGGTACCTATGCCTTTTATCAGCGGCTCAACGCCGCAGGAAAACAGCAAATTTTCACCCTTTATCAGCAAGACAATCGCGTTAGCACCATCCGCGCACAAACTTTACAGCTGCTTGCAGGCAATTCACGTTAAAACGCATGACTCCAGAGTCTTAACCATCGCTGGGAGAGATCCAAGGAATTATTTCCTAGCGCCCTTTAAATATCCGAGGCAAAGCGCTCAATGAACACTCTGCATGCTGCCTTTATTGGCGGCGGGAACATGGCCCGTAGTTTGATCGGCGGTTTGCTCGCCGATGGTTGCGATCCTGACACACTGTGGGTCGCCGATCCCAGTGAGCCACAGCGAGAACTGCTGCGCAGCCACTTCAAGGTGCATGTCACCGCTGACACTGGTGAAGCCGCAAGCCAAGCCTCAGTTGTGGTACTAGCTGTCAAACCTCAGACTGTTCAGGCGGTGGCAGCGCCGCTCGCACCTATAGTACGCAACACCAATCCTTTGGTACTGTCGATTGCTGCCGGCGTGCGCCTAGCAGACATACGTCGTTGGCTAGGTGGGCATGACGCGCTGGTGCGAGCTATGCCCAATACACCAGCGCTGGTGCGCAGCGGAGCCAGCGCACTCTATGCCAGTGCCGCCACCTCGACCGAACAACGACAATTAGCCGAATCCATTCTGCGCGCTGTGGGACTGACCGTTTGGGTAGACCAGGAAACCCTGCTGGATAGTGTCACAGCCCTATCCGGTAGCGGGCCGGCCTATTTCTTTATGGTCATGGAGTCCTTGGAGAAAGCCGGTATCAGCTTGGGCTTGACCCCGACTCAAGCCCGATTATTAACCCTGCAAACTGCGTTCGGGGCGACAAAAATGGCTTTAGAAAGCGCTGAAGACGTTGCCACCCTGCGAGCTCGGGTCACGTCGCCGGGCGGAACAACGGAACGCGCCATCGCTGTGCTACAAGCTGGAGAACTGGACACGTTATTTGATAAAGCGCTGCAGGCTGCTCATGAACGTGCCCGAGAACTGGGTGATTGGCTGGGGGGGTCCGCATGACCGCCGCATTATTTTTAATTCAAACCCTCTTTGGGTTTTACATCCTGGCGGTTCTTTTGCGGTTCTTATTACAGTGGGTACGCGCTGATTTCTATAATCCCTTAGTGCAATTCTTAGTCAAATTGACCAATCCACCACTGATTCCGCTACGTCGTATTATTCCCGGTTTTATGGGACTGGATATAGCCGCCGTGGTGTTGATGATCGGACTAAAGATTGCTGAACTGCTGCTCGTGCTGAGTGTGCTTGGCCAAAACCTGGACTTCGTCAATCTAATTCTGCTGGCGATCATTGAGCTGGCATACTTGCTGATCAATATTTATATCTGGGCGGTTATCATTCAAGCCATACTCAGCTGGGTCAATATTGACTACCGTCATCCTGCCATTTCCCTACTCTACCAGTTGACTGCCCCAGTGTTGCGCCCCGTCCAGCGTCTATTGCCGCCCATGAGTGGACTGGATCTATCGCCGATGGTGGTTATCATCGCTTTGATCTTTCTACGCTTACTGATCAGCGACTTATTGAGTCTAGGCGGCCTGGCCTACTAAATGATCCTGTTCCAGCGATGAACAGTTACCATTGGGAGGGCGATGACTTAATCCTGCGAGTACGCATTCAACCGCGCGCAGCTCGGGATGAATGGATCGGGCTGCGAGATGAACACTTCCGCTTGCGCATCGGTGCACCACCGGTAGCAGGCCAAGCGAATAAGCGTTCCCGTGAGTTTCTCGCCAAAACGTTTCAGGTGCCGCCATCCCAGGTCGTGCTGGTTATCGGGGAAACCAGCCGTAACAAACGGTTCCGAATTCATGCGCCACGCCGTCTGCCACCGGATATCACTCCGGCTCCAAGCACCTGAGGTTGCCCGAAGTCAGGTCTGCCAGTAGACTGATGCAGTTTCATTAGGCCTTCTAAACTAATCATGGCAGACGTCCCTCCTTCCAAGTCCGTGGGCTTGGTAACGCCCCTAACATTGAATTTCAACGAGCCGCTGGCGCTGGACTGCGGGCGCATGTTGTCTCAATACACATTGGTTTACGAAACCTATGGCGAATTGAATGCGACGTGCAGCAACGCCATTTTGATTTGCCATGCGTTGTCTGGAGATCATCATGCCGCGGGTTATCATGACGCGGAACAACGTAAACCCGGCTGGTGGGATTCCAGTATCGGTCCCGGCAAACCCATCGACACCCGTCACTTTTTCGTCGTTTGTTGCAACAACCTCGGTGGTTGCAGTGGCTCTACAGGGCCAACCTCAATCAATCCCGGCACTGGCCAACCGTTTGGACCGGATTTCCCTATTGTCACCGTAAAAGACTGGGTGCGCAGCCAAGCCTGCTTGGCGGATCGCCTGGGTATCGTTACCTGGGCAGCAGTCATTGGTGGCAGCCTAGGCGGTATGCAGGCACTGCAGTGGTCAATTGATTATCCCGAACGAGTGCGTCACGCTGTTGCCATTGCTGCGGCTCCCAGACTTTCGGCGCAAAATATCGCCTTTAATGAGGTCGCTCGACGCGCCATTATTTCTGACCCGGAATTCTATCAAGGGAATTACTATGCGCATGACGCCGTTCCTCGGCGAGGACTTATGATTGCTCGTATGCTCGGCCATATCACCTATCTATCCGATGAGGGGATGCGCACCAAGTTCGGGCGCGAATTACGTGAAGCTAAGTTGAATTACAATTACGATTCTGATTTCCAGGTGGAGAGTTATTTGCGTTATCAGGGTTACAGTTTTGTCGACCGTTTCGACGCCAACACCTATTTACTGATGACTAAAGCATTGGATTACTTCGACCCTGCCGCTGACTTCGATAACGATTTAAGCGCGGCTTTTCGCCGTGCCCAGGCGAACTTTCTAGTCATTGCCTTTACCAGTGACTGGCGTTTTGCGCCTGACCGCTCAAGGGAGATCGTCAAGGCATTGGTGGATGCCAAACGTCAGGTCAGTTATGCCGAAATCAAAGCCACTCAAGGTCACGATGCCTTTTTGTTACCGATACCACGGTATCAGGAAACATTCCACGCCTATATGACCCGAGTAGCTCGTGAGGTAAACCCCAATGCGGGCTGATTTGGAGATTATCAGCCGCTGGATTCAACCCGGCTCCGAGGTGTTAGATCTTGGTTGCGGCGACGGGGTATTGCTAGCCCATTTGCGTGACCATCACCAAGTCGGAGGCTATGGCGTGGAAATTGACGAAGCGAAAATAGCCACTTGCATCGGTGCCGGGGTGAATGTGATTCATAAGGACTTGGAAGTCGGTTTGTCCGACTTTACTGATCATAGTTTCGATTATGTCATCATGACTCAAACGCTGCAGGCCGTGCGGCATACCGAATGGTTACTGGACGAAATGTTGCGAGTCGGGCGTGAGGGTATCATCACTTTCCCGAATTTCGGCCATTGGCGTTGTCGGTTCCAACTCGCCTTGGGGGGCCATATGCCAGTTGTCAAAGTGTTGCCTCACGCCTGGTACAACACGCCTAATGTGCACCTATTCACTATCCACGATTTTGAAAAACTCTGTCAGCGCAAAAGCATTAAAATATTGCAACGGGCGGTTGTAGACCACTACCATCGGGCCAGTCTAGGGATGCGCTTATTGCCCAATTTACTGGGAGAACTGGCGCTCTATCGCTTGGGGCGTACATCAATTCAATAAAATGATACGACCCGCACACCAGCCATCGGATAAGCAGGCTACCGGTCCCATCCAAACTAATCGGGTTATCCGAAGTGTCGCCGAGGAATTTGTTTGATGTTTGAATCGCGTTTCGTGCAACGCCTAATCCTCAGCATTGTTGTTATCCAGATCGGAGTAGGTTGCGCTCTGATCGGCTACCCGGCATGGGTTTCTTATACTAACCATGATGCGCAGTGGCAACGCTCCGCCAAGGAACAGAGCGCCTTGCTAGCCACAGCGCTAGCTCCTCAGTTAATCACTGAAGTTGCTGCCGATCAGCTGTTGGATACTTTGGAATTACTCAAAGATGACCCCAACCTCCGCTATGCAGTGATCTTCAATACTCAACGCAAACTGCTGGCATCGCTCGGCACACCGCCACCATCTAGCCAGGATTTCATCGCTGATTCCAATATCCGCCAAACGTTGAGTGACGGTATACTCACCCTTGCGCAACCGCTTGTCACGCAAGGGCGTCTGGTAGGCATAGTACAAACAGGTTACTCCAGTGCTTACTGGCGTAATTTTTTGGCTCTCGCCATCCAGAAAGTGGCTATTGTCTTAGCAGGGGTCCTCCTAAGCATAGTAGCCTTATTGTCCTTCAGCCGCTCTGCCCGCCGTAGTTTGGCCCAAGTACGCAACGGCATTGCCGAACTCATTCAAGAACACTGGGAGCACCGTCTGAAACCCGACGGAGTATTGGGTAATTTAAGTGATGAATTCAATCGGCTTGCGATTCTATTGCATAAAAACCAACGAGAAACCACCTCGCAATACGAACAGTTACTCCAAGAATGGCGGCGTCTGAACACCTTACTGTCCGGCACCAGCGCCATCGTTTGGGAAGTGGATACAAGCAATGGCCAGTTCCGCTATGTCAGTACCCACGCAGAACGTTTACTCGGCTACCCAACCGCACACTGGTTGGAACCGGACTTCTGCCAGCGCCATGTACACCCCAACGATCAAGACTGGGTACAGAGCTTTTTGACCCATCCCGCCATCGCCACCACTAACACCACGTTGGATTTTCGGATTTTCAACAATAACGAAGAATGCCGTTGGCTGCGCATGATCGGCGCTTTAGCGATAGAACATAATGAACAGCAAGACAAAGATCAGTTACTGGCCGGCTTTTTACTGGATGTTACCCAGGAAAAGCTTAGCGAACAGCGTATTACCTATTTGGCCAACCATGACCCGTTAACCGGACTCATCAACCGTCATCGTTTCCAAGAACGGTTAGAGGAACAAATCGCTTACAACCGTCGCTACAGCACCAGCGGCGTCTTGCTGTTTATGGATCTTGATCAGTTCAAATACATTAACGATAACTACGGTCATCACACCGGTGACGAATATCTACAACAAATCGCTGGTCATCTGCGTAAATTTATCCGAGAAACCGATGTCGTCGGGCGACTCGGGGGCGATGAGTTCGGCATCATCCTGCCTAATACCGATCAGGAGCAAGCGATACAGTTTACCGAACGCCTGCTAAAAACCTTGAACACCCAGGAATTTATTCACGAAGATCGGCTTGCCACTTTCGGCGCCAGCATCGGCATTGTGTTTTTCCCGCAGCATGGTGGTCAGGCTGGCGAACTACTGGCCAAAGCTGATACCGCTATGTACACGGCCAAAGATCAAGGCCGCAATACCTATGCAATATTCGAGCAAGGGAAGCGCAGCACCTACCTCCAGGATAAAGTGCAATGGGAAGACCGGATTCGTCGGGCCTTGAAAGACAATGGCTTTCAGCTCTATTTCCAGCCGATTGTAGATTTGCACAGCGGCCAGATTGAGCATTATGAAAGCCTGCTGCGGATGATCGGAGAGGACGGTAAAATTATCGCACCTGGAGCGTTCATCGGCATTGCCGAGCGGTTTGGCATGATTCGCGATATTGATCAATGGGTAGTCGATTCAGCACTGCAGACTCAGGGTGAAAGCATTCGCAACGGCAAACCTGTTTCGCTGACCATCAATCTGTCCGGGCGTCATTTTGGCAATCCGCAAATCCTAGCCATTATCCAGGAAAGCACCCAACGTCATGGTGCCGACCCTAACAGCATTGTATTCGAAGTGACCGAGACTGCAGCGGTAGAGAATTTCACTGATGCGTGCACTTTTATTCAAGCTTTGCGGGATAAAGGCTATCGCATCGCGTTGGATGATTTTGGCAGCGGGTTTTCTTCTTTCGATTATCTAAAAAACATTCCCGTTGACTACATTAAGATCGACGGTAGTTTTGTCCGCAACCTGCATCGCAGTCGAGTGGATCGTATCTTCGTCAATGCCATTGCCGACCTTGCCAGAGGACTAGACGTAGCGGCAGTAGCCGAGTTTGTGGAAAACCAGGAAACGGTAGAGATACTCCGCGAATTAGGAGTACCGCTGGGACAGGGGTATTTCTTCGCCAAACCCAACCCGCAATTCCAGAACAGCGACCAACTCATGATTCCGACCCGGAGCGAAAACAGCCCAATTGATACCGCAATCACACCGACCACTTCGCAGAGAAATCTCTAGAAGATGCCGGCCGATGGTCGTGGATCGACCCTCGCAATACGCTGTTGAGCTAGAACAGCTCACGCCCACTGAGGCCATCGCTTTACAAAACCAACTGCGTGATCAGGTTATTGTTGCAGACCATTTCGATCAGATTAACCGAGTAGCGGGTCTGGATGTAGGGTTCATCGACCAGGGCAAGATAACCCGGGCCGCAGTGGCAGTACTGAGCTATCCTGAATTGGAGCTTATGGATACCACGCTGGCATACCGCCCGACTTGTTTCCCTTATATACCGGGACTTCTATCCTTCCGCGAATTACCAGCCTTGCTTGATGCTATGGCGCAGTTAAACTGCATACCGGACTTGTTGCTCTGTGACGGTCAAGGCATTGCTCATCCGCGCCGCCTGGGTATCGCCAGTCATTTAGGGTTGGTAACCGATATTCCCGCTATCGGTGTTGCTAAAACCAGGCTCTGCGGTACCCATGGTCCGGTTCCCGAACAACGCGGGCAATGGGCAACTTTGCAGGACGACCAGGAATTAATCGGCGCGGTGTTGCGTACCCGTTCCGGCGTCAAACCGCTGTATATTTCTCCCGGTCACCGAATCAGCGTGACAACGGCAGTCGAATATGTGCTCGGCTGTTGCACCCGCTTTCGGTTGCCCGAAACGACCCGTCACGCGCATCGTTTGGCTTCCACTTCGTACTAAACGTTATTCCAAGGCAAAGCTTCAATGGAAAAAAGTGTTGTATTGTGTCGTTCATTATTGTTCGTTTTAATCCTTATTGGATGGGCGTCCCCCAACAGCGCTGCACCGACCTTGCCGCCTGCGGAAACTTCCGGAACGACGCCGCCGAAGCGCTTCAACTTCGCAGATGTGCATCGACGCGCTGCCAATCTTGCGTTACAACCGTTCCAAGAAACGGAACAGTCGATACCCGCTTTTTTACGTGATCTGACCTACGATCAATACCGCGATATTCGTTTTCGCGCCGATAAGGGCTTGTGGCGGAATGAAGGGCTCCCCTTCGAGGTACAGTTCGCCCATCTGGGATTTCTGTTTCTCAAACCGGTCAAGATCAACATAGTGGAGGACGGCGAAGTCCAACCCATTCCATATCGCGGGGATTGGTTCGACTACGGCGCTAATATACTCCCGGAACAACTCCCAGCCGAGCTCGGATTCGCCGGCTTTCGCTTACATTACCCCTTACATCAAGATAGTTACTATGATGAAGTCGCTGTTTTTCTGGGAGCCAGTTATTTTCGCGCAGTAGGACAACAGCAAACCTACGGTTTATCAGCCCGCGGTTTGGCCATTGATACCGGCCTGCCCAAGCCCGAAGAGTTCCCCGTATTCCGTGAATTCTGGCTTGAAAAACCGACCCAGGATGCGACTGAGATTACTCTATACGCTCTATTAGACAGCCCACGCGTTACGGGCGCCTACCGGTTTTTAATCAAACCCGGTCCGACGACCACGATTAATGTCAAAGCACAAGTTTTCCTCCGCGAAGCGGTTGATAAACTCGCTATCGCGCCGCTCACCAGCATGTTTTTTCATGGCGAACTCAGTGAACGGTTCAGCGACGATTTCCGCCCGGAGGTACACGATTCGGACGGCTTGTTGTTAGCGTTGGGCAATGGTGAATGGTTATGGCGTCCGTTGAGCAATCCATCGCGACTTCAGATCAGCGCGTTCCGAGATAATAATCCGCGCGGTTTCGGACTCTTGCAAAGGGACCGTGATTTCAACAACTATCAAGACCTTGAAGCGCTCTACCAGAAACGCCCCAGTGTTTGGGTTGAACCACTGGGCGAATGGGGTCCTGGGTTCATCGAACTGGTTGAAATACCGACCGATGCAGAGCGCTATGACAATATCGTTGCGTTCTGGATTCCGGAACAGCCTTTGGAAGCGCATTCAAGCTTCGCTACCGAGTACCGGTTACATTTTGCGTCGCAGTTAGACCGCAAACCACCCGGCGGCCAAACGCTGGCGACTCGAATCGGCGCCGGCGGAGCGGGGGGAGTGGACCCTACCAAGCGCCGTTTCGTCCTTGACTTCGGTGGCAAAAACCTCACCGCATTGCCCGAGGACACTGAAATAACCGCTTTAGTCAATGCTTCTGCCGGAAAGATCGACAATATCGTGGTTAAAAAAAATCCGTTTACCACCGGATGGCGAGCGTCTTTTGAATTGTTACCGGAAAATGAACCGGTTATCGAGTTACGTTGTTTTCTGAAATCAGCAGGGAATGTGCTCACCGAGACGTGGAGTTATCGATGGATCGCACCCTAACTTCGCCGAACTACGGTTAATGAGTCGGATCAGATGGTTGAGCTGCAACGACAACATCCTGATAGTGTGGTAGACCTGTCCTTGCATGACCCTGCCCTCGTTAGGATCAAGGCGTATTGGCGTGGGTTGGGGGTAGTGGATGAAACAAAGGTGACGCTGCTAAGCCAACGGGCGATGCAACGTGCTTTGAACTGCCTGCACACATCGGTTACTCAGGAAGAGCTAACGCTGCGCGCTTTGCAAGAAGTCCAAAACATGATGGACGAGTGGCTGACCGTCGCATCGCCTGAAAAACCCCTTTTGGCGCGCGTGGCACTGCTCGACGGCGCCGTACCCGACTGGCCGATGCAACTGGCGACTCATAGCCACCGACCGGAGACCATCAGCATACTGTCCCAAACCTTGCCTGAACCCGTCCCACCATACGGCGAATTGGCCATGCCGGAACAGCGTATCGTATCGGGTTCGTTTCTTTATCTCATGACGGTGCTTAAACAGCTGCTCCTGAGCTGCCTGGACGCGCTAAAACGGCGGCTGACTAGAACAGGTCAAGCCAAATGAACCCGCCGTTCCCAACCAGCTACGCGCTGCGGCGGGTGATTTTCTTTTCCCTAACGCTAGTCACTACTTTGATTGCCATGGGCTTGTTGATCAGTGTCTATCAGACCGACGGTATCAGCCCGTTGGAAGTGGTATTGCTGGTGTTGTATGCGATTTTGCTGCTTTGGATCTGCGCGTCTTTCTGGACCGCCATGATCGGTTTCGTAATCCGCCTGACCCGTCGTGACCGCTACGCAATCTCGGCGACAGCCGGGGTTGTTCCGGCGGAGTGTGCAACGGCACTGCACACGGCCATTGTGATGCCCGTCTACAATGAAGAGCCCTCCAGGGTATTCGCACGGTTAAGCGCTGTTTATCAGTCCTTGCAAGAGATCGGACAGCTTGAGTTGTTTGATTTTTTTATACTCAGCGACACTCAGGATCCCGATATTTGGATTGAAGAAGAATTACAGTGGCACCATCTGTGTCAGTCGCTGAACGGCAAGGGGCGAATTTTTTATCGCAATCGGTTTCGTAATACCGGTCGTAAAAGCGGCAATATCGCTGATTTCTGCAGCCGTTGGGGCGCGCGCTATCGGTACATGATCGTCCTGGATGCCGACAGCCTGATGGCCGGCACCACCCTTGTCGACATGGTGCGACTCATGGAGAACAACCCGCCGGTAGCGCTGATACAGGTGCCGCCGGTACCGGTTAACCGGGTATCGTTGTTCGCCCGCATTATGCAATTCGCAAGCACGATCTACGGGCCATTGTTCACGACCGGTTTGAACTACTGGCAATTGGGCGAGGGGAATTACTGGGGTCACAACGCAATCCTCCGCATCCAACCGTTCGCAGACTGCTGTGGTTTACCCGATCTTCCGGGGCGAGAACCTTTCGGCGGCAAAATTCTCAGTCATGACTTCGTCGAAGCGGCGTTGTTGCGTAGGGCCGGTTGGCAAGTCTGGCTGGCTTATGATTTAGGCGGTAGCTACGAGGAAATTCCCCCCACCTTGATCGACTACGCCAAACGCGATAGGCGCTGGTGCCAAGGCAATCTACAACATACCCGGCTGGTTTTTGCGCGCGGTTTACATCCGCTCAGCCGTTTGCATCTGCTCATGGGTATTATGTCCTACCTGGCTTCGCCGTTATGGTTGCTGTTTCTGGTATTGACGGGTATTGAAGCGTTTATTCAAGCGCAAGACCAGCCGGTGTATTTTTTCGGTGACAGCTTCACCCCCGTTTGGCCGGTTTCTTACGCCGTGGAAATGCAAACCGTATTGGTTGTGACCCTGGCGTTTTTATTCCTGCCGAAACTGCTGGCTTTGCTGCTTTTGGCGCGCGATACTCAACTGCGTCGCAGCTACGGCGGTTTTTCCAGGGCGACCCTCAGCGTGTTCCTGGAAAGCCTGTTTTCCGTATTGCTCGCCCCGATATTGATGTTATTTCAGGCGAAGTTTGTGTTATTGATTCTGGCCAGGCGCGCCATCGGCTGGCCCGTACAACAACGAGACGATCACCAAACCGGCGTTAAAGAAGCGTGTTTCGCTCACGTCGGTCAAACCGCTCTGGGAATTGCGATCGGGATAGGATCCTATCTTTACATTCCCAACTTTTTTTGGTGGTTTACTCCCGTACTGCTGGGAATGGTGTTGGCCATCCCGCTATCGATCTTTTCCAGTAGCGTAAAATGGGGTCAAGTCACCCAGCGCATGGGATTATTCCTTACCCCTCAGGAAACCAAGCCACCACGGGTACTTACGCTGTTCCGCGAAGCAATCGAACGCACATCACCTAGCAAACTATTGAAGGAACACAGTTTTTTCTTACAAGCACTCAACCACCCGTTTACCCATGCGCTACATACCGCACTATTGCCAAGTCGAACGACTAATCGCCGCCAACGGCATTATCTGGAGGGATTAGGCTACCAATTGTTGGATTGCGGGCCGTCGAGTCTGAGCGCAGCTGAGAAAAGAGAACTATTAGCCCACCGGGAGACGTTACTGCGATTACATGTGTTGCTCTGGGGTGATCTCGATAGCGAACATGGTGCATGGGTACCCGAAGCAACAAAACAGGCGCTGTAATTATTTTGTACGGCATATGAACGATAGGTTGAACGACAAGTCAACCAAGAATGCGCAATTCTATGGCGCTATAGCGAGGAGATAACACTATGTTCATCCAACTGATTGGTTTGCTATTGCTGGCCATAGGCGTGTCACTGTCCCCCCGGGCAGAAGCCGCCCTGATGGCTGAATTGGAAGGACCGACCGATAATCAACCCGTCTCCGGGATCGGCATCATCCGTGGCTGGGCGTTCTCGGACACCGCCGGGGTACAGATTGAACAAGTCACTCTGAGTATCGACGGAGAGGAAATCAATGCGATTCCTTGCTGCAGTGTGCGCGCAGACGTTGAAACGTTCTTCCCACAATTTCCCAGCGCCAACACCCGCAATAGCGGCTATGGTCTCACCTTCAACTACGGCGAACTGACTACTGGAGCACACTCTATCCAGGTCGATATTCGCGACAGTAGCGGCGCGCAGTTCAGCCGTACTCATACGGTCACCGTCGTCAAGCCGGGTAATGCCGCATTCATCGACCAAGTCGATTTATCGTCTGCCAGCGCCGCACGGCAGGACCAGGAAATATTGATCAATGGATTACAAGTCCGCGACAAGGATAGTCAAGTCTTCCAATCGGTTAACGCTCGGCTACGTTGGTTTCAGAATACCCAAGCCTTGGGCATGGTAACTGCCGCGCCCAGCGCTCAATCCAGTGTCGGGATGAGCGAGCCCGTTCCCCAATCACGGAATGTTAATACCCGTGCGGCAACCGGCATACAACATGCCCTATTGGAAAGCCCACTGAATGGCGATACCGCTTCCGGCATCGCTATCGTGCGCGGTTGGGCGATTGCACCGCAAGGCCGTTCGATTCAGCGAGTACAACTGTTCATCGACGGCGAACCCAGTGTTACCATTCCTTGTTGTTCTCGGCGGGCTGACGTTGCTGCAGCGTTCCCCGACGAACCAAACAGCGCTGACAGTGGTTTCGGCGTCACTATTAATTATGGTGACCTCGGTCCCGGAGTCCATGAGATCAGCGTTGAAATCGAAGACAGTAGCGGGGCGGTACGCACCTTCACCAGTGGTGTGTTGGTTCGACAACCTGGTGAATTCGTCTTTCTGGAGAATTTAGATTTAACCAATTCCACGGTGCGTATTGCCGGCAACCAGCTGGTCGTCGAAAACGCCATTGCTCAGGATCGAATTACCGGCCAGTCCGCCACCCGCATCCTTCGTTACCAATGGGATGTGCCCTCGCAAGCTTTCCTGCTTAGTGAAGAAAGCGTGACTGAAGTCACCATCAGCAGTGCCGAATGCACCACCAACGGTGATACCTCTAGTCTTCAGAACCTGCTCAACAACCCTGGTCCCGACGGGATTTCCCTGCCGGAATTGCTTGCCGCTCAAAATGCTACACCACCTCCTGAAGGACGGGTGCTTGTCGATTTTAATTTCACCGGTGCTATCAGCTGCAGTCAGGCCTTACCTGCCCTGGGTGGTGCACTAGCGCTCAATGGCGACACCAATGGTGATGGGGCTCCGGATATTACTTTGGCTCCTACATTACCAAATGCTACAACAGCATCATCCGCTACTGTGCGTAACAATGAGACCCTGTCAGTGGGTCTTGAAATTACTGGTAGCGATGTAACCATTCGAGGCATTGAGCTGCGAAACTTCGCAGACACAGCGTTGTTGATCGCACCCTCTCTCGGGGTACCGTCGACCGATGTCACGGTATTGGGTATCAACGCCAATAACACCGATCCAGAAAATGAGGCGAGTGGAGTAACAGCGATAACCCGGTCGCAAACCGGGCAATCCACTTCATTGAGCCGCGTGCTAGTGGGCAACAGCCGCTTCAGAGGGAGCGCATCCGGTATTCAGCTTGAAGCGGTTGGAGAAAACGGTGCCAGTGGTGGAGAAATGACGGGCATTACCATCTCAGACAATACCATGGAAGACATGACGAACGTTGGTGTGGATATTAGTTCAAGCACCAATGGCGCTAACCTAAGTCAAATCAATGTCATTGAGAATCAAGTTAGAGGCGCAACAAACAACGGTATTGTGGTCAGCGGCGGGTCTGCCGATATGCAAGATAATGTCACCGAAGTGGTCATTGCCGGTAATACGGTGATCGATATTGGCTTCGAGGGCATTCTGCTACAAGGCGGCGCTAATGGAGCAACCGATAATATGCTGATGGCCAAAATTCGTGGCAACACCGTCCAGCAAACCACCGCCGGGGGAATGAATGGGATTGTCCTGGGTGGCGGCATCGACAACGCATCCGGCAATATCATTGATACTGTCATAGAAGGCAACGTCACTACAGACCTCGGGATAGGCATTGCCATCACCGGCGGACAGGGTAATTCATCAGAAAACACCGTGATGTTCGACATTCGTGATAATCAAGTGCAGGAACCCAATTTTAGTGCATCTGTGTCAGGCATTTTCTTGGAAGGCGGATCAGGTGCATCACCGGACAACATGATTGAAGGAACCACTGCGAACAACGACATAACCGACACGACGGCAGGTATTGTATTATCTTCGGGTTTTGATGGTGCCGAGAACAACCTGTTGATGGCTGACGTTACCGATAA
Source organism: Candidatus Competibacteraceae bacterium (assembly GCA_036351435.1). GTDB lineage: Bacteria > Pseudomonadota > Gammaproteobacteria > Competibacterales > Competibacteraceae > JAAUQA01. The sequence goes on from JAZBPA010000065.1 coordinate 76,455, forward strand.
CACTGTGCAGGATATTGCAACGGCAGGTATCAATGTGATCGGTGGCTGGTCTGCCGCATCAAACACCATTGATACCCTGATCGAAGATAACACTGTCAGTGATACAGGTATCGGCGTTTTTGTATGCTCTGGCACAGCCGGGGCGCGGCAGGACAACCAAGGTCCCTCCACCGGCAATGAGGCTTTGACGCAAATACTTAATAACGTTGTCGAGCGAAGCGCCAACTTCGATATCCGGGTCGTCGGCGGCATTAACGAAGCACGCGGTGCAGTCACCGGTAATTTTGTAGACAGTGATATTGTGGGCAACCAGGCCGACACTATAGTGTGCGAGGAGTTTATCGAAGGTAACCCAACGGAATGTAATATCCAAGACAACACTACCCCAACAGTCAGCCAAACTCGTGCAGTCGCACTTAATCAGTTGGCTTTAAGGCAGGCCCGCTTAACCGGGCAAGTTCAGCGACTAAGAGAACGGGCATCTAATGTCACTGATCAGCGCCTGCAACAGAAACTGTTACAACTTAGTAATAAGCTGGAACGCCTTCAAAACAAGCTAACCACCCGAGCAACGCGTTAGTTGACTTATCAATCCGAGCAGGGTCGTTTTCAAGTACGACATTGATGCTTTTCAGGTCAAACGTCACCGTCGACCCTGCTCAGTACCCAACATGAGTTGACGATGCAAGTTAAATCTTTAACCGCTCAGCCAGCAGCCGAGTAAACTCTTTGATTTTGAAAGGCAGATATGACCGGGCTGGGTATACCGCGTGCACGGGAAAGCTACGTAATGGTTTGTTTGCTAACAGCCGGATCAACCGACCGCTCTCGATATCGTCCTTGAAAACCCAAAGCGGTCCAAGATGTATGCCGGCGCCTTCAAGCACCAGTTGACGCACGGCAGACACGCTGTTCACAGTGATGTTGCTGGTTATTTTTGAGTGCGAATAGCGACTGCCATCAGCAAACTCGATATCACTTCTTGCCTGACTGGACGAATACAGAATGAAGTTATGGGTTTGCAATTGTTCTAAGGTCGTCGGTGTTCCATGCTTTGCCAAATAGTCTGGGCTGCCTACCAACACCCGGTCATTTTGTCCCACCTTCTTTGCGATCAGCGTGGAGTCCGGCAATTCGCCGATACGTACGGCGACATCAAGATTCATCTCCAGCAAGTTTTCAAAAGCACTGCCTAGTAATAATTCCACTGACAATTCTGGGGCCTGCTGCTGCATTTTGCGGATCACCGGCACGACAAATTGAGTGCCGAAGTCCACCGGCGCTGCGATACGCAATTTGCCGGTGAGTCGATTAACCCCGCTGCTGATTTCCTCTTCCAACGCCGTTTGGTCATCGATGATTCGGCGCAATCGCTCGTAATAATGCTGGCCAAGCTCAGTCGGAGTGGTACGCTGCGTGGAGCGGCGCAGCAATTTGACTTTGAGGCGATCCTCCAATACGGCAATCTTTCTGCTGACAGCCGATGGCTCTATGTTCAGATGTTCAGCGGCCTTCTTGAAACTGCCGGATTCCACGACTTGAAGAAAGAGTTGTTCGACAGTGCTCATGCTTATTGCATTTTTCGCATTTAATAAATGATATTTACCACTCTTCCTGCGATTCAGTCAATCCAATAGGCTACGCCTACGCTGTCGGTTACCTGAGTTTTGCCGGCAAGCATTCCCTCACTAACAGCAGGAGAGAATCATGGCTAAAATCGATCTGAACGGAAAAGTCACCCTCGTTGCCGGTGGCGCCAAAAATCTCGGCGGCTTGATCAGCCGGGAGTTTGCAGCCAGCGGATCAAAAGTAGTTGTGCACTACAACAGTAGTTCGACCGAAAGCGAGGCCGATGCAACGATAAAAGCCATCAAAGAGATGGGCGGCGAAGCGATTGCGATCCAGGGTGATCTGACTAAAACAGCCAATGTGGCTGCGTTGTTTGCACAGGCAAAAGATCATTTCGGTGGTATCGATGTGGCGGTCAATACCGTAGGAAAAGTATTGCGTAAACCCATCATCGAAACTACCGAAGCAGAGTACGACGAAATGTTCGCTGTTAACGCCAAGTCGGCGTACTTCTTCATGAAAGAAGCCGGCCTACATCTGAACGATAACGGCAAAGTCATTACGATTGTGACCTCGTTGTTGGCCGCATTTACCGATGGCTATTCCAGTTATGCCGGTGGCAAAGCACCGGTAGAAGATTTCACCCGTGCCGCCGCCAAAGAATTTGCTGCTCGGGGTATTTCGGTCAACAACATTGGGCCGGGTCCTATGGACACGCCATTCTTTTACGGCCAGGAAACCCCGGAACGGGTGGGCTTCCACAAGTCACAAGCGATGGGTAATCAACTCACGCATATTGAGGACATTGTTCCCATCGTGAAATTCTTGGCCACCGAAGGCTGGTGGATCACCGGCCAGACACTGTTTGCCAACGGCGGTTACACCACGCGCTAACCAAGCGCTCGTCTATCACTCCCGGAATACTGCCGGGAGTGATAGGTACATCCAACACGTGTAGAAAGTAAGGAAAAAACGGGCTGACTGGAGATTGATATGAGAACACTGTTGTTTATCGTCGGTGGCATCGTCCTTTGGGCAATCTTCACTGGCGTCACCAAACTTTTCAGTAGTCAGGCGGGCAGCAACTGGATGCCGACAATTGCTTTCGCAGTCATCTGGTTCGCGATTGCCGGCTGGAATATGTGGGTAGGTGTGACGCAAGCAGGTTATTCATTCCTAGTGGAACTGCCGATCTTCCTACTGATCTATCTTGTTCCGGTTGCGCTTGCGGCTTTCGTGAAATACAAAGCCCTTATATGAGGTTGGCAATGAAGAGTTGCCCTACTTCAACTAATTGGGAGGTTTCTGCAGTGAAACAATTGACCATTTTTCGGATGTTTAGCTTATTAGCAACACTAGCACTGGTAGCAATGCTCACAGCGACTATAAGTATGAGCACTGTCCAAGCGTCTGAACCACAAGGCGAAAGTGATCAGGCACCATCTACTGAACCTAGGGCGGTTGTCACGGCACTGATTGATGCCATGCAAGCGAACGATGCGGAACGGATTCGTTCACTATTTGATGCCAACGCTTCTCAGGCTTATGGGGATGGGCCAGCGAAGTCAGGGGCAGCGTTTTTTAGTTGGCTCGATAGCGACATTATTAATCGCCAGGGTCGTGTTGAGAACGCGCAACTCGCTGTCGACGGCAACCAAGTGGTCGTAACCGGCCAGTATCGCAGCAGAGGCTATACAAGCGCGGCCAACTTCTTAATGACGGTGGAGAATGGGCGCATTACCAGCTGGCGTATGCGGTACTGAGGCACACTTGTAACAACCTATGGTTTACAGGCACAGCTTGAATTCAGGCTAGACAGATAGTGTAATAAATCTGTAATACGATACGAATTCTGTCTGCTTAACAGCAAGCTGGAGCTGCTGCTTTGATAGTGGCAACAGCCGGTTTAACCGTGTTGCCACTGTTCCATTTAAAAACAAGGGTATCTGATGTGACAAAAAGGACCCTTTTCGCTGCCGCGAACCAGCATCCCTATTAGCTGCTGACTTTGCTAATATTGGGCGTTTATAGACAAACCTCAATAGTGTGATTTTACCCCCCAGTTTAAACCGTAGCGATTGTAAAACGCTGGATGCGATTAGCACGCCTATCTGGATCTTCGACATCAATCGAAAAGCCATGTGGTGGGCTAATGCCGTTGCTATCGAATTATGGGATGCGCCGTCCCTGGAGAGTCTGCTACATCGCGACTTCGCTTCCGACATGTCACCGGGCACGGAAATCCGGTTACAAGACTACTTGCAACACTTTAGGGATGGGAAAACAGTTACCGAACAATGGACATTCTATCCCCGCAATGTCGGGGCGGTGACCGTTCGTTGTCTGTGCTCAGGAATTTATGTCGACGACAGTCGCTTAGCGATGCTGGTGCAAGGCGAAATTCTAAGCAAATCCTCCGATGAGCACGCTTTACGCGGGATCGAAGCCTTACGCGATACCAGCGTCTGTGTCTCCCTTTACGATGCCGAAGGTCATTCGCTGATGCGCAATCCGGCGGCTTTACGCGCTTATCCAGGGAATCAGCATCACTTCGGCGACCGCTTCATCAAGGACCAGGATCGAACCCAGGCTCTTGATGCGCTTAATGAAGGTATAGCCTATCATGCAGAAATAGCTGTCATCACGGCAGCAGGAGAACGCTGGCACAGCCTGGATGCCCGTCTGGTTAAGGACCCCATCACTGGTCAGACAGCGACGCTGGTCAACGAGCACGACATCACCGACCTTCATCACACCCAGGAAGCCCTGGTACGAGCGCGCGAAGCCGCCGAAGCAGCTAATCAGGCCAAATCAGAGTTCCTAGCCAATATAAGTCATGAGCTACGCACACCACTAAATGGCATCATCGGGATGGCTGAACTACTACTGAGTACGCGACCGGTTGAACCGCAGTTTAGTTATACCAATTCTTTACTACAGTCGGGTCGTTTATTGAGTGCGCTGATTGAGGATGTGCTTGATTTCGCCAAAATCGAAGCCGGCAAAATCGAGCTAGAAAAAATCCCTATAGCACTCGAACCATTGCTGCGCCAAAGCATTGACACGTTCAAACACCAAGCGCTGCAAAAAAACGTACAAACGCGGGTACGCCTTGACAGGACCTTGCCATCACATATTTTGGCCGATCCCATCCGACTACGCCAAATTCTAAGCAATTTGATCGGCAACGCCTTGAAATTTACCGAACAGGGTGGCGTGGAACTCTGTGCCACTTACCAAGGCAAAGGCAGCGAGCACGAATACCTTCGCCTTGACATCAAAGACACGGGTATCGGCATCGCACCAGACAAACTCGATACTCTGTTCGAGCGTTTCACTCAAGCCGACAGTTCCACCAGTCGGCGTTATGGCGGGACTGGTTTGGGTCTACCCATCAGCAAAGGCCTGTGTGAGGTTATGGGTGGTCAACTATCCGCCACTAGCATACCGAATGTAGGGTCTGTATTTTCAGTGGAAATCCCACTCGTGATTGCGCCCGTCAATACCTCAGAAACACCACCAACAGCAGCAATTTCGCCTCACCGGCTCAACATTTTGGTAGCGGAAGACAATTTAATAAACCAAGAAGTCGCGGTAGGTTATTTGGAAGCGATGGGTCACCAAGTGGATCTGGCGAATAATGGCGCAGAGGTGCTCGCGTTGTTCAAACAGCGCCATTACAACCTGATCTTCATGGACCTGATGATGCCCGATGTCGATGGCATCCAAGCGACCAAAGCCATACGCGCTGCCGATGTCCACAACAATATCCTTATCATTGCAATGACGGCAGCGGCTACTAAGAAAGATCGTGACCTTTGCTTAGCCGCTGGCATGGACGATTATCTCAGCAAGCCAACTTCTCGCGCCAAGATTGAGCAGATCCTGACTAAATGGTCAGCGCGTTTGTAACTCAGAGTAACAGAGCCAAACAAAAGGGTCAGGTCTTGTAATTTGAATTTCTAGCGCATGCTTTAGTGATGAAGACGTGACAAGCCGAGTTTTGCGAAAGGGCATTGCGTATACGGATCGTGAAAGCACCTATACATGCCATTTATTTGTGTGGCTATGGCGCCGACATTAACAATGTATGACTAAGCAGACCGGGCTGTTTGAAAAGAAATGTAAAAAATTATGTAAATTCCTCGGCGCTTCAAAAGGCTGTTCTATACTGATGCTAACAGCCTGACGAGGATGGTCACCGTTAGGCTCATCAAAACCTGTTTCAGATTCCTATAGCCATTTCAATTAGGAGAAAACTTATGTCGCTTGAAGCCAACAAAGCGGTGGTTCGCCGCGCCTATGAAGTCGGTATGAATAAAAAGGATTGGGCTGTTATCGACGAGGTGTTTTCACCGGACTATGTTGTCCGCTATCCCGGCCTGGCCCCTATTCGTGGCCTTGCAGATGCCAAACAAGCCCTAAAAGCGTTCCTTGATGCATTTCCCGATATTCACTTCGTTGTCGAAGATCAGCTTGCTGAAGGCGACAAGGTGACGACCCGCTGGACTGGCAAAGGAACCCATTCGGGCGAGTATCGGGGCTTTCCCGTTTCCTCCAAGATTTACCCGCCGACAGGCAAACCCGTGCAGTTCAGCGCCACCGATATCTACCTCATTAAAGACGGCAAGATCGTTGAAGAGTGGAACACGCTCGAAACCTTGGTCGTGCTAAATCAGATTGGTGCGGTTCCCGACCCCGAATAAGCCGTCCATAGAGTGCGATGGAGCATTAGGAAAAAAGGGGATTTATCCCCTTTATGTTGTCGCACAAGAGTAATTCTTAAAATCTATACTTGACTGCAGTGATACTGCGGTCTTCCGAAATCGGTGATGGTTTGCCATCAATAACTGCCCCCGATTTCTCGCAATAACAACTAAACATTAAAAGCGACACTTCAGACTCTTAAGGAGTGACCTATGAGCCAAACCCCACCTATTAACAAGTCTGTCGATTACAAAACCGTCTCGGAGACTCTCTACGACGCAGTGATTGTCGGGTCCGGAGTCGCGGGTTCCATCGTCGCGAAGGAATTGAGTGAACAGGGCCATCGCGTGCTGGTACTCGAAGCGGGGCCTGACCAGGATATGACCGTGGCCGGCTTCAATGAGTACGTGAAAAATTTCCACGGCTCTGTGGATAAAGACAACAACGCCCCCTTCCCCAGGAATCCCAATGCCCCCAGCCCGAGAAGTCCAGATATCGAAAAGTTAGTCCCCGGCCAAGTCGGCACATCAGGCTATTTCGTCCAGCGTGGACCACTAGCCCTGGATAGCGCCTACACCCGGGTCGCCGGTGGCGCGACCACACACTTTCAGGCCACTACGTTGCGCATGTTGCCGGAAGATTTCAAACTGCGCAGCCACTTCGGCCAAGGGCTTGATTGGCCGATCAGCTACGAAGACATGATGCCGTATTACCGGCAAGCGGAGTTCGAGCTTGGCGTCTCAGCCGATGTGGAAGAACAGCGATACGCGGGACTTCATTTCGAACCCGACTATGTCTACCCCATGCATAAGATTCCCATCTCGTATCTGGACAAAGCCGTCGCTAAGGGCATTGATGGCTCGAAGATTGAGATTGGCTCCGAAACCCTCAACTTGAAAGTACACAGCATCCCTCAGGGTCGCAATGGTATTCCTAACCCCAAGTACGATAACGGTAAGGGATTCGCGCCGGTGGGGGCCGTTAGCCGCCATCAAGCCGAATTAGGCGGACGCTGCCAGGGTAACGCGAATTGCACGCCCATTTGCCCGGTTCAGGCGAAGTACGATGGCCGGAAAACCTTAAACAAAGCCCTACAAACCGGCAGCGTCGATTTTCTCGCGCAGGCGGTGGCCTCACAGGTTCAGATTGATCCCGGCAATGGCCGGGTAACCGGCGTTCAGGTCAAGGTTTACCATGACCCGAATTCCCCTGAACATGAGACGGCAGAGGTGCGCGGCAAACTGTTTGTACTAGCGGCCAATGCGGTGGAAAACGCCCGGCTGATGCTGTCCTCGGGGCTACGTAGCACCAGTGGTCTAATGGGCAAAAACCTAATGGATCACCCCTATCTGCTGGCATGGGGATTGATGCCTGAAGTCGCCGGCACTATGCGCGGGCCTTTGGGGACTTCAGGTATTGAAGAATTCCGTAGTGGCGCGTTTCGCCGCAAGCAGTCCGGTTTTCGCATTGATATCCATAACGAGGGATGGGGATGGGCAACCGGCTCTCCCTTCACTGATCTGGTCGATATCGTTGACAATAAAAACAAGTTCGGTCATTCGTTGCGGCAGCAACTCATAGATCGGATTTCGCGCCAGCTATTGCTCGCCTTCACCTGTGAATTGCCAGCCGACCCGAGCAATCAAGTGTCGATCGATCCTCA
>JAZBPA010000066.1:0-3311 GCA_036351435.1 Candidatus Competibacteraceae bacterium
AAGCGGCAGATGCAGACACGCGACCGGGTAAGCACGAAACGGTTTGTCGCCAGGCGAAAGCCGAAGCTGCGTTGCAACAGGGGCGAGGGGAGCGAGCCGCGAGGCTCCGTCACCAGGCGCGTAAGCGCATTGTTGGAGAAGTAAAATGGCTGTTTTTGTCTTGGATCGACACCAGAAACCGTTAATGCCGTGCAGTGAGAAGCGGGCGAGAAAGCTTTTACAGCGGGGTCGCGCCCGTGTCCATCGGTTAATGCCGTTTTCGATTCGGTTGGTGGACCGGTGCGTGAACGATTCCGTTTTACAACCCCTCCAGATTAAACTGGATCCGGGAAGCAAGACGACCGGGATCGCGATCGTGCGTGAATCAGAAAGAGTCGATATTGAAACCGGAGAAATCCACACCACCGTTCACGTTTTGAATCTCTTTGAACTGACGCATCGCGGCCGTCAAATCAGCGAAGCCCTCACGGCTCGTCGGCAAATGCGCCGAAGACGGCGGGCGACTTTACGCTACCGAAAACCCCGTTTTTTGAATCGCGGCAACAAAGGAAAAGGCTGGATTGCGCCGAGTTTGCAGCATCGGGTGGAGACGACCGTGAGTTGGGGGAACCGCTTGACCCGTTTAGCACCGATCACGGGCATCGCCCAGGAACTTGTGCGCTTTGATTTACAACAGATGGAAAACCTGGAGATTTCGGGCATGGAATATCAGCAAGGCACACTGGCGGGTTACGAAACTCGTGAGTATTTGCTCAACAAGTGGGGCCGGGAATGCGCCTATTGCGGGGCGAAAAACACCGCGTTGCAGATTGAACATATCCACCCCACAGCCAAAGGCGGCAGTGACCGGGTGTCCAACCTGACCTTAGCCTGTCAGCCCTGTAATCAGCAGAAAAGCGCTCAAGACCTGAACACTTTTTTAGCGAAAGACCCTCAACGCCTTGCCCGCATTCAGGCGCAAGCGAAACGACCATTAAAAGATGTGGCAGCGGTGAACACGACCCGCTGGACGCTGTTCCAGGCGCTGCAAGCCACCGGATTATCGGTTACGACCGGTTCCGGGGGATTGACGAAGTGTAACCGCGTGCGTTTAGGGATTCCGAAAACGCATGCGTTGGATGCCGCCTGTGTGGGTTCTATCGACGCCCTGAGTCATTGGGAAAAGCCAACCTTAGCGATAAAAGCCACGGGACGCGGCAGCTATCAACGGACGCGATTGAATGCTTATGGATTCCCGCGTGGTTATCTGACTCGCCAGAAGCGCATTCACGGGTTTCAGACCGGGGATCAGGTGAAAGCCGAGATCACGAAAGGCAAGAAAACCGGTTCCTATGTTGGGCGGGTAGCCGTTCGAGCATCAGGAAGTTTCAACATTCAAACCGCTCAAGGGGTTGTTCAAGGCATTGGCTATCGCTGCTGCAAAGTGATTCAACGTGCGGATGGTTACGGTTATTCGCAACTCGGCACACCCGAAAAACCAGCCGAACTGTGTTCGGCCCGCTATCCCTCCCCGGCCTAAAGGCCGGGGTTTCTCGCGGAGGAACTGATGAGAATTGCTATAGCTGCTGGAAAAGGAGGCGTTGGAAAAACGACGATTGCTTGTGGAATTGCGTCCGTATTGGCGGCTCAGAAAGAGCAGGTTTTGCTGGTCGATTTAGACCCGCAAAGTAACGCGGCCTGGGGTTTGGGAGCCGACCCCACTCAGCCAGGCACAGCGGAGCTTCTCTTAGGTGATAATCCCACCCCGATACAGATTCTGGATAACTTGTGGGTCTTGCCAGGTGGTCCAGGGCTTAAGGGTCATGAAGTGATGCGACTGGATCCTGAAGCGCTTGCGGATGCCATTACGCCATTTGAGCATACCGCCATCATTTTTGATTGCCCTCCCGGATGGGATCATCTTGAACGATTGGGTTTAGTGGCGGCAGAGACAACGCTAGTGGTGGTCGACGCCCACCCCTTCGCTATCCAGGGAGCTGCTCGCGTCATCGAAACGCTTTCGGTACGTCGCCAGAAACAACGACAAGGTGCTCAACGCTGGGCGCTGGTCATGAGTCGCGTGGATTTGCGGCGTACCCTGGATAAAGATTTGGAAGCGGCTCTCATCGCCATGTTTCCAGATGTTGATCGACTGCTCATTAGACAAGATGTTGCTTTATCGCTTGCTACTACAGAACGGACACCCATAGCAAGCACAGCGCCTCAGCAGTGCCGAGGAATGACAGATCTTCAGAACATCATTGAGTGGTTGCGAAATGGCTAAGCGTTCCGGTAATCGGTTGATTCAAAGTGACGCGGCATCTGCCGGAAGAGCTCAGGCTCGACAAGCCGTTAGCTGGATGGAGCGCGAGCACGCCCGACGAGGTATGCTTTCTCTCTCAGCCATTCGCTTACGACCAGGAGGCGATTCGCGTGCGCTTAAGCCAAGTCATGTCCTCAATCTGGCTGAATCCATTGCTGCAGTAGGATTAGTGGAGCCACCGGCAGTCGATTGTGAGGGACATCTGTTGGCAGGTGCGCATCGTATAGCTGCACTGAAACTGTTAGCCGAATCTGACAGCACCGATCGAGTCAAAATGTGGTTGGAAATTTCTCGTTTAGACGAATCTCATCTAACCGTAAAACAACAAGCCGACATAGAACGATTAACGGCGCTATCCTCATTGGATACTGAGGAAGTACCGGTGATGATTCTGCCTTTTAATGCAGCAGACGACACGGCGAGAGCGCTAGCCATTGAAACCAGCGAGAATACTCAGCGCAAATCGTACTCTAGAGATGAAATCTTTACCCTTGTCGAGCGGCTTAGGGAGGCTGGATTTGTAGAGCGCGAAGGGAGACCCAAGGCCGGCGAAAAGGCGTTGCGCCCTGCGTTGTCTCTTGTGCTTGGAAAATCCACCAATACGGTACGTCGTTGGCTAGGCGTATTAGATGCTACGCCAAAAACCTGCCCAAATGGGCAGGTTTTCAAGATACAACAAGCTGAACACAGGCTATTATTAGCCGTCAAAAATTACCGTCGCGTGCTTGCCGAGAATGCTCTACAAACTAATCAGGATCTGCAAAAGTGCTTAGAAGATATGGAATCATTGTTATCTGATACCCGATAATATTGTCTTTTTACACGGAAACCGAACAAATTCAGGAACAACTCTCTGTTTCCATTCCTGATGCCTGGAACCTCTATACTAAGATTGTTTGATGCTCGATTCTCAAGTTTTTAGAACTTGACAAAGTAGTGAAAAGGGCAGCGGGTCATCCTCGCCAGACTCGGGTTCCCGCCTGGGCCGGAGCCGTCACGGTACCGACCA
>JAZBPA010000067.1:0-26548 GCA_036351435.1 Candidatus Competibacteraceae bacterium
ATTCGCCGGTGCAGCGGGTTTAGCCACGCTGCCGATGTTACGCAGCAACGGCAAAAGCGCCGATGATAATTTCTCCCCCCACATGATTCGCCCGCCCGGTTCGGTCGCAGAACCCGAGTTCCTAGCCAAATGCATCAAATGCGATCAGTGCATTAACGCTTGCCCGACCAATGTGTTACAACCGGCGGGGTTGACCGAAGGCGGCATTGAAGCATTGTGGACCCCGGTGCTGAATTTCCGTATTGCCCACTGCCAACTCAAATGCACACTGTGTTCCGTTGCGTGTCCTACCGGCGCAATTAGGCGCAGCACCGTGGCAGAAAAAATAGGGATCGGTGAATATACTGAACAAGGCCCCATCCGGCTCGGAACCGCATTTTTCGACCGTGGTCGTTGCCTGCCCTGGGCCAATGACATTCCCTGCGTGGTGTGCGAGGAAGTCTGCCCGACATCGCCCAAAGCCATTCAAACCATGGACGAAGAGGTGATGGATGCCTATGGCAACCGGGTGGTCCTCAACAAACCATTTATGGTGCCGGAGCTATGCATCGGCTGCGGCATTTGCGAAACTGAGTGTCCAGTGCAGGATCAGCCTGCCGTCTATGTTACTGCCGTCGGTGAAAGCCGTTCGCAAAATCGCCGACTATTGCTGAAATCGCGCACTACTCCGGCCTGACCTACGAGGAAACCAATCATGTCAAACCCAACTGATCGACGTCGTTTTCTCAAAACCGCTGCTGCTTCAGCCGCTGTGCTGGGTTCGGGCAATGTGGCGCTTGCCGCAACAACTTTGGCAGCTAGTGACGACAAGCCTATGCCGCACCGTGTATTGGGCCAAACCGGGGTGGAAATCCCGATTCTGCATCTCGGTACGGCGCAACGGCTTGATCCCAACTATGACAAAGTCATGCACCGCTGTTTCGATTCCGGCGTCACGATGTTTGATACCGCTTTGTCCTATGGCTGGGGCTCATCTCACCGGGCCGTGGCTAATTTCATCAGCCAAATGGGAGATCGGAAAAAACTTTGGCTGACCTCCAAGTCCGGTAACGGTAACCCCGACGGTCTGGTCAAGGCGATTAATGAAGCTCTGGAGGAGTTGAATACCGATTATCTTGACCTGTATCTCATGCACGGTATCAACCAAGCCAGCATGTTGGAGAAGCCTTATTTGGATGCCGGGGAAAAGCTACGCAAATCCGGCAAAACCCGCTTTTTCGGCTTCTCCTGTCACGGTGGCAACGTTGTGGATCTCATGAACAAAGCCGCAAAGGTTGGTGGCATTGATGCGATTCTATTCCGCTACAATTTCCGTCGCTACGGCGACCGCGAACTGAATGTGGCGATTGATCGCTGCCATAAAGCTGGAATCGGTTTGCTGGCCATGAAAACGATGGGTTCGGTACCGGCGGATATTGAAAAAGTGGTCGATTTCCGCTCGCGAGAATTCACTTTGGGGCAAGCCAAGCTGAAATCGGTATGGGCCGATGAACGCATCGCTTCGGTGGTCTCAGAAATGGATAGCGTGCGGGTCACCCGGGAAAATATTGCCGCTGCCAAATCCGAGGTGTCGCTCAATGCTGAGGAGCTTCATCAACTCAACCGACTAGCCGCGCTGACCGCCAATTACGCCTGCAATGGTTGTTCGCATCTATGCGAAGCGGCGATTCCGGGACAAACCGCGATTGCCGATCAGTTACGTTATCTGGCGTACTACGAATGCTACGGTAAAACCGAGCGGGCGCAGGAGCTTTATCGGGAGATGCCGGTTGCGGCACAGCAGTTTAGCGAAGGTGACCTCAAACAGGCAGCAGCGGTTTGTCCGCAAGGCATTGATATTGCGGCGCGAGTGAAACAGGCCCAGCGGGTTTTGGCTTGAGATCCACGTTAGGCTAATTGCTCACCGACAATCAGCGCCAATATGCTGAGGGCTCGACAACATGATAAGACCATGCCAATTGATACCGGGCATGGTCCATACCATTAATACCCTGCTCAGAATGCTAAAGCTCGGCAAGCATGTTGTCCGTCCGGGTGGGCTTAGGCCACCAAAATTGTTGGCCTTTGATGCCGGCACGGAGTGCTGGTTCAGTGATGCCTTGGTACTGAGCTAGTTGTTGGCGGAAAAGGTTCTCTTCTTGTATCGCTTGCCCTTCTGAATCGAAATACAGCCAAGTACCCTGCATGAAATGGCGAGCATGTGCGAGTTCATGAAACAGATTTTGTACAGCAGTAAATTCGATACGTTGACCAAACCGATTAAAAACCCAGTGGCTGCCTTGCTCCGGTATCCGAGCATCAAATAAAATCACCACATCTTCGCCACGACCATTGGTCAGATTCCGCGAAACCGGGGCTAATGTTCGCCCCGATGAGTTTAATGCCCAAGCTGAATCACGAACCAGCAAACGATGCCCACTGGCAATAATATCGGTAATCATAGTTTTGCCGTGCGGTACGCTGAAAATCTCATCTAGCCAGCGGGATAGTCGTATGATGTTGCGTGGGCTGGCCTGCAAGCGGATGGCATAGCTTGAGATCATAAAACGGCTAGTATTGACGTAATAACGCTTTACTTGGCGCTCAGTGGATCCGGATGAGGGAGCATGCACAGTGTGCCGGCTACTTTCAGCCCAGGCTATAGACAGGCCCATAAAGAAAATCAGAGCTGTAGTGACGCTGTATCGCATGACAACCTCCAAGAACCACATCGGTTGTAACAAAAATGGAATATGGTTCTTCTTAGCATAGCCTGTGCCATGCTGAAGTTATTTGTTTCGGAGATTGCTGATCAGCGGGAAGATAGCGTAACTTCACGGCCAGCTTGTGCTATCTTCCAAGCCTACATTCAATCGAAGGAGTTGGTGATGAAACTTTCTGGAATGATATTTGTGTGCGCCGTGGCAACAATCGGATGCCTTATGCAGATCACCCATGCACAGGACGCCACGCCTGAAGAGGCGCGTAACATAGCGAAAGAAGCCTATATTTACGGCTATCCGCTGGTCGAAAATTATCGCATTCAATACGCCTACTTTGCTGATAAAGGCGGCCCGCAATACAAAGGCCCTTGGAATACGATTATTAATATTCCACGCGTCTATACACCGAAGGATACCGCGATACAAACGCCGAATTCGGATACGCCTTATTCCTTTGTCGGCGCTGATTTAAGGGCACAACCCATTGTGCTGACTGTTCCCAAGATTGAGAAGAACCGCTACTACTCTCTGCAGTTCATGGATGCCTATACCTTTAATTTTCACTACGTAGGCAGCCGTACCACGGGCAATGACGGTGGCAAATATCTGTTAGCGGGTCCCGCTTGGAAAGGCGAGAAGCCTGAGGGGATCGACGAGGTCATCCGATGCGAGACGGAATTTGCCTTCATCGGTTATCGAACACAGCTCTTTAATCCCGAGGAAATCGATAACGTCATCAAAATTCAGGATGGCTATAAGGCGCAGCTATTGTCCGACTACCTGGGTCAGGAAGCACCAGAGTCAAAACCGGCACTGACGAAAGCTTCTGGTAAGGTGCCGATCGCCCCGCTGGAAATAACGGCACCCGAAGCGATCAAACCGCTGACGCAGAAGGGAGAAAGGACATCGCTTGAGTTTTTCCAAATCCTGAATTTGGTTTTGTCGATCGCCCCAACGCCTCCGGAAGAGCAGGAATTGCGAGCTCGCTTTACGAAGATCGGCGTTGGTGGCAATCTCGAATTCGAACCGGAAAAGCTGTCGTCCGAGATGAAACAGGCGATCCAACAAGGTATGGCTGATGCCTGGACGGAATTCGATGAATTCAAGAAGACCAAGATCGATACAGGCGAAGTAACCGCTGGCGATATGCTTGGCTCGCGAAAACTAATTGATGGCCGCTGGATCTACCGCATGGGTGGCACGGTAATGGGCATCTACGGCAATTCAAAACAGGAAGCCATGTATCCGCTCCTCACAGTGGACGCGGAAGGCAAACCCTTCGACGGTGCCAACAAGTACACGCTCACCTTTGAGGGTGGTAAATTTCCGCCTGTCAATGCCTTCTGGTCTTTGACCATGTATAACCTGCCAGAGAGCCTCTTGGTGGCCAACCCAATCAATCGTTACCTGATCAATTCACCGATGCTTCCGAACTTGAAAAAGAATGCCGATGGCGGCGTGACGCTCTACATCCAGAATGAGTCGCCCGGCGAAGATAAGGAATCGAACTGGTTACCTGCACCAAAAGGAAAATTTTGGATGCCGATCCGAATGTACTGGCCGAAAAAAGAAGCGCTTGATGGCGAATGGAAAGCGCCTGCGGTTCAGCGGGTTAATTAAAACTGACAGATTGCCCGTTGGTCTGCTTCGGGTCGTGTGGGTAGCTCAATTCACATGATAAGTTGGCCAGCTGAGATTAAATAATCTTTGCTGGCCATGTCTCATGGGCTAGCTGAACTGGCACGGATCAAGCGGCGGTTTAGATTAAGCCTAATTCGGCGAAAGCAGGTTCGTTCGCCGACCACGATATGGGGATGTAAGCCCAAGCCGCCGCGCTCTTTGGGCCTGATTGCCTGAGCTGTTGTCAACCGCTCGTCTGTTCGTGCGTTAATTGAGATGACAAACGCAAATATCAACCGCAAAACTGAGGAGTCATCTCATGAAAGTCACGTTTGCACTACTGATCGCAGCCCTGATCGGTTTTTCCGTCAATGCCGAGGCAGGCACTTGGAGTCTCGGCGTTAATCACCGACAACACAATCAACAGCACCGAATTTGGCAGGGTGTGCGCTCCGGTGAACTGACTGGTCGCGAGTTTCGCCGCCTGCAAGTGGAACAGCGCGCCATCCGCCACAAGGAACGGGTGTTTAAATCCGACGGTCAGCTCACCGGCTGGGAACGCGCCAATCTGCACCGTGGACTCAATCGGGCCGGTCGCGATATTTATCGGCAAAAGCACGACGGTAAGTTTTATCGTGGATGAAGGCGATCTGCTCAGCACTCAGATCGGCACCGGGCATTGTGCCGATTTTGTTGCGCAACGCGCCGATCTGTGTCGCGTCCAGCACTCTGGGCAGTTGTAACAGCAAAGTCGGGGCATGCCACGCTAATAGTGCGGTAAGCTTGTCGCCTTGCACGCCCCGGCACAATTTGCTCAGCGTATCCAAAACCGGTAGATAAGGCTCCGCCGATCCGCAATGATCGACACACTGCCCGGTGCCGATCCAGGTTTGGTCTGCCAATGCGGTACTGAATGCGCGCACCATCGCGGTTTTTCCGATGCCCGGTTCACCGGTGACAAAAACCAATTGCCGCTTAGCATGGCACGCTTGGTCAAAGATTGCGTGCAATTGCTGTATTGCTTGTTTGCGGCCCAGCAGGACAGGTTGTTCGCTGGCAGGATGCAGCTGTGCGGTGGATTGAGTGTTGTTAGCGCCAATCGCGCCGATAAACCGATAGCCCTTACGGTGTACGGTTTTGATAAAGCGGGGCTTACCGGCGTTATCGCCGAGCGCTTTGCGGATTTCGCCGATGCACGCCTGCAAAGCGGCATCGCCGACAATCACGCCCGGCCAGACCGCATCCAGAAGTTCGTTTTTTCTGACCAGGCGGCCTCCCGACGCCATGAGGTAGCACAGCACGGCAAATGCTTTCGGGGTCAGGGGAATGCTTTTCTCATCACATAACAGCGTCTCGTTGTGCGTATCTAGCTATTAATCGCAGGCGATTTGATGGTGCGACATACACGGGGATTCTTGGCAGTACGCCAACCGCAATCAGACCAATAACCCAGCAAGTTTAGCTTTTTCGACTATAGTTCGACACATCCTGAGCGACGCAACATCGATCATCTTGCCGTTAACACTGATCGCCCCCCGGCCCTCCTGTAGCGCCGCTTCGTATTCATTCAACACGGTCTGCGCCCATTCCAGCTGCTTCTCGGAAGGGATAAAGGTCTGATTGGCGGTATCCACCTGACTGGGATGAATACACCATTTGCCATCGAAGCCCATCGCCCGGCCGATTTTGCACGCCTGGAGCAAGCCTTCTGGGTTCTTGATGCCGGCGAACGGACCATCGATAGCCCGCTTTTGATTGGCTCGCGCAGCGCTGACAATGGCGTGCATCACATATTGCCAGCGATGCCCCGGATAAACCGCATCGTGCTCGTCCAATTCCCCGATGGATTCCAACGGCATTTGCATGGAAGCGGCGTAATCGCCGGAACCGAAGATGAATCCCTCCAAGCGTGCGGAGCAGGCGGCGATTTCCCGAATATTCACACAACCCGCTGCGGTTTCAATGAGTGCTTCGAGGCCAATCGGGCGTTGGATATTCTTATAACTTTCGATTTGGTTAAGCAGGGTTTCCACAACATAAATGTCTTCAGGCCGATTGACCTTGGGAACCACGATCAAATCGACTTGATCACCAGCGGCTTCAATGATTTCGATGATGTCGCGATAAGCGAAATGGGTATCCAAACCGTTCATGCGAAACAGCTTTAATTTCTTGCCGAAATCCAATTCAGTAAACGCTTGAATAACATTAGCGCGACTGGCTTCTTTTTCGTCCGGGGCAACTGCGTCTTCCAGATCAATACACACTGCATCGGCGGTTGCCGCTGCGGTTTTCTGAATCATTTTCCAATTGGACGCCGGGACCAATAGTACGGAACGCTCCAAACGCTCAGGCATGGCTTACCTCCAAGTTATCGTGGCTTGCATGCCGATGTTGCCGTCGGCATTAGCGGTATATAAATCGGTGCCGCCGTCCGGGTTCACCTTGCCGCAAATCGACACTGTATCGAAATCGAACAATGGACGCACCGCCCGGAACCGATAACTGGCTGGGTGCTTGCCGGGATTATGCTGTTTAGCGGACTCGAACAGCAACAGCGCCTGCAAGGGTCCATGCACCACGAGGCCTGGATAATTTTCCACCTTGGTGGCATAACGCCAGTCGTAATGAATCTTGTGGCCATTGAAGGTCAACGCTGAGAATCGGAACAGCAAGACCGGATCGATGGGATAGTGTTCCTGCCAAGCTAAACCGTCCGGCAAAGGATTGGGTGGCGGTTGGACAAAGGACTTGGGCATCGGCAGATAGACGATGTCCTGCTCTTCTTCAATGGCCAAACCCCGGTCAGATTCGATGAGGTGTTTCACAGTCACAAACACCATCTTGCCCGCTTTGCCTTCCTTTTCCGAGATTTTCAGAATTTCTGAAGTCTTGCGGATTTCTTCGCCGATCAGCAAATCTTGCTGGAATTGTAAGCGACTACTCGCCCACATGCGCCTTTCCAGGGCAATGGGGGGCAAAAAACCGCCGCGCTTGGGATGTCCGTCTGAACCGACTTCGGCCATGGAAGCCATAGGGAGAAAATACAGCCAATACCACAGAGCGGGTAACGGATTGCCGGCTTGTAAGGCAACATCCGGCTGGTTCAAGGTTAACGCGAGCGCTTTAACCGGGGTAGTGTAAATAGCGTCTTTACTGTGTTCTTTTTTGCCTACCCATGCTTGCAGATCAATAGTGTCCATTGCAATGCACCTGCTTCGTGATCAATTGAGAATAGAGTGCGAAATCCCCCCAATCCCTTTGGGGAGCAGCCATGCAAAATGAGGTGTCTTCCCCTTTGCAAAAGGGGACAGGGGGAATCCGCATTAAGGAGAGAATGAATGATAGCAACGCACCAATGGCGTTTTATGCCCGGCAACTGCTGTGGAGGAACCTTCAGTTAGCCAAGGTCTTAATCCAAATCCTGGGGACCGCTGATGATCCCTTCGTCGTGCAGTTGACCGACCTCGCCTTCGCTCATGCCGAGCACATCCAACAAGATTTCATCAGTATGTTGGCCGACTACCGGGGCCGGTCCGGCGGGTTGACGGGTGGCCGCACTGAAATCGAACGGTGAGCCAGGGGCCAGGTAGGAACCAATGCCGGGTTCGTCCACCATGCCAAACAGCGGGTTTTCCGCCGAACAGTCCGGATCGCGCTCCACCACTTGACGGAAAGTGCGATATTCCGACCAAGTGACCCGGTGTTTATCCAACACCTCCCGGACCTCCGCAAGGGTGCGGGTGCGGAACCAGGGTTCAAGCACTTCGGAAATCTGCCGCCGCGCCCGGAATCGGTCGCCTTCTTTCTTAAAGTTAAGACCGAGCTTGCTGGCTAGCGCATCCAAATCTTCACCCAGTCCGGTGGCTTTGCACAAACTCGTCCACTGTGATGGAGTCAACCCCACCACCATCACCCGCTTATCTTCCATCGTACCGAAATCGCGGCCATAGCCACCGTACAAATAATTTCCATCTTTAGCTCGATCAACGTCGTTGACCGAGACTTCAGCCAGATAGCCCAAATGACCGAGCGTCGCGAGAGCCACGTCTTTCAGCGCGAGTTTTACTAGTTGCCCTTGTCCGGTCAGTCGGCGATGACGCTCAGCTGCCAGCAAACCTACCGCGGTCATTTGCCCGGCAATACAATCCCACGCCGGCAATAAATGATTGACCGGACGCGGCCACAGCCGGGGGCCGGTAATCATCGGAAAGCCCACCTGCGGATTAACCGTGTAATCGACTTCGGAACCGCCGTCTCGCCGGCCCAATAGGTTGACCATGACTAAGTCTTCCCGTTGCGCTTTCAGCTTTTCGTAGTCCAGCCAACCGCGAGCAGGAAAGTTAGTGACAAAAAGGCCCGAGTTTTCGCCCGGCCCGCAGATCAGCCGGATGAGGATTTCCTGGCCGCGAGGCTGACGAAAATCAACCGCGATTGAGCGTTTTCCGCGATTGAGTCCGGCCCAAAATAGGCTGCGTTTGCCGTCTATAGTTACCGGCCAGCGCTTGTAATCCAGTCCCCCTCCTACCAGATCGAAGCGAATCACATCGGCGCCCATTTGCGCCAGCGTCATTCCACCGAGCGGCATGGCCACAAAAGCCGAGCCTTCCACGATTCGCAGACCTTCCAGGATAGGATTCATTGATGATGCCTCCACGGGTTCTTCCGAGACTTAAGCAAACGATTCAATACAGAGCAATGTCGGAATGTAACGTCACTGCTGAAAAAGCAGTGACGAACATACCAACCTCTCCCCAAGACAACAGTATAAGGGAATTGGCCTGAAGAATGGGCCGTTATGGTCACCACAACGCCGACCCACGAGGTTCTACCATAGGCAACACGCTGAGAGCAAATGTTACGCAGCTGAAACACAGGGAAATCAACTTGTCCAACGCCCTGTTGTCATTGAACGATGCTGGGCAGATTGGTATTTGCAAGTACTGATCGACGCCGCGTCCCAAGAGCAAGCCTCGGTTAGGCTGGACTTCGAAGCCGGCCTCGACAGCGCGGCCGCTCTGGACGACATACGCGAACGGGCGGACATCGGTCGAGTTGCCGGCGGACAACGACGAATCGAGTGTCAATGAGGTCAACGTGGCTTTGTTTCCGGTATTGAGGGTCATCCTGTACGGCACCGGGCCGGAACGCACAGTGCTACATTTAGCCGGCGATCTGCGCGACAAGCTGGAGGGACTCCCCGATGTATCGAAGGTCGATATTGCTGGTGGTCGTGAGGAATTGCTGGAAGTGGTCGTAGACCCGGTTAGGTTAGATAAATCTGCCCGCTGAGGATCTGCTTAGTCTGTTCAGCTTTATTCTGGCTGTAGCCGAAGACAGCTGCAGCATGAAGGTCTTGAGAACAGCTGGTTAACTGCAACGCCAGCCCTGTGTGTTACAACGCTTGAGCGAGCGGTTTGGTGGTCAACGCTTCGCGGATAATCTCCTGCTCTGCCTTTCGTTTGGCGCTGTTCGCATCTGGATAAAGCGACTGGCGTTCAAAATGTCGAGCGCGTTCCCGTATGGCGTCCTGATGCTGTTCTAATAAATCTTGCTGACAAGCGTGTAATGCATCCCAATAAGGAGCCACTTCGGGGCGGCGCAGCTGGATCGTGGCGAATGCAAGGTCCTCAGATTGGGTTTCTACAAAAATAAAATAGGCTAAAACGACCAATGACGAGCGATTAATGCCAGCTGTGCAATGAACGTAGACCCGATGTCCATTGCACAGCAGTGCATGCAAGTTTTGCACTGCTCCCGGTAAGCGGAGGCGCTGATCTGCAGGATCAAAGTCGCGCATCGGACAACGCGCCATAACCAGTCCCAATCGTTCGCCCTGTTTAACATGGCGTGGATAATCAATACCTAAACGGTCGAGACATTCTTGATGCTGTATCGACAATAACGCTGTTGCGCCACTTTTTGCTTGAATGGATTTGAGATGCCCTGGTTTCATTGGACAGCTGCCGATGATGATATCGGGACGGATTTGATTCCAGCTCAATCTCCATGACCACATAGCGACTTATCCAGCCAAGATGGTCAGATTAACGGCCAGTCAAGGCAACACCACGTGCGCTTCGCTGGGCCAGAATCGCCAGATCGGCTGCGATGTGAGTGCTCTCATCCAACAGTGGGTCGGGATCGGTTCCTTCCTCGTGCTCTGGAATCTCCTCACCTTTGGATAACGGGCTCAATCCCTGTGCTGCTCGGTACTGATTTTCCCGCTCAAATAAGCGATTCTGAGCTTTTTCCCATTCTATCTTGCGGTCGCGCTGCAGTAAGGAAACAGTAGTCTTATTACGCGCTTCTTTAGCCGCCTGAATGTCTTCCAATAATGTGCTGTACTCCGGGTCGGACGCCGTGCGCACCCGATGGCGGCGCGCTAATTCCGGTACTAGAGTTGTCAGGTCACTATCGCTACTATACCGAACAGGCCTAATTTCATCCCAGGGTAACGCCGTGTCTTGAGTGCTTTCCCCCACTTCGTCGGCGTCAAACAGGGAAGGCAAGATAATGTCGGGAACAACTCCCCGATGCTGGGTGCTGCCGCCGCTAATGCGGTAGAATTTTGCGATGGTAAGCTTAAGTTGGCCCAGTGATCCCTGGGCATTGGGAATAAAGCGACTGAGGTCAATCAACGTTTGTACCGTGCCCTTGCCAAAGGTGGGGTCACCAACCACGATGCCACGACCGTAATCCTGGATGGCTCCCGCAAAAATCTCGGAGGCTGAGGCACTAAGATGATCGACCAGGACGACTAACGGCCCTTCGTAGACCAAATTGGCATCCGGGTCTTCCTCAATTTCTACGCCACCGCCCGTGTCACGGACTTGTACAATCGGTCCTTCCTCGATAAACAAACCGGTCAATTCGACCGCTTCTTGCAGTGATCCGCCGCCATTTTGACGTAAATCCACCACTATGCTATCGACTTTATTGCGCATCTCCTTAAGGATTTGCCGCACATCACGGGTGGTACTACGGTAGTTTTTTTCACCCTGTTGGGCTGCGGCAAAATCACTATAAAACGTCGGGATGACAATGACGCCAACTTGAACATTACCACCCGATACCGGAATCGTCTTTATTTCGCTGCGGGCCGCCTGCTTTTCCAACTTAATAGTATCCCGAACCAGCTTGACCGTTTTGCTGGGGCCATCCGTGCCTGCTTTGGCCGGCACTATTTGTAATCGTACCACCGTACCTCGAGGGCCACGGATCAAATCCACGACATCGTCCAGTCGCCAGCCGATAATGTCGGTCATTGGTTCGTCATTACCTTGCGCAACCCCAACGATTTTATCCTTGGGGCGCAGCTGCTTACTCAAATCGGCCGGACCGCCAGGGACAAGTTCCACAATGGTTACCCGTTCATCTTCCATGCGTAACACGCTGCCTATACCTTCCAACGATAGGCGCATTTGAATATTGAAATTTTCGGTAGCGCGAGGTGAAAAATAGGCGGTATGCGGATCAAAGCTTTGCGCTAGCGCATTGATGTACAGCTGAAACACATCATCGCTGGTAGATTGCGTCGCTCGCCTTTCCAAACCCTCGTAGCGCTGTTGTAAAGTATCGCGGGCAGCGGCTTGGTCTTGACCGGCCAGGATCAGGTTTAACATTTCATGCTTTAAACGCTTACGCCACAGCGCATTCAATTGAGCCACGCTGGTGGCCCAGGGAGCCTCTTTGCGATCCAGTGCCAGCGATTCTTTGATAGTAAAATTGAAGGGTTGTTTAAGTTGTTTCAGAATACGATCTGTCTGTTCCGCTAAACGGCGTTGGTAGACATTAAAAATATCGTAGGCAGGTTGCAAATTACCGGCGCGTAAGTAATCGTCCAAAGTATAGCGATATTTTTCGAAGGCGGCGATATCCCTTGCCAAAAAATAGCTGCGTGCCGGATCCAACGCGCTCAGATACGTATCCAACACCTGCCCAGATAACGTATCGTCAAGTTTAACTTGCCGATAATGATAATGTGACAGTAGCTGGGCAATTGTGCGATCCAGGTTGGCATGCTTAGTTGACGGGGTAACTTGGTTGATAACGGTCGGCAACACGTCCTTTGCCGTAGCAAACGGTACCGTACACCCAACAGCCAGGAACAGGAAAAAACACGTTGTAACACGCCGTATTAGGGAAAAATCTCGCTTACGCATGGCTAAAGTCCGCGTTGATCGTTATGTAATACTATACCTTAGGTTGTTTCCGTGAAAGTTGATCACCCACGCCTTGTTGAGAAAGGGTAGGCTGAACGTTATCTGAGAACGGGCGAATACGCATTGGTTTCATGTTGAATCGACTATGCTGAGGGATGAACCAAGGTAATGTCAGTCGCTACCGGCTGTTTACCATTCGGCTCGGCCAAGGTAAATTCGAAGATATGATTGCGAGAAGGTAGTTTCATAACGTTGAACCCCTCCGGCAAACTGGAATCGTGGAAAAAAGCCGTGCGATACGGCGATTCAGAATCGCGAGAATCAGTTTTCCACAAATAGGGCGAAAGATTGACCAGAAAGCGCATAAAGCCAAAGCTTTTGTTATCGTCATGATGGTAGCAGTACCCTCTCACCCGCGCGCCTAGTTCGCCCCATTCCGGCGCGAAATAGTCGTCGCCGCGGGTAGGTAGCAGATTGGGCACTAGATAGCCGGAAACATACATATCCGCTTCCCTGCGCAGTTCTTCCGAAACGTTGTCGAAAGCGAGCACCTCTACCCGGCACCCCTTGTTCTGGAGGGCGCGCACAACCTGCACAAAGTCGCCATCGCCGGTAACCAACAGGACGCGATCCAGATTTTCCGATTGCAATAACACATCCACCGCCATGTCCAAATCGGCGTTCGCCTTACCGTAGCGATTACCGGATTCGTCTTCGAACCATTTGACCCGCTTTTCAATGACTTTGTAGCCGAGTTCCCGCAATGCGGATTGATAGGAGCGCGCCCGTTCCCGATAGATTAGGTTGGTCTCGGCACGTTCCTCGTCATATGACAGGTAAACATTCAAGCGCAAAGCTTCGGCGTGATCGCGGCAAGCGAATTCGCGCAGAATATCGTATTGCATCCGTTGCCCACCGTTGCGCGATATGTTGGTAGCGTCTACGTAAACACCGACGTTGGCGTGTGATTTATAACAGTTAGTCATTGTGCATTTATTGAGTTAAGAAGCGATTATTGAATGTTATTGGAATAATAAGAAAACTTTATAGTTCAGATCGTTGCAGGCCAACACCTCGCGTAAAAAAGCATCACACACGTCATGGTTTTGACATTTTCCTGACACCACTTCTTAACAAACCTTTACTAGAATCTTGCAAGGAGCTGTGCTGAATCAGCAAGCCGGTCATATTCAATCAACCCACATCCTTGTTGCTCAACACCAATAAGACATGGGTGATAATTCACCGTTCACTTAGGAGAGGATTCAATGTGCTTGATGGGTGTGTTCAGCCTACAGCGCAGCGATTACCGAAACGAGAAAAACCGACACACCTCATCAATTAGGGTGGCGGGGACTGGGTAAGGGATAGAGTCCCGCAGTGTTCTGTCACTGCCCCTCGCGCTCCATCGCAGACCAACCCTCTGCCCTGCCTAACAACATTAACAGATCTTTTTTCTTGGTGATCGGATACAGGGAAAATGTACCCATGCCTTTAGCCACCAATTGACGGGTCGTAACATCCATGATTTGCGCCGTAGTAACAACTAGACTGGCACCGGTGAAATCGATTTCACCGGTGCCTTCCAACTGATCCCCTTGTTTTACCGGGGCAAAAAAGTGCGTTTTGAATTCTACCGTAGAGCATAAATCCCCTCTGACCACCGCCCACGTGAGCGCCGTAACGCCTAAAGTGGCATCCATCATGCTGGCAATGACTCCGCCATGACAGGAAGGCGGCATACTCAAGTGATTATCGCCGACCGAGAGACGATAAATGATCTTGCCCGGCTCTAAGACTTCGAGCTTCAATCCCAAGAACTGATCAAAGCGGCATATTTCCTTATAGAACGCAGCAAAATCGGAAAAATCCGGCTCATTCATTTCGGCAGAGGGAGTGATCGCTGCAGCAACGGTATTAAAGAGTTAGATGAACTGAAGTGCGATAGCGACCCCGCCGACTAGCAACGCCACAACGCTTAGTGTAATCGCTAAGCCAATACGCTTGCTCGACTCCAGTACGGGCGCAATCGTTTCTTGGGACGCTTCAATGGCAATCTCTCGTGCTCTGAATTCTGCTTTGGCCAGCACCGTTTCGCGCGCAACTGCGGCAATCTGCTGTTTTAATCCGTCGCCTTCGGAGAACTGAGTCAGTGCTTGTTGCACTGCTTCAGTTACCTGCTGTTCCAAGGCTTGAGCGAAGTCTTCTCGAACCGTTGCTAAGCTGCGCGCGGTACTTTGTTGCGCCACTTCTTCGCTCACGGTGCGTGCCGTCTGTTCGGCTATGGCTTTGGCGGCTTTAGCAGCGCTGATTTGGCCTGCTTCTGTCGCGGTATTCCAAGCCGTATCCGTGGCTACCTTTTTCGCCGTTTCCTGCGCCGACTGTAGCGCCGTTCGGGCTACCTTGCGCATCTCTTCCGACAGTGCCCGGGTCGACTGCTCCGCCGTAGTCCGCGCGACCTCGGCGGCGATCTGCCGTGCTACCTGCTCAGCAGCTGCACGCCCAGCCTGTTCGGCAATCCGGGTTAGTTCGGGTGCAGAGCCAGCCAGTTCCGCTGGAATTTCAATGGGTCCGTGGCTAGCGGCCTGCTCAACAGCTGGTTCCATAGCGGGCGCATTGTCGGATTCAGCAACAGTGCCAGATGCCATGGTTACTGCGCTCAATGGTTCTTCTTCTGCGGAAGCTACTGTAGGTGCGCCCGGCCGCTGCGTCGGGAATTCACGGACAGAGTTCAGTATTTGATCCATCTGGGCCGGTGTATAGGGCTTCGACAGAAAACTCGAAGCGCCACTTTGCCGGGCATTTTCTTTGTCTTCATCTGTAGCGTTGGCGGAACACATGATAATCGGTGGGGGTGGGCCGATTTGTGCATCGTTAGTAATAGCATGAGTCGTTTCGAATCCGTCCATGCCGGGCATCATGACATCCATAAAAATAATATCCGGGCGCTGTTTCTTCATGTAACTGACAGCTTCTTCACCGGATCCAACCCAGTCGACTTCAATATTTCGTTCCATCAGCAACTTACGTAGGGTCAGGTGGGCAACCTTGGAATCGTCGACCACTAACGCCTTTTCAATATTCATACGGGCCTCCTGGTGGCCTGAAAAAGTGGTAACAAAGTATATTGGGTTTCGGCGGCAATTCTGGCGCTTTCATAGATGAAATGCTAGGGAATATGATTTGCTTAGCAAAATTGTCACAAACTTGCATATTATAAGGCAGTCATGACGCTTTATCAGAACAGTATAAACGTATCATGACCATTCAGCTTGGAGCAAACCGGGTCCGTCTACGACCACCAACACAGGGTGTTATCCTAAGGTTCCATATATCGCACTTGAGCACTATGTTTTGCAATCGTATTCACCCACTTGGGATCATCGGGAGTTTTCGCCATGTTCGATCCGCAACGTTTACTGGGCAGTTTGCTGCAAAGTCAGATGTCTTCACCCGCCAGAACGCTTACCAGACTAGCCTCTGGAACAGGTATGACGTCCGGCAAGTTAGGCGCATTAGCGTTGTTAGGTGGAGTCGCCGCCGGCGCTTTTGAGCACTTTTCCCAGCAACGGCAGAGTATGCCAGGAGGCAGTGTATCGCAACCCCCCCCATTGGGAACATCGAGTCCTCCCGGTTTGCCTCCTGCACCTCCCATGGCAGGCGGTATGCAGGCTACGCCGCCCACACAGCCGCAAGCCACTAATCTTCCCCCACCCCCACCAGGTGTCAGTGCAACGTCAGCGCCGCCCGGTTCAGATAGTAGTAAAACGGCGACCTTGTTGATTCGAGCCATGATCGGAGCAGCAAAGGCTGATGGCATCATTGACGATGCTGAACGCCAACGTATCCTGGATCGCCTCCAAGACGCCAGTCCAGAAGAACGGGCGTTTGTGGAAGCGGAGATGCAAAAACCACTCAATCCTGACGATTGGCTAACTGATATGCCCGTTGATCCGAATCTGGCGGCTCAGATTTATACCGCATCCATGCTGGCTATCGAGCTGGATACCTCGGCGGAGGTTAAGTATTTCAAGGCTTTGGCGCGTCGCTTGAATCTGGAAGAGAGCGCCGTAAATCGTATCCACGATCAATTGGGAGTCATCCGGATTTTCGCTTAGGCTGGATTTGCGCTCAGATAAATAGCCCGAGCGGCTTCCGTAAATAGCTACAAGACGAGTGAAGATGACTGACAGGACGCGCCGGGTTAGTATGGTTTAGACGTTGAATGCACTCTGAGGATTTTCGATGAGCGATACCGTGAAATACCTGCTGGACGAAAACCGGCTGCCCCGTTTTTGGTATAACTTGGCGGCGGATCTGCCTACGCCGCTCCCGCCGGTGTTGCATCCCGTCACCCAGCAACCGATCGGGCCCGACGATCTTGCACCGCTGTTTCCCCTGTCATTGATTCAACAGGAAGTCTCTACGGAGCGAGAGATTGAAATACCTGAACCGGTACGGACCATTTACCGTCAATGGCGACCTTCCCCGTTATTCCGCGCCAGACGCTTAGAAAAAGCGCTCGATACGCCCGCCAAGATATACTACAAGTACGAAGGCGTAAGCCCAGCCGGCAGTCACAAACCCAACACCGCTGTGGCGCAAGCGTTTTATAACAAGGAAGCCGGGATTACCCGTATCACTACCGAGACCGGCGCCGGTCAGTGGGGATCAGCGCTGGCGTACGCCGGTGCCTTGTTCGGCATCGCCATTCAGGTGTTCATGGTGCGAGTGTCCTACCAGCAGAAACCTTACCGTCGGGCATTGATGGAAACCTATGGTGCGCAATGTATTCCCTCCCCCTCCCAAGCCACTGAAGCGGGGCGGGCAATCCTGCAGAATCGAGCCGAACACCCGGGTAGTTTGGGTATCGCCATTTCCGAGGCGGTAGAAGTAGCGGCGCAACGCGACGATACCAAATATGCCCTCGGTTCGGTACTCAACCACGTGCTTTTGCATCAAACAGTCACCGGCCTGGAGGCTATAGAACAATTGGCGATGGCGGGCGATTATCCGGATGTGATCGTCGGTTGTACGGGTGGAGGCTCGAATTTCGCCGGGATCGCTTTTCCGTTTCTGGGCGAACAATTACGTGGTGGCCGAAAGATTCGCATCGTTGCTGTGGAACCTTCCGCCTGTCCCACGCTGACCCGGGGTCGTTATGCCTATGACTACG
The DNA here is from genome assembly GCA_036351435.1 of Candidatus Competibacteraceae bacterium. Lineage (GTDB taxonomy): Bacteria > Pseudomonadota > Gammaproteobacteria > Competibacterales > Competibacteraceae > JAAUQA01. The sequence goes on from JAZBPA010000067.1 coordinate 17,664, forward strand.
GGGATACGGCCCATTTAACCCCGCTAACCAAAATGCATACCCTGGGCTCGACCTTTACTCCACCCGGGTTCCATGCCGGCGGGCTACGTTATCACGGTATGGCTCCGCTCATTAGCCATGTGAGTGAGCTGGGCCTGATTGAAGCGCGTTCCTACCACCAGTTAGGTTGCTTTGAAGCCGGCATACAATTTGCTCGCGCTGAAGGCATTCTGCCCGCACCGGAGGCTAATCACGCGGTTCGAGGTGCGCTTGACGAAGCCATACGCTGCAAGGAAGAAGGGGTCAGCCGGGTTATTTTGTTCAATCTGTGTGGTCATGGTCACTTCGATATGCAAGCCTATATGGATTACTTCGCCGGCAAGCTTACCGATCAGGACTATGACGAGACTGAATTAGCGATGGCGCTAGCCGGTCTACCCTCGGTAACAGCTTGATTCATTTAAACCCTGTCGCCAGGAAGGTTGCCACACCATGCGGAGAATTCAGGCGTGCACACAATACATCAGAGCGATTCGCAAGCCGCTATAGGTTGGTATCTGGAGGGGTTTGCTAACGAAGGCAAAATTTGGGTGATCCAGCTTAAACCGTTACCGTTTGTCATCGGTCGCCATGAGGGGTGCCATTTACGGCTTGCTTTTACTGAGGTGTCTCGTCGTCACGCTGAAATCTTCGAACGCGACAGCCAATTGTGGTTACGCGATTTCGGCAGCGTCAATGGCACTTTCTTGAATCGGCAGCGGGTCAACGGTGAGCACGAATTGCACAGCGGCGATATTCTGCACTTCGGTTCGCAAGAGTTTCGTATCACTTACAAATCCGCTGTCTTGCAAACCAGCAGGCCGCCTCCGGGAGATGCCACGATGGATATTCCGGTCATGGATTTGCCGCAAGGATTTGTCAATTGTGAAGCTGAATTCGACCAAATGTTGCGGCAGCGGGCGGTGGTTCCCCACTATCAGCCGATTGTGCGGATGACGGACCACAGCGTGGTCGGTTACGAACTGTTAGGTAGGGGTGGGTTCGATGGCTTACCCAGTGGCGCTTGGCCGTTGTTGCAAATCGCTCGCAGTCTCGGGAAAGAAGTCGAACTCAGCGAGCTATTCCGGCGGGTTGGGGTGCAAAAAGCGGTGGCATTAGGCAATCGTTATTTTGTCTTCTTTAATACCTTACCCACCGAGATGAATATTCGTTTCCTGCAACGCTCCTTACGCGAACTCCGCGAATCGGCTCCTGATTTACCGTTGGCCATGGAGATTCACGAATCGGCAATCACCAATTTGGATACCATGCGCAGTCTGCGGGAGTTGCTCGACGACCTGGATATGAAACTGGTCTACGATGATTTTGGCGCCGGCCAAGCTCGCTTAGTGGAGCTGATTGAAATACCGCCCGATTGCCTGAAGTTTGATATTGCCTTGATCCGTAATATTCACAACCAGTCCCCACAAGCGCAACAGTTCCTGCAAACATTAGTGCGAATGGCGCGGGATTTGGGTATTCAAACACTGGCGGAAGGCACCGAATTAGCTGAAGAAGTGGAAGTCTGTGGCCGTCTCGGCTTTGATCTTGCGCAAGGCTTTTATTTCGGCAGACCAGCCCCCCATTTCCAAAACACCCCGTGAGCAAAACTGCTCAATCCTCGGTACCACCATGTTGATTAAACCGCGTCCGCGCAACGATAAGCTTCATGCGCAAGCGCTGGAAGCTGGCCTGACCCCGCTGCAGGCTCATATTGTCGCCGGCCGGTTAGTGGATTTTGCCGGCGATCTCGATAGGATTGTCAATCCGGCGCTGCGTTATATCGACCATCCGGAACTGTTGCAAGACAGCGACAAAGCTGCTGTGCGCATTGCTAGTGCGGTGCGGGATGGAGAGCGAATTGGCATTGTGACCGATTATGATGTCGATGGTGTGACTTCCCATGCGCTTATCCACCGGGCATTGACTGTTTATTTTAATTATCCCACCACGAGTATCGATAGCTTTATCGGCCATCGGGTCAACGATGGTTACGGAGTCAGCAAAAAGCTGACTGAACGTATCCTGTCTCAACCCGAGCTACCCGCCGTCATTATCACGGCGGATTGCGGGTCTTCCGATGAAGCGCAAGTAATTCGTCTACAACAAGCGGGTATTGATGTCATTGTCACCGATCATCATGCCTTACCGGTGACCGGCCCGCCTTCTTCAGCTTATGCGGTGATTAATCCATTGCGTGCGGATTGCCGGTATCCCGATACCACCGTTGCCGGTTGTATGATCGCTTGGTTGCTGATGGCGCGGGTTCGCAGCCAACTGATTGAAGACGGCCAATTACCTGCCGATGCGCCCAAGTTATCTAAGGAGCTTGACTATGTCAGCTTGGGCACGGTGGCCGATTGCGTCAGCATCGGAACCCCGATCAACCGGGCTGTGGTTAATGTCGGGCTCAGTCAAATGAACGCCCTCAGCCGTCCCTGCTGGCAGGCCATGCAGACCTTATTAAACCGCAGCGGTCAACAATTCTGCGCCGAAGATCTCGCCTTCCAGATCGGCCCTCGGATCAATGCCAGGTCGCGGATGGCTGACCCCTATGCCGCATTGCATTTTCTGTTGGCCAGCGATCATGAGAACGCTTTGCGCTACCTGAAACTGTTAGATTCTGATAATCAGGACCGCAAATTCATCGAGCGAGACATGACCGAAACCGCCAAACAACGGGCAGCGAGTTTGGTGGAGCAAGGTTTCTCTTCGCTAGTGATTTATCTGCCGGAAGGCCATCCAGGGGTACAAGGGATCGTCGCATCCCGCTTGGTAGAAGCCTTCGGCCGACCCGCCATCGTGCTCTGCGATTCTCATGAACCAGCACAGTTGACCGGTTCAGCAAGAGGCATCGCTGATTTGCATCTGCGTGATGCCTTACAAGAGATTGTGGATGCTCGTCCAGAATTATTGATTAAGTTCGGCGGACATAAGCATGCCGCGGGATTGGCTATTGAACGCACTCTATTGAACGACTTTCAGGTCGCATTCGAACAGGCGGTGTGTGCGCAACTGGGTGATCGCACGCTGGCACCTGTCATTTGGACAGACGGCGCACTGCCGGCTGAGTCGTTCTCCTTGGATACGCTGGCAGAATTAGACCGTTTGCAACCCTTTGGACGTGAATTCGAGGCACCGATTTTTGAGGGCCACTTCGAGGTGGTGGGGATACGCGCGGTTGGCGCCGAGCCGATTCATCTTTCCCTACAATTACGTGCGTTCGATGCGGTATGGTCGGCCATCTGGTTCCGGGCCTTAGAGGCGGCGGGAGACCCCTTACCGTTTGCACCCGGCGACACCATTCATTGTGTGTATCAACTGAATGGAAATACCTTTCGCGGTAAAACAACATTGCAATTAATCGTCAGGCATGCGGCTAAGAATGGTGTCTAAACGAAACGCATCCAAGGTTCACCAGTAACCGTATTGGATGTTTTGAAAGCAATCCATTGTTATGCCTGTACGACAACACACATTGATTCGCTGGATCGGTAAACCCCTGGTATTCATACTCAGCCTATTACCCTTGCTGGGCTTGTTTTGGCAAGGACTAGGCGTCAATCCGGTGGAGACGTTGACTCATCACACCGGCGAATGGGGATTACGTTTGCTGTTGATCACGTTGGCGATTACCCCGCTGCGAGGAATAACAGGATGGTGTTGGTTGTTACGCTTTCGCAGGATGTTGGGCTTATTTGCGTTTTTTTACGTTGTGCTGCACTTCGCCACGTATCTGGTATTCGACCAGTTCTTTGATCTGCACGCCATCGTTCAGGATGTGCTTAAACGGCCTTATATTACGGTAGGGTTCGCAGCCTTTTTGCTGTTGATACCACTCGCCGCCACTTCAACCAACGCCATGATGAAACGTTTGGGAGGCCGTCGTTGGCAACGGTTACACCGATTGGTCTACGCGATCAGTGTATTGGCCGTCCTGCACTATCTGTGGTTAGTTAAGGCTGACTTAACAGAACCGCTGGTATACGGCGCTATTTTGGCCCTATTACTGGGCTATCGGGTGATTTACCACTACCGTTCCACTGTGCTGAAACGCTGGCGACTGCGAGCTCAAGTATCTCCCACAGTCACTGGATAGTTGTCGATCAGCCGTGCCCGTCCCAACCAAGCTGCCGCAATGACAATCAACTGCTGGTCGGAGTGTTGAGGTTCGGCTAAATCTTCGGCTCGGCGGATATGAAAATAATCCGGTTTAAATCCCGTCGTCGAGAGTGTTTGCAATGCGTCCGTTTCAATGGCCAAAAAGTTGCGCTCGCCTGCTAGGAGGCGTTGCGCTGCTGATTTCAATGTGGCGTGTAGATTAGGGGCTATGTGTCGTTCTGCAGCAGATAAATAACCATTCCGGGAGCTCATCGCCAAGCCGTCTGTTTCCCGCACCGTAGGCACCCCGACAATGTCGATCGGCAGATTAAGATCGGCGGTCATACGCCGGATGACCATCAACTGCTGCCAGTCCTTTTCGCCGAATACCGCCACATCGGGTTGTACCATATTGAATAGCTTGGCCACTACTGTGGCTACTCCGGCGAAATGTCCCGGTCGCGCCGTACCGCATAATATCCTTGACAGGCCCGGCACCTCGATTTGCGTCATGTGCTCTAATGGCCTGGGATATATTTCACTGACGTTTGGAACGAACAGCAAATCGGTCTTATGCTCAATTAATTGCGCACAATCCTGTTCCAAGGTGCTGGGATAATTCTGTAGGTCTTCTTGCGGACCGAATTGCAGTGGGTTTACGAAAATACTGGCCACGCAGCGTGGGGCCAGTTCGCGGGCGCTATCCACCAAGGCGAGATGGCCCTGATGCAAATTTCCCATGGTCGGAACCAGGGCGATGCGTTCACCGGCTTGTCGCCAGGTTCGCACTTGAGACCGCAATTCATCAATGCGATGGGCGATTTGCATTGCTAGGTCCTCAAGCTAAACAGTGTTCAGGGCCAGGGAACTCGCCCTGCTGAACTGCCCGTACATAGGCTTTAATCGCATCCTCAATACTGGCCTGACCTTCTAGAAAATTCTTGGAAAACCGTGGCCGACGCCCTGGGGTAATGCCCAACATGTCATACAACACCAAAACCTGTGCATCGCAGGCCGGTCCCGCTCCAATACCGATCAGCGGGACCTCCAAGGCATCAGCCAACCGAGCTGACAGATCGGCTGGGATGCACTCCACCAACACAATATCAGCACCGGCATCTTGCAATCGCAGCGCGTCATCCAGCAGTCGTTGAGCTGCACGCTCTTCACGGCCTTGTACGCTATATCCCCCTAATTTATGGACCGATTGCGGCAGCAACCCCAGATGTGCGCATACAGGTACCCCGTTGCGACTCAACTGACGGATCGTTTCGACTAGTTCGCCACCGCCCTCCAGCTTCACCATTTGCGCATAACCCTCTTGCATGAGCCGGGCAGCATTGCGCAACGCCTGATCTAAGGTGGCGTAGCTCATGAAAGGCATGTCCACCATTAACAGCGGATAGTGGCAGTTGCGGGCGACGTTGCGACAGTGATATATCATCTCGTCGAGGCTGACCGGGATCGTAGTCGGTCGGCCTTGAATCACCATACCCAACGAATCACCTACCAGGATGATATTCACCCCAGCTGCGTCCAGTATGGCAGCAAAACTGGCGTCATAAGCGGTTAGGACGGCGATCTTTTCGCCTTCCTGCTTCATTTTTCTCAAGGTTTTCACGGTCACCGGCCTACGGCGCGGTTGTTCTTGGCCGTTATACATTGTGCTCACTCTTTGCGTTGACCCATCGGCGTATATCCCGTATGAGCATGGGAACTGCGACAGGCATAACGCCGGGGTTCTTTGGATTAGGCATCAGGTAAGTTGAGGGCTTAAGCAAAGCAATCACCATTCTTCTGCCACTTTCTCCACCGGCCAGGGTGGGCAGCGCTCGAGCAAGGCGCGTAGACTACCCAAACCCGGTACCACCAATGTGGGCGTTACATCCCACAAAGGATATAGCACGAACGCTCGTTCGTGCAGGCGAGGATGCGGAATGGTCAGGCGTGGAGTGGCCTGAACCCGGTCGCCATATAACAAAATATCTAGATCCACGGTGCGTGGTCCCCAACGTCTCGTTCTCAATCGGCCCTGATGTTGTTCGATGGACTGCAAGTGATCGAGTAGCGCTTCAGGTCCCAATTCGGTGGTCAAGGCTACCACAGCGTTGAGATAATCCGGTTGATCGGACGTTCCGAGTGGCGCGCTGCGATAGAGCGGGGAAAGGACTAGCTGGTTAGTCGATGGCTGTTCGCGCAACGCATTAACTGCTTGCTGTAACTGCGATAGTGGGTCTTGTAGATTACTACCGAGACCGATATAAGCGGTGATGAATTGCACGGATATGGATGGGAGTGAAACCGATTAGTCGGTTTGTGACAACGGGGTTTTCGTCCGTGCAACACGTCGGCGTCGAGATCGATTGCGGGGTGCTGGTTTGCCGGGCGTTCTGACCGCGGTCTTACGACCGGTCTCATCCAATGCGATAAAGTCTGTCCACCAGCTTGCCAATTCGACTAGGTCATCATCACATGCGGCGCGTAACAATAGAAAATCATAGGCCGCACGAAATCGAGGGTGTAACAAGAACCGACCTGGGCGGCTCCCCGAACGAACCGCGAAGCGGGGTTGAAGAAACCATATCTCCCGCATTGGAAGACTGAACCGGCGTGGCAATGCCGTATGTTTGAGCTGCGCGTTGACTACCCGTTCAGCTGCTTCCTGTAGCGCTTCGCCTTCTTTCAATCCCTGCGCTTGCAGATATTTGGCATCTTCTTGCAAGGGTTCCCAGAGCAAAGCAGCGAATAGAAATGCCGGCGTCACTGGCTTATCTTCGGCGATCCGGGTGTCCGTATTGGCTAGGGCATGAATCAACAGCGTTTTAGGGAAGTGTTGTTTCTGCCGGCTCAGGCAGCGTTCGGTAGCCGGAAACAGATAGCCGAACAAATGATAGTGGCGCATCAATTCAAACGTCTGAACCGCATACCCGCCCAAAAAAAGTTTTAACACTTCATCGAATAGTCGCGCCGGAGGAATATCGCCCAGCAAGTGACACAATTTACGCAATGGCGCTTCAGTGGCTGGATGTGGCCGAAATCCCAGGCGCGCGGCGAAACGCACTGCACGCAACATCCGCACTGGGTCTTCACGATACCGCTGTTCAGGCTCACCGATGAGACGCACAGTCCCTTGCTGCAAATCGCTGAGACCGCCGGCATAATCCAATACCGAGAAATTATCGATATCGTAGTACAAAGCATTGATGGTGAAATCACGCCGCCAAGCGTCTTCTTCTATAGCTCCATAGAGATTATCGCTGAGAATCCGACCCTGGTCATCCAAACGCCGTTGCGATTCTGCAGCGCCTTGGTCGTCGTCGTGTTGCGCACGGAAGGTGGCTACTTCGATAATTTCGCGACCGAATTGGATATGTGCTAGGCGAAAACGCCGTCCGATCAGCCGGCAATTGCGGAATAGGGTGCGCACTTGCTCCGGATGGGCATCGGTACCGATGTCGAAATCTTTGGGTTCACGACCCAACAGCAAATCCCGCACCCCGCCACCTACCAGACAGGCGCGATAGCCCGCACTACGCAATCGGTAGAGTACCTTGAGCGCATTGGGACTGATATTAGCCCGGGAAATCGTATGCTCGGACCGGGGAATAACAAGCGGTTTTTTGGTTGGGGTTCCAGATCCCACGGAGATGTGCAAAGCCCTTGTGCCATGCGGAAGTGTGCGTATAATAACATTTTTTCCGCAATACACCAGCCATCCGGCTCCCTTCGTCTAGTGGCCTAGGACACCGCCCTCTCACGGCGGTAACAGGGGTTCGAGTCCCCTAGGGAGCGCCATTAAAATCAAATGCTTACATAACTCTCGCAAGCGTTTGCCCAATATCTGGCCAATATACTTCGTTAGACGCCTCTATACTTTTAGTGGACGTCAATATATTTTATTTTTGTAAAACTTGCGCTTATTATAGTCGCCTATAATAGTGTAATGAGTTTACAGAGGTACCATAATGATTACTGCAACGCTCCGCAGCACAGGTGGCTCGGTTATGCTGACTCTGCCACGCAAACTGCTTGAGGTGACTAGACTTGTTGTAGGTTCTCAAGTGGAGATTGAAGTTGATGGTGATCGATTAGTGCTTTCGCCGCTAAAAAAACCCAAGTACCGCCTGGATGATTTGCTGGCCCAGTGCGAAGACGATACCTTCAACTTAGATGATGAATGGCTGGACGCGCCTGCTGTTGGTGACGAAGCGCTTTGAAAAAGGGTGTCCCTGAGCGTGGCGATATTTGGCACATTGATCTCGAACCCACGAAAGGTGTTGAGCAAAAGGGTGCTCGCCCTATCGTTGTGCTAAGCCCCTTCCAGTTCAACCGGTTGGGGTTAATTCTAACCTGCCCGATCACTCAGGGCGGCTCATTTGCCCGTGATAAAGGGTTTGCTGTTTCGTTGACAGGTAGCGGGTGCAATACGCAAGGCGTTGTTCTCTGCCACCAAGTACGCAGCATGGATTATCGAAAGCGCAATGCACGATTTATAGAAACCCTTCCGGATCACATCACGGCCGAAATCATCGCCCGCACGATGACATTGCTGGAATAACCTTCATCTTCCACTATGACGTGTTGTGGATCCCTCTACTAAATCAAAGAGTCACTAGGGTGTACGCCACGCTCTTGAGCAGACGAAACGGGCCAGTAGCTTCCGCCAGCTTTCCTGTTCGTGCTCCGGGCTAAAGAGATGTGCGCGGGCGGCACAATGGTCCGCTAGGGTTTTCAGATAACCCGGTTCCGTTTCAGCACGCAACAGC
>JAZBPA010000068.1:0-20732 GCA_036351435.1 Candidatus Competibacteraceae bacterium
CTGAACAGGTAAAACCGCTTGTCACACTTGCAACAATGGGAGAATAAATTGATTGAGCTGACTTAGGTTATCTCCGGCAAGAATAAGATGACGGTTATCGCCAATAATGTCAGCACTACGGCCATGCCACGCCCCAACCGTTCGAATGCAGAATAACCTTTAATAACCACAAGGCCATCGTTCGAAATCATAATGGACCACCTTATCATTGTTGTATTTCAACGTTTAAAGTGGCCGTTGCACATACCGCGCCAATCAGCCCAACGATATGGGATAGCGCTATTTTTTCAGAATTATTCGACTCGTTCGTTCACTATTATTGCGCTCAGAGTGACCTGTTTGGGCCATGTTGAGCCGGTTTTGTCTATCAATCAATCTTCCAACAGCTTGCCGAATTGCCGGTATGGCAGCGCTTCTGCACCCGCCACCTTGCCGATTTGCTGACCCGGCCGTACTAATTTATCCAACATTTGGTTAAAGAAAACACCGTCAGTTCGGCTGTAAATCGGCGTTCGAGCGGAACGGGGATCATCACTCGCCAACTCGACTAATTCCGCGACGATTTCACCATTGCGCACTGTGTCACCCAAGGTTTTACGATAAGTCACAATACCACAAGCTGGAGCAATGAGAATATCGACCCCTTCCAACGGTGTCGGGGTGCATAGTGGGTCCGGCAGTGGACCGGGATCACCGGCGATGACCCCGCGACGCTGCAAATAACGATACAAACGGGCGGCGTCTTGCTGCGCATAGGCATCTGAAACGTCCGCACGGCCGCGTAATTCTAGGGTTGTAGCAAAACAGGCTAAGGGGATAGCGCTGGCTTCTACCAATTGCTCACGCAAACGCCACCAAGGGCCCGCATTAGCCTCGTCGAATGGGGTGCCGCCAGGGTCTTCTTCCAAGAGAATGGGGTTGGCACCGAGTTCGGCGCCGAGTTCTAGGGCTTTATCCCGGTGATGTTTGGAAGCATACAAATGCAGGGAAGCTTCGCTGTCACAGTGCAGATCGAATACCCAATCGGCATCAATGGATAAACCCAATAAAGTAGCTTTAAGCACATCTGTCTCACGTAACCGGGGAATTTCCGCCAGCGTTTGCTGGAGCGCGGCACGGACCAGGGCGACATCGGTTTGCGGCTCTCCACCCAAGCGTCCATGCAACCGATCCAACAGTGCTTCGTCAGGAAAGCGTGGGAACTGTCGATTGAAGTTTCCCGAAACCTCAAAATCGAATCGTCCCAACACATGGCCGTTGATATGCTGAGCCAAACCAATGGGGTTGGCTACCGGCACTATGACGACCTCGCCGATAATTAAATCGGCCGCCAGCGCTTGTTCTAATAATTGCAATAAGTGCTGGATTACTAACAGGCCGGGAAATTCGTCGGCATGTAAAGCCGCCTGAAAATAAGCTTTAGGGCGAGCACCCGGCTGACCATAACGGTAAACTGCCAAAGTACGCTGGGTGCCGGGAGAGGATGAAGGAAGGTGCAGGGTGGTTTTGGACATGATTTCCGATATGAATATGTGCCTGGAAAGATCAATGCAGCGCCCACGGCTTGAGGTTTATGCACAAGAGCATCAGGTCACCTGCTCAAATACTATCGATTAACGATTTCGGCCACCTGATCAATAACGATTCTAAACTTTTCTTTACCTTTTCTTGTCTGTACCGCTTGGATGAGTAAATAATCCAAACTTGGGGTGAACCATAATGTCGTCACTCGATTACCCTTCGGTTTGTGGCTGCTAAAACGCAATGCGGGTAGGTTGCCAAGGGCAGTTGGTACGATTTCTTCGCCTTCTAGTTTGACCTGGTACGTTTCCAACTCAGCGTCGATCACCGTCGTATACTGCCCAGGCTGATAACCGCGATGTAAATCCCACATCGCCAACAGTTGCAAACTCAGTGGATCGACAACTCGTTCGGACAATAATAACGTAACTTGTTGGTCGTTATTGTGAGCCTGGATGATACCGCGTTGCCAATCAAACTTTAAATGAGTGTCGGCAGTATTGCGGTCGATACCTTTCTTATATTGGTACTGTAAGGGGGTGAGCGTGCCATCTCGCCATTGCCCTTCGGATTGAATATTGATTGGTTCCGGCATTAACAGTATCGCGATACCAATAGCGTGAACCTCAGCATTCATTCGGTAGCGGCTCGCATCAATTTCGGTTAAGGTTAAAATGGATTTACCCACTGGCAAGCCCCATGCGTATACGGTATAGCGGGCTTCAAAAGGGGCGATTGGCAAACCGGACGGTACCGCCAGTGAGGGGCTTACCCCTACCAGACTCAGGAAAAATAATAGATAACGGAAAACAAGTATTCGCATCGGTGACTATCCGTTTCCGGTAAGTAGTTAAATGCTAGCGATTATCTGATTTTGAACGCGTTAGCAAAGTTTATAAATGTTACATCACCCATGGCGGCCCTGTGTTTGCACTCACTTAGTTTGGCCTTGCATCTGGACTTTAGTTTTCCAACGTTAGGATGATGTGTACTCAAGGAATGTAACTCGTATGGTTATACCCGGCTATCGCATTGAACGACAACTCGGTCGCGGCGGTATGGCGACCGTTTATCTCGCCTTGCAGGAATCACTCAATCGTCACGTTGCGCTGAAGGTGATTAAACCCGAACTGGCGGAGAACGAGGAGTTTGCTAGACGGTTCCTCCGCGAAGGCCATATTATCGGCCGCCTCAATGATCCCCGCATCGTTAAAGTTTTTGATGTCGGGGTCTATGAAAACAATTATTACTTGGTGATGGAATACCTGTCCGGCGAAACATTACAGGAGCGCATTCAGCATGGTTTGGACTTGCAAGAAGCATTGCGTATTGGAAAAATTGTTGCAGGTGCGCTGGGTTATGCGCATAAATACGGCGTCATCCACCGCGACATCAAGCCGCAGAATATTCTGTTCCATGAAAACGGCGATCCCCTGCTAACCGACTTCGGGATTGCTAAATCAGCGCATTCTAATACCTCGTTGACAGCCACCGGTCTCTCCTTAGGCACCCCGCGATATATGAGCCCGGAACAAATCAGGGGGCAGGAAATAACTGCACGATCTGATCTGTATAGTCTGGGGGTGATGTTTTTTGAACTACTGACTGGCCAATTACCCTATCGGGCTGAAGATAGCCTCGCCCTAGCCTTCTTGCATGTTACCGAACCGATTCCGCAATTGCCCGCATCGTTGGCAAGATTTCAACCTATTCTAGAACAACTACTGGCGAAACAATCTGAAGATCGTTTCGCATCCGCCGAGCACTTTATCGACGCACTGAACCGATTGGAGCAGCAACCCACCGCCAGCGTACCAAATCTGGATAAAGCGGTGCTCGACCACGCTGCAAATCGTTTTAATCCACCGAGTAGAACCGTTGGGATCGCTACATCATTAGTATTAACAAGCACCGTTTTGCTCCTCGGCCACACCTGGCTCGCCACACCAGATCAGATCACAGCGGAGCCGCCAGCGATAAACCCCGCCCCTGTTGAGCCCCCATTACCAGCTACTGATACCACCCTAAAGCAACAGCGTGCCGATTTTCTGCTGGCACAAGTCATTCACGGTCGAAGCGAAGGTATGTCGCTCGACAGTCAATTAGCTATTGTTGCGCATGGGTTGTCTCTTGCACCTGGACATGCGGGCTTATTGGCTGTACAAGCCGAATTGCAGGTATCTCCGCCGACTGAGCCGACTGCACCGAAAATTCCAATTTATATTGAGCAGCAGAGACCTCAAGCGACTACCGAATCAGCCAATGTAAGTGTGTTAACCTCAGCTTTAGAACAGCAGTTACCGACTCCGACGAATACGGAACAAGACGCCGCCGATTACCGGTTAACCGTCAAGCCCCAACCGCAAAACGCCCGCGTGCGTATTCTTAACATCAAACCCCGCTATTACGATGGCATCAGCTTGTCCCCAGGCAGCTACCATATCGCAGTGGACCATCCCGGCTATCGCTCGCAAAACCGCTGGATCACGATTGCGGATCAGGATGTGGAATTGGCGATTACGCTGAGCCGTGCCCCTGCCGATTCTCGCCAGTCTGCTTCCCGGAAAAGCAAGAGCGTGTCGAAGTCGCGCCGCGAGAAAAAAGGTGGCATCAAAGGATTCTTTGAAAAGATGGATAGAAAGATACAGGATATAGTCCATTGAAACAGCGGGCTCGATTTATAACCGTCGAAGGCGGAGAAGGTGCGGGTAAAACCACCCAGTTAGTTTTTATGCAGCACTATCTTGAGGAACACGGTTTATCTGTGCTTGCTACGCGCGAACCTGGCGGCACGGACTTGGGTGAGGAATTGCGTACGCTGGTGTTGCGTTCCCAGCAACCGGCGATGGCGGTAGACACGGAATTATTGTTGTTGTTTGCCGCCCGCGTCGAGCACTTGCATCAAGTAATCCAACCGGCCCTGGCGGCAGGCACTTGGGTGTTGTGTGATCGTTTCACTGATGCTACTTATGCCTATCAGGGCGGTGGCAGAGGCGTTCCCTGGGAGCGGATCGCAGTACTGGAGAATTGGTTAACGGAATCCCGTTGTCCCGACTTGACCTTGCTGTTCGATTTGCCGGTGAACCTAGGCTTACAGCGAACCCGACTACGCGCCAGGCTGGACCGTTTCGAGCGTGAGGACCAATTGTTTTTTGAGCGGGTACGACACGCTTATCAGACAATAGCTGCGAATAATCATGAGCGGTATCGGGTTATCGATGCAAGCCAATCGATAGAACAGGTCAAAATCGACGTGGAGTCCCATTTAAGCGTGTTAGTCGAAAACAGCGATGACTGAATTACTCCCTTGGCAATCAGCACAATGGCAACAGCTTTGGCAACGCCAACGCGCCGATCGTTTACCGCATGCCTTGTTGCTCGTCGGTCCTCCGGGGCTAGGCAAGTTGCTTTTTGCGCAACGGTTGATCCAGGCGCTGTTGTGCGAATCCCGAGATGAACAAGCCATCTCTTGTGGGTCGTGCCGGAGTTGCCGATTATTTTTAAGTGCCGGGCATCCAGATTGCACTGTGGCGGAACCCAGCGAACCCAACAAACCGATCAAGGTCGATCAAATTCGCGAACTGTGCGCTTTTCTAGGCTACACCAGTCAGTTTGGTGGGTATAAAGTCGCCTTGGTGGCCTCAGCCGAGCAGTTGAATATCAACGCAGCTAACAGTTTATTGAAAACCTTGGAGGAACCGCCGACGAATAGCTTGTTGTTGTTGGTGACACCGTTTCCGTCTCGATTGCCGGCAACAGTGCGCAGCCGTTGTCAAACTGTGATATTCAGTGAACCGTCAACAGAGCAGGCATTAGCTTGGCTCGCGCCGCGTTTGGAACAAGGCGCTGACTCTAAGTTAATGCTCGACCTGAGTGGTGGAGCCCCATTGAAGGCGTTGGACTACGCTGCAGACAGTCATTTGAACCGGCGACAGACGCTATTTCAATGCTATAGTCAGGTGCTCGACGGGAATGAAGACCCCATCAGTGCCGCAGAAACTTGGAGTGCCGGCGATGTTGCGGAGAATCTGCACTGGTTAATCGGTTGGCACATGGATATGATTCGGCTTAAGATGACCGCCGATCCACCGCGCTTATTCAATCCAGACTGGCGCTCGCAGTTGCGGGTCCTAGCCGAACGGTCACCTACACGATTACTTTTTCAACGTCTGGACACGGTGCTTAGGCTGCAAGCGTTATGCGTCACGTCGGTTAACCCGAAACTGATGCTCGAAGCATTTCTCGCTTCGTGTGTGAACGCAATTTAATCGATCCTTCAGCGGAGGTTGCTGATCATGCTACCACCAAAGACTCCCAAACAAGGGGTGATGTCTTTAGCTATCCGAGACAAGAATACCTTGATCGCGGCTTATATGCCATTTCTTAAAAACGGGGGTATTTTTATTCCCACGGAGAAAACTTTCGAGTTGGGGGATGAGGTGTTTCTGCTACTCACCCTGATGGACGATCCGCAACGCTATCCCGTCACCGGTAAAGTCGTCTGGATTACGCCACGCGGTGCACTCGGTGGGCGACCTGCGGGTATCGGTATTCAGTTTAGTGGTATTGAAGGCGGCAACGTCCATAAACAGATCGAAACCTATGTTGCAGGCGTTAACCAATCTTTAGATCGGCTGACACACACTATGTAATGACGGCTACTGACCGTCGCTTGGATTGCATTATTTGCGTAATACACCCTCCGCTGAAACACTATGCTAGTTGATTCCCATTGTCATTTGGACCGGCTCGACCTCAAGCCTTTCGACGGGCAGCTTAGCACTGCGCTAGAAACGGCAGAGCGACAAGGGGTTGAGCATTTCCTGTGCGTCTGCATCAGCCTGGAAGCATGGTCTGATATGCTCCGGTTAGTTGAACCTTTCGCCAATGTCAGTGTATCCGTCGGGGTACATCCCAGTGTGAAACGAGGACGTGCTCCTCAGTATGACGATTTACTCAAGTTAGCTGAACATCCCAAAGTCGTCGCCATCGGCGAAACCGGCCTGGATTATTACCATGATCGAAATAAAGCGCGGCAACAGGATTGGTTCCGCACCCAAATAGCGGTGGCACGGGCGACCGGCAAACCATTGATCATCCATACTCGCGACGCGCATGCTGATACACTTCGCCTGCTTGAACAGGAGAACGCTGCCGATATTGGCGGTGTTGTGCATTGTTTCAGCGAGGATTGGGATACAGCGGTGCGTTTCATGGCATTGAACTTTGTGATTTCTCTGTCCGGGATCGTCACTTTCAACAATGCGACCAAGCTGCATGAGGTCGCCCGTCGATTACCGTCTGACAGTGTGTTGGTCGAAACAGACTCACCCTATCTAGCTCCCGAACCGCATCGCGGCGCAAAGAATCAACCGGCTTGGGTCCGTCATGTGGCCGAATGCGTTGCTCGTTTGCGCGGTGAGCCGTTAGAGCGTGTCGCAGAGGCGACTACGGCTAATTATTTTCGGGTATTCGGCCAGCCGTGACTGTCCCTTCTTTACGCGAATCCATTCGACAATGTCTGCATAATAAGCCCCTTTCGGGTAGCCTGGCAGGTGATTTTGCCGTATCTGGGCTAGCGCGCGAGGAACGGCAACTGACCGCCGCCGCTGTGCTTATGCCTTTAGTGGATCGACCGGAAGGGTTCACCGTGTTGCTGACCCAACGTACCGAGCACTTGTACAATCACGCCGGTCAAATCAGCTTCCCCGGTGGCCGGGTCGAACAACACGATTCAAACCATACCGAAACCGCTCTGCGCGAAACCGAGGAGGAAATCGGCCTGCACCGCCAGCATGTAGAAGTGGTCGGCTTCATGGAACCCTATCAAACGATCACCGGCTTTCTGGTTACTCCCGTGGTAGGTTTCGTCGAACCGCGGTTCGAGCTGCGGTTGGATACCTTCGAAGTAGCCGAAGCATTCGAAGTCCCTTTAGCCTTTATCCTGGATCCCAACCACCATAAACGCCATGCTTCCGAATATCGTGGAGAACAGCGTTTCTATTATGTGATTCCCTATGAAAATCGTTACATCTGGGGCGCTACGGCTGCTATGTTGGTTAATTTAGCCAACAAATTGGCCGCTTGTTCTCTCTAACCCGACGATATTATCCATTGCATGGCAACATTGCTGGAAGTCATTGATTTATCAAAACACTTTCGCGGCATAAAAGCCGTCGATGGCGTTGATTTCTCCATCGCCAAGGGGGTGTGCTTCGGTTTGTTGGGGCCCAACGGCGCCGGTAAAACCACGACCGTGGAATTGCTGGAAGGAATTATTAAGCCAACTGGTGGCACGATTCTCTACAAAGGCACTCCTTTGGGTCGTCGGTTTCGCGACGAGGCCGGCATCATGTTCCAATCCACTGCCTTGCAGGATTTTATCACTACGCAAGAAACGCTGGCCTTGTTCCAACAGCTTTACACCACAACCGTACCCTTGGACAAACTGATTGCAACGTGCGCATTGCAGGAATTTCTGGATCGGGATACTCGTAAACTTTCAGGTGGGCAACGCCAACGGCTATTGTTAGCCATTGCCCTGGTGAATGACCCGCAAATCGTGTTTTTGGACGAACCGACGACCGGGCTTGATCCTCAAGCAAGGCGAAATTTTTGGGACTTGGTTCATACGATAAAAGCACAAGGCAAAACCCTGATACTAACGACCCACTATATGGAAGAAGCCTTCAATTTGTGCGACGAGATTGCAATCATGGACCATGGCAAGCTTATCGCTCAAGGTAATCCGAAGGCGTTGCTAACCGAGCATTTTAACGAGGTGGTGCTGCAATTGCCTGACGATGCGTTACCTTCAGGTACCGAACTATTGTCGACCACTATGATTCAACACCGGGAGGGTATCGATATCTTGACTAGTGATGTCAACGCAACGATACGTGATCTGTTAGCGCTTGGCGTTTCTTTGGAACACCTGCAGGTCAGGCCACGTACCTTAGAGGACTTGTTCTTGGAACTAACCGGTAAGGAATTGCGCGCTTGAAGTTACAACGATTCTGGGCGGTGTTCGTGGCCCGCAATAAAGAGTTTCTACGCGACCGCTCTTCGCTAGCTTGGAACGTGTTATTCCCCACACTCATCGTAATAGGCTTCGCCTTTGCTTTTTCCGGTAACCGATTGGAACTTTATAAAGTCGGCGTCATTGGCCCATCGACCGATGGGTCGAAAAATGCCTTTCTGGCGACCGATTACATTGATTTTATCTTCGTAACCGATGTTGCCTCAGCTATCGTCAAGGTAGAACGTCATCAACTCGACATGTTGCTCGACCCCTTGGCTAAGCATTACTGGATTAATGATGACTCCCCCCAGGGGTATTTGTTGGAGCGCGTATTGCGTGGTAGCGGCATAGCTAATTTTCGCAAACAAACCGTCACTGGTAAAAAAATCCGTTATGTCGATTGGGTACTCCCCGGGGTGTTGGCCATGAACATGATGTTCAGTTGCTTATATGGCGTCGGTTACGTGTTGGTACGGTATCGTAAGAACCGTGTGCTTAAGCGATTGAAAGCCACCCCGCTGACAGCCTTGGAGTTTTTAGCGGCTCAGGTCACTTCCCGACTTTGGCTGGTCATGGCGGCCACCACATTAGTGTTCATTGGAACCGATTGGTTTATCGATTTCGCCATGTTCGGTAATTTTATTAATCTGTTTCTTGTCTTCCTGACAGGTGCGGTTAGCTTAATTAGTTTGGGGTTGATGATCACCGCTCGAATTAACAGCGAGGAGTTGGCGGGTGGGTTGCTCAACATGCTTAGCTGGCCGATGATGTTTTTGTCGGGGGTCTGGTTTTCTCTTGAAGGTCTGCATCCCTGGTTACAAAAGCTTGCCCTACTACTTCCATTGACTCACCTAATTGACGGGGCGCGCGCAGTTATGATTGACGGCTCAGGATTAACTCAGATAGCCGGACATTTAGCTATTTTGATGGTCATGAGTGGCGTCTTTCTATGGGTAGGTTCCCTCAGTTTCCGTTGGGAATAACATCATTTCTGAACCAGGATAATCTGTCGTTCATTGGCAGGCTAACTTGGTTAACCTGTAAGCTGTATTAAACAAGTTGCCCAATAATGTTCGTTAAGGCAGCGGTATATCTTTACCGGGGCATGACGCTAAAAGACGCTAGGGAATAGTGCTCGGATCTAGAAAATAATCAGCTCATTAGCCAATCACGGTTGGCTATCAACACCGTTCTTACTAAACCAATACGTCATTTCAGCCATTGGAAACAATAAATTTTTAAGGTTAGATATTGACCTTCGAGGATTAATAGAATAGAAATATAGATCGAACGAACTAAATACAAAACTATTGGCAAATCCCTTACTGTTATTCGCGAGGTCAAAGATGATGAATGCTGAAGAGTTGAAAAACATGTCCTTGGACGCTCTGCAGAGCTTGATTACCAACGCCCAGGACTTGGTCAATCAGTATGAGCGGGACAAGAAGAAAGATGTCATAAAAAAAATACAAGCGCTGGCCGCGTCGGTAAATTTAAACGTCGAGGTTAAAGACGGCGAGAAAGCAAGTAAATCAGCGTCAACTTCAAAAGGCGTCGCTAAATATCGCAACCCCGAAGATCCCAAACAAACCTGGACCGGTCGAGGCAAAAGGCCGAATTGGCTTAATGATGCGCTTGCCTCCGGCAAAACATTAGATGATCTCAGTATTTGAGAACCCATTGTGGATCTCCCCACTGATACAAGATCACAGCCCTAATCAATTCTCAATCCACTGAGGAGCACTCCGAATGCCGGCAAAGAAGGCCACAACTCAATCCGCTACCACTAACAAGACCCCCTCTGAAAAGACAGCGGTTGTTAATAAGGCTGCTGAGTCGTCGACCACAGCTGCAGCAAATAAGGCGGCTGCAAAACCTACAGCCAGTTCAGCTGAGAAAATTGTTATTTCTGATCCAGCGCCGGCAAAGAAACCGGCTAAAGCGACCTCAGGTGCCTCTACGACACCTAAAAAGCCCACCAGAAAAGCAGCGGCTTCTCGAGCGACTGCGAGCAAGAAAACGGCCGGGGGAGCATCTACTCCTGCGCGCAAAGCCAGTAGCGGGCAAAGGAAAGCCGCGGTAAAGAATGAGACCAAAGTGATCGCCAAAATCGATGTTGGATTTGGTAACAGTCTTTTTATTCGTGGAGAGGGTGCTGAGCTGAGTTGGGAGAAAGGCATTCCCATGGAAAACGCCAGTACCGGTGAGTGGCACTGGTCAACTAAAGCATCTTCGGATTTGGTTTTCAAATTACTCATCAATGATGAGATATGGTGTCAAGGTGACAATATGACTTTGGCGCCGGGGACCACACTGGAGTCAGCACCGACTTTTTAACCAGTTCGGTATCCCCCTAACTAAGTCAGCGTTACGTTATAAGCGAGAAAAGCCGATTTGTCTTAGATCGGCTTTTTTTACACACTACGATAACCCAACCTAGGCTACTGGCCTGGCTATGAATGCGAAGTTAAATCATCTCACCAATAAAAAAACTAACACCACAAATAGCGCTAAAAAGCCTAGGCCAGCAACGGGCCAATGCAGCAAGTAACGTTCGCCATTTAACACATTCCAATTGTGTACGCCAATTACCATAGTGAGCTTTGGAAGCTTAGCAGCAGATAATCCCATATTGCGCTTCCACAGGCTTAGCCACTGACCCAGTATGACCACATCACCTTCCGGTAAAACGTAACGCAGTCTGGTAATCCGCCCAATACCCCAAACGATTACCGCAACCACGCTGCATCCTATCAATACTCCTGCACTATCAAGCAGGGCACTTGCCTCTAGTGCTCGGGGCAGTAATCCAGGCAACTGGGTTATCGACCACCACCAAGGTACAAGCCACAGCGCGACTAACAACCCAAGCCAGGGAGTCAATAGCCAAGGGGATGGTAACCGCCCGGATTGGCGGGGCCACGCCAGGTAAAGCAAACGAGCCATGAGCAGCGTGGTAGCTCCCGAACTGAGTGTGAGCAGTAGCGGCATCCAATGGCTCCAGTCTCCCGGAGCTAGTGATCCGGCTTCCTTGAACCCTAACTTAGCCACTGCGCCACTGGTCAACGGCGCTCCTGCCAACGCCAAGGCAGGTAATGTCAACAACCAACCGCTGCCGGGCATATTCCGACCAGCGACATCTACTCCCAAGAATAAAGCGGCTTTGGCAATTCCGTGATGCAAGCTGAATAACACCATGAGATTAACCAGCGACGGCCATATTGCCGGAGCTGTCAGGGCAACTCCCAATAATGCGGTCAGTAACCCCATCTGGCTAATGCTGGAATACGCCACTACAGTTTTTGGCCGTTCTTGCAAGACGCCGACCAAGGCTCCATAAAACGCCGATAGCATTCCTACCGCGATGCATATCTCTCCCACCTCAGGCAAGGCAACTTGCCCTAGCGGCAAAAAACGCAACCAACCGAGCAAACCGGCTTTGATCACGATGCCACCCAATGCCGCGCTGGCCGGTGTAGGGGCGCAGCGATAACTGGCGGGCAACCAAATGTGCAACGGTACGCTGCCCATTTTGACCGCAAAGCTAGCCAGTACCAAGCCCACGACAAGGTCGCGCTGTGGCATTTCTGCGATGTGGGCAGCCAAGTCAGCCAGTTTGATATTGAATCCGCTTGACGCATCGGCGATAAACCACAGTGCGCATAGCAATAGCGCTTCGCCGCCAACCGCCAGGGCCATATAAATACGCCCAGCGCGACGTGCCATGGGACTGCCGTCATGCACGATTAAGCCGTAAGTGGCGAAGGCCATCAACGCGTAGAAAAAGTAGAAACCGACCACATCCTGGGCCAGCAAAACACCTACATTACCGCTCAAAGTCAGTAAGTAAAACAACTGAAAACGAACTTTGCGGCTTTCCTGTTCTAATAACCAACCACGAGCGTAACAGCCAACCGCGGTCCAGATCAGCGCAGCTAACAACAGCAAAGGTCTATTCAGCTCATCGACACCCAGCTGGGTACCCTGTAATAGCCAGGGCAATTCGAGCGTCGAGACAGATTGGAGGAGAGCTAAGGCCAATACCGGTAAAGCTGCTACCGGTAACAAAAGAGGAATCGCGTGACGGCCTCTATGGTTCGACAGTGCTATCGCTAACAATAACGGCACGGCTAAGCTGATCAGTACCAGCATCAGCGATATTCTCGCTCAGCGATGAGCTTTACCCATTCTAAGGGGCTAAACGGGGCTCCAGCTAACAGACCGATGATTAATGCCAGAGCAGCGGTTATCACTGGTGGCATCAGTAAGCTGAGTGAGGTTTCCCAGCGACCTGTATGGTGTTCCGCAGGCCAAGTTGCCGGTGTTGGTTGAAACCAAACCCGCTGCAAAATAGGCAAAAAATAAGCTGCGTTCAATAAGGTACTGGCAAGCAATACGGCAAGCACCCAAGGCTGGTTCGCCTCCAGGCCACCTAAACCCAGATACCATTTACTGATAAAGCCGGCCATCGGTGGCACACCGATCATCCCGAAGGCCGCCAGAGTGAAGGCGCCCATTGTCCAGGGCATGCGACGCCCTACCCCGTTCATTTCGCTGATCTTGTGGATACCCAAAGTCTCGGCGAGATTACCGGCGCAGAAAAACAGCGTTATTTTCATCACCCCCTGATTCACTAAGTGAACGATCCCACCGATGGTTGATAACGGGCCGGCGAGCGCCACTCCAAGCGCAATATAGGAAACCTGACTAACGGTGGAATAAGCCAACCGGCGTTTCAAATCGTCTTGATTCAACGCGCGCAGCGAGCCATAGACAATCGTAATGGCAGCCAATACCGCTAGAATTGTGGTTACTCCCAGCGCGTGGGCGAAGACCACGCCGTAAACATCGTAGACTACCCGTACGATGCCGAACGCACCGGCTTTGACCACAGCGACAGCATGCAGTAACGCGCTGACCGGCGCTGGGGCAACCATGGCCTGCGGTAACCAGCCGTGCAAAGGAAATAAGGCAGCCTTAACACCAAGACCAGCGATGAGCAGCAGAAAAATCACTCGTAATTGCCAAGCGTGCGTGTCCGCCAGGAACTCTAGTTCACTACCCCCCCCTACGGTAAAGTCTTGTCGGCCAGCTAACGTATAAAGCCAAACAATACCCAGCAAGAGCAGCACACTGCCGAATAACGTGTATTTCAGATAAGTAGCGCCCGCTCGGATAGATTGTGGAGTGCCTCGGTGAACCACCAAAGGGTAGGTCGACAAGGTTAACAATTCGTAAAAAATGAAGAAAGTGAACAGATTGCCGGCCATCGCCACCCCCATGGTAGCGGTCACACAAAGGCTGAAAAAACCGAAAAACCGGCTGTTATTAGGCGCATCCTCCAGGTAGCCGACCGCATAAACAGTCGTCAGCAACCACAACACAGCGGACAGCGAGGTAAAAAACATCGCGAACGCATCCGCCCACAGCACCAGATATAACCCAGGCAATAGCAAGACTCTGAATTCATAGGTGTGTTCGTGAAAAACCCCCCACAGCATGACACCTACCAAACCCAGCTTGAGCACCGCCCCGATCATGTTGAGCGAAATACGCAACCGATGGCGTTCTGCGCCTAGCAAAAAGATGATCACCCCGGTACCCAACGAGGTGAATAACACTAACGGAGGAAAATAATTATCCCAGGCCTGCCAATTCATGGCTGTTGCCCGGAAAATGGAGAGCCAATGTCAAGCAACGTCAAATAAGGCATGCCAACAAAACCTATGGCCACTGAAATCAACGCCAACAGCAACGGGATAAGTTCTAGGGTGAGCGCCGGCTTCACCACTTTAGGCAACTGCTGTTCGGCAGGTGCAAGCAAGGCATACCCCAATACCCGGAATACATAAGTGGCAGCCAACAATCCGCCGCACAGCAGCACGATAGCCCACCACCATTGCCCGGATTCCAGTGCAGCGCGTAGCAACAGCCATTTCGCCAAGAATCCACCACTAGGCGGCATACTCATGATCCCAATACCGGCGAGCGCGAAGGTAAACACTGTGATCGGCAATTGCATACCGACCCCATGAAGCTGTGCAATACGGTCATGACCCAAAGCGTGTAACACATTGCCAGCAGCTAAAAACAGCGCTGCCTTGGCAAAGCCATGAGATAATAATTGCAAAATGGCGCCGCCCCAACCGGTGGCATTAGCTAAAGGAAATACCAATAAAAAATACCCCAGTTGTGCCACGGTAGAATAAGCCACTAACAATTTAAGCCGCACTTGCCGCAGTGCTTGCCAAGAACCGTACAAAATGGCCATAGCACCCAACAATCCCAATAATTGGCCTGCTACTAGCGTCCCCGCGTTGGGAAAAACCTGAAACCAGATACGCACCAATAGATAGAGCGCACCCTTGACCACCAAGGCCGACAGTAACGCACTCACCGGTGTGGGCGCATTCGCATGCGCCGGAGGCAACCACACATGGAAAGGGAAAATAGCCGCTTTAATGAGCAGCCCTAGGGTTATCAGTGCCAGTGCGACCCAGGCTAGCGGACCCGGAGTGACTAACCATCCCAGTTGCATAATATCCAGGGTGCCGAATCCGCCATACAACAAAGCTACTCCCAGCATATAGCAGAATGAGCCTAACAAGGCGAACAGCAGATAACGCATGCTGGCCCGCAGCGCTTCCGTTTCTCCAGTTAGTGCCGCCAGTGGAACCGCTGCCAGGGTCAGCAATTCCAAGGTCACATAGAGATTGAAAATATCAGCAGCCAGAAACAGCGCGTTTAACGACATCCACAAGAGCAACCAAATCGGCCAAAACCGCTCGGCTTTCGCTTCGCCATGGGCGAAATAAACTAAGGCATAACCACTGACCAAACTGCCCACGCCCCAGGTCAACCAGAGCATCAGCATTGCTAAGCCGTCAGCGTATAGATCAATGCCTAACGGTGCGCCCCAACCGCCGACCGCATAGCGCTGCGGACCCAGCTCCAAGACTTGGCCGTTCAATATCAGTAGCGCCCAGCCGATCCCGATGACCGTTATTATCAGCAAAGCGGCTCGCGACCGCTGCCCTAACAACAACATCAGCGGCGCCACTAACAAGGGCAACAAAACAGGAACGACCGCCGCAGCGGCTGTAAAACTCATGAATCGTGCTCCGATGACTCCTGAGCCTGCGCTTGGCGGGCAAGACGTTTTAGCAGCACTAGGGCAAACGCAGTGGCACTCACCGAGATGACCAACCCGGTCAGCACCATGGCGTGGGGAATGGGGTCGGTTACCAAAGGATCACGCCGAGCTAGGGCGATAAACACCAAAAAAACCCCGTTACCCATGACATTCAACGCGACAATTTTGCGCATTAGATGCCCGTGCACCAACAACCCGTAAAGGCCGATACCGAACAAAGCAGCGCCGACCCAGGCAAAAAATAACGGCTGGTTCATGATCCTCCACGACGCAATCCCGCTGATCCAATGAACAACAGGGTCAGAATTAAGGCTATCGACACCATCAGAGAAGTTTCGATAACTACAATCAGCAGGCCAGCCCAATCTCCCGGATACTCTAACAAGTTACCACCAACGGGGATCACCCCCACAGCGATGGCACTGAACACCAGCAAGCCCACGGTAACTCCAAAACGAACCCAGAGATCAGGACTCAGCTCTGGCCGTAACCGCCCGCTGAGGCGCAGCAGCACCCCGACCGCCGCCAACACTGTCCCGGCTTGGAAAGCACCGCCAGGTTCATTCGCCCCAGCCCAAAGCAGGTAGACGCCAATCAGCACCCCCAGCGGAGCCAGCAGTCGCACTAATGCTGTGAGCAAATCGGAATCTTCAACCCAAGCGCCGGTAGCGGCGGAATTCGATTCTTGTTCACCGACCGTCCACAGCCCCAACCAAGCCAAAAACAGCACCCCCACTTCCAAGAGGGTGTCGTAACCGCGAAAGTTGAGCAACACAGCAGTGACGGGATTGCCGACTCCGCTGTCAGCAAGCCGAGCGCGAGCCTGGGCATTCAGATCGACTACCGGCTCCGGCGAGAACAATAACGCCCACGCCAATCCACCGATTAGTACGCTGCTTAAAATAGCCAAGCTGGCCGCAACAAGCGGTTTTGCATTGCGGTCATCAGCCTGCCAGCGCTCGGCCACCAATGCGCGATACGCATCTAACAACAGTGCACCGATCAATCCGGCACCTATGGCCGCTTCCGCCAGCGCCACATCGGGCGCTGCTAAGCGCGCCCAGCACAGTGCCATGAACAGTCCAAGCACGATGAACATTACGATGGCCTTGAATAGCTCAGCGCTGACTACAGTACGCCAACCCAGCCACAACAAGCCGATGGCCAATAAGCCGTCAAACAACCACTCAATCATGCCGTTGTTTCCAGACTTTGCTGTCGCTGTGCAACGCATAGCGGGCGATTAAATGACAGGATACAGCGCTGGCTAGTAACACCAACAACCAAATCAACAGTAATTTCAGCGCAACAGAGGGTGACTTGTTGTGCCAAGCCAATCCCAAACAAATCAAGCCAAGGCCGAGATTATCCGCCTTAGTTAACGCATGTAGCCGGCTAAACAAATCGGGAAACCGGACCAACCCTGCTGTACCGGCTAAAAAGAATACCGCACCCAGAGTAATCAACAGCCAAGGGAACAGATCGCTCAATAGCACCCATGCAAGCCAATCTGGGAACATCACGATGTAGAATCCTTGCGAACAGAGGAAGTCAAGCGCACAAACGCTACGCTGACCAATGCACCCAATAAGGCGAACAATAATGCAACATCCTGTAATGATGGCAAATTTAAGGTTTCCGCCAGTAGCACCAAAATAGCGGTGACCAGCGTGGTCATCAATTGTGTCGCCAGCAATCGGTTGATCCGATCAGGGCCTATCGCAATACGGGCTAGACCGATGAGCAAATTAGCCAACAAAAAAACGGCGACCACCAAATACAGATCAGGTGTAATCATCACATTCTCGTCACAGTTTTAGGACAGCTTAATAGCAAATAGACCGGCCACCCGTTGCTCCAGAACCGTCAGTTCGTTCAGCATATCTGGAGCCAACACATGCACAATCACGTCATCGCCGCGTAATTCAGCACCCAGCGTACCGGGCAAAAGCGTCATTGTGGTAACGAACAACGTGCGGGAAGGCCCCTGCGGCAACCGTAACGGATAGGGCAACAGAACCGGCTGCATCGGCAAATCAAGATGAAAGGCTCGCCGTGCGATATCAACACCACCCCAACAAGATTCTTTGAGAAAATACAACACAAAACGCAGCAAACCCAGCGGATGCAAGCGGACGCTGGGCGGACCCAGCAGCAAACTGGTAGCACAAGCAGCGATGATGGCTGGTATTCCCATCGTCCACCCACTGCTATCACCATCAGTCAGCGCCCACCACAGCACTGCAAAGATCACAAGTAATAACAGGGTTCGCGTCAATTGGTGCCATGGAAGTTGCATCGCAGTCTGCATATAGGTGTTGTGATGGGTCGTCTGGTTGAAATCGGGCCATCAGTTTGCCAGCAAAGCCTAGCGTTGGGTAGTTGGTTGTGTATAAAGCCATTGCCGGAAGGATCGGATCAGTAAGTGTGGATACTGAATTTTCGTTGTATCGGCCCACTACCCTGTTGTTGGGAATAGCTTGCATTCGCGTCAAATTGTATTATCTTTACCACCATGCCGAAAAGTGTTGTAGAATCGATTCAAGCTATTTCTCAAGCACGCAAAACTTAGTTTCCGATTCGAGAAAAAGCCCCTCTTAAGCGTGTGCAATTTTTGCAACACAAGTCGCGTCCTAGTTAGTAACTCCAGATCCGAGGAGGCGCAATGAATTTTTCTAATCAATCTATTATCCAAGCCAGCGCACAGCGCGATACTGATCAATCCGGCATCGACCCGTCGAGGCGACGTTTCTTATTCACGGCAACGGCCGTATCCAGTTTGGCATTATTCGGCGGACTGCCTGAGTTAGCTTCGGCTTACTCGGCCTATCCTGCGGGGCTTGAGAAAAAAATTGAGCAGCACATCAAGTTGTTGCGCCAGCGCGGAGTGATTTCCTCCAGAGAGAAAACGGCTTGGTCGGTGTACGATTTTACGACCCAGAAAAAGCTGGTTTCGATTAATGAGAATGCTCCCTTCCAAAGCGCCAGCATGATCAAACCCTTTATTGCGCTGGCGTTTTTCCAGCAACTCAGAACGGGAAGAGTGCGTTATGACCGTGTCGCCAGAGCCAAGATGGAAGCCATGATCCAGCGCAGCAGCAATTCGGCGACTAATTATTTTATCAACTTACTTGGTGGACGTCGGGGGCCACAACAAGTGGAGCGAATCCTCAGACGAAATAATCCCGGCATGTTCCAACAAACGAGAATCGTCGAACGGATCCCGACAAATGGCAGAACCTATAGAAATAAAGCATCCGCCAGGGATTACAGCCGTTTTCTCTACGCGCTATGGCATGACAAACTTCCATATTCACGCGAAATAAAACGGTTGATGCGCCTACCGAACAAAGATCGAATCTACAACGGCGCGGAAAAGGTCCCTCCCGGCACGATGATCTACGACAAAACCGGGACAACTTCGCGGTTATGCGGCGACATGGGGATCGTGGTGGCTCGCGGCAGAAACGGTAGACCACATCCCTACACCTTTATCGCCATTATTGAACGCTCCAGTCGCGCGAAGAACCTGGGGCACTGGAGTTCAACGCGTGGTAACGTGATCCGCCAGGTGTCCAGCATTGTTTACACTGAATTGAAAAAGACGCATAACTTGGTGTGACGGTAACACTGGAACGCGGGCGTTCCCCGCGTTCACCCACCAATCTGCAACAACTCCGCGCCTAGCTAAACGACAACGGCTGGTCCCTGCATGTTGCATTATAAATCAAAGAGATATAACTGAACGCAGTGATCAAAATAAACTGGCTTAGCTATATCAATCTGGACTGCTAACTCTCCCCTCATTTCTTGATCTAAATCAATCAATACCCATAGAGTATTGATAAGGTATTTTTTTCAGCTAAATACCTTAATTACATTATTGTTTTATTTGGACGCGCAACGTTGAGCGATTACCTAAAATCCGTCTTGCTGTGGTGTGTTATCGCTTACACACCGACACTCATCGCCGCTGATACCCCTGAGAATAGCCCGTTAACCGGCTTTTCCGGCTATCCGGGAGCGCCCGCCTTCACCGTTGCGCCACGCGCGGAACCGCTGCCCAATTATCCTTGTTCCATGTGTCACCAGTACAAGCCACCGGATCCAAAGCCGCGCAAGCTTGCCGTACCGCACCCCGAACTGGATCACGGCAAGGGCAGACTATGGTGCATGGAGTGTCATGATTTAGAGGACCGCGATCAGTTGGGCACGTTGCGCGGTGAAAAGGTCGGCTATGATCAGACTTATCTGGTCTGTGGGCAATGCCATTTCCCGCAACAGAAAGATTGGTTTTTCGGCGCACACGGCAAGCGCGTCGGTAATTGGCAAGGAGAAAGGGAAATTTACAACTGCAGTCAATGCCATGATCCTCATGCCCCCGTCATTCTACCCCGCGCACCGCAACTCCCGCCGCCGGTGCGGGCCGGTTTGGAGCGTCAGGAAGGCGTACAGCACAACCTGCCAGCGATTTGGGAACGCCATACAACTGCAAAAGCGACGGAGTCTACCGATGAGCAACAATGATAAGGTTTTCCCGTTGCGCTTTTTCGATCCCCGTCGCACTGCGCGAACAGATTCCGAGGCAGTTCCTGAACAGC
This sequence comes from Candidatus Competibacteraceae bacterium, assembly GCA_036351435.1. Taxonomy (GTDB): domain Bacteria; phylum Pseudomonadota; class Gammaproteobacteria; order Competibacterales; family Competibacteraceae; genus JAAUQA01. Next base: position 20,297 of record JAZBPA010000068.1, read on the forward strand.
CGGATGGCGTCGATCATGCGCGCCGGAAGTTGCTCAAGGGCTTAGGCACCGTCGGTGTGGCTACCGCGTCTGCTGCCGGCTCTCCGGCTTGGGGCGGGGCCACGCTAAAGGACACCTGGGGTGATTTCTTCCAGGACCATTATCAACGCATGTCCCCCGATGAAATTCAGGCGGCTTTAGGGCGGATTGAGCGCCGAGCCAAACAGCGTTACGGAGTGGATATCCAGTGCGAAAACCCCCCGCCGCAACCCGGCGTGGTGTTCGGTTATGCCATCAACATCTCCCGTTGCCAGGGGTATCGCGATTGCGTTTCCGCTTGCGTCGAGGAAAACAACCACGGCCGCGACCCGGAATCGACTCAATATATCCGGGTGTTGGAAATGGATCAGGGTAGCCGCAGTTTGGAACGCTCCGAGCATTACTACGATCCGGAAAC